>JAZSGI010000198.1:0-6417 GCA_045532655.1 Victivallaceae bacterium
GTTTCAGATAGCCACTACAGGGGGGGCGGCACTTTATAATCTGCTGGTGTTCAAATATACGGAAAAATATTTCAGTTTGATTTTTGTTTGCGGTGCAATTCTCTATGGTGTCGGGATGCTGGTCATGTGCCTGATGGTCAAAGAGGGGGAATATCCGGCTGTTACCGGGGAGGAAAGCCGGAGTGCATGGGCTTTCTGGAAAAGAAGTGCTTCAAAATTCAAGACCTTTGTCAAAGAAAGTTTTTCACACCGTTTTTATCTTTTGCGTTATGCCGTTACCATGAGCTGGGCTTTGACCTGGGTTGCGGGCATCTATACTTACAACTTTCAGTGCGAACTGGGACTTAATGAAGAATCCATCGGGACATTGAACGGATTTTCGTTGATCATCGGTACCGGCGGAACAATGGTGGTTGTCGCTCTGGTTTCCGGACTTGTGAACAGGTGGCATCCGGTACGTATTACTGTCTATAATATCATTTTTGCCAGTGTAACATTTATTGCCGGGGCAAAATGGGTGTTCGGGCTGCTGCCGCCCAATGATTTTATTTATATATCCATTGCCTGTGCTGTTGCCGGATTGGTGCTGAATGCTCTGGCAGGGGTCTCCGGGCTGCCGATGGAAATGCTGACATTCCCCAAGTCCCGTTTCGGCAGTTTCTGTTCAATGCAGGCTCTGCTGCGTTCAGTTACCGGCACTGTTTTCGGTATTATAACAGCCCGGCTGTTTGACTTTCTCAATACCTGTTTCCCGGACAGCGAAACATTTCATTTCCGTTTTGTCACTGTCTGTCCGATATTATGGGGATTTGTGGCAGCCTGTTTCTGTTACCTGATGTACCGGGAATGGGGCCGTCTGGGCGGATACCGGAATTATTCCTGTCCGGCAGTGTGGGAGGCTGATGGAAATGAGGCAATGGAACAGCCGTCAGCTTCTGATCCAAGTGCGAAATGGTTGCGGATTGCGGTGGCAGCTTACGATATCCTGCAAATTTGCGGTGCAGCGGCAGCCGCCGGATTCGGTTGTTATGCTGTTATGCAGGGGGATAAAGAGCTGGCGTGGAAATTCTGGCTCATTGCCGGTATACCCATGGCGGCAGCTTTGCTGTGCTGGTGGGCGGTACGATGTGCCATTTTGCGGGACTTGAAACGCTGTGCAGCCGGTGCAATGCCTGTTAACGGTATTCCGCATCACGGGATGCTGCTTTTGATATGGTGCGTCAATATGGGATATTTACTGGTAACGGTTTATCAGGTAACGGTGCGTTTTGATTTTACCGGAGTGATGTATTTGATGCTTCAGGGGGTGGCGAATCTTGTGCTGGCGGGATTGATTTACGGTGTCTGCCGGATGGAGCGTGGAATTGTGACTCAAGTTGCAGAAAATGCAGTGGGTGAATAATGGGTCATGTTGATTGGCTGGGGAATTGGATCGGTACTGCAGCTGATTTCCCTGAACGCGGTGCAGCATTTTTCCGCAAGCGGTTCTCATTGGACAGTGATCCTGCCGGAGCGGTGCTGTATACAGCTGTCGGAGGCTTTGTGGAAATTTCCATCAACGGGTGCCGGATCGATGATCACTTGCTTGAACCGGCTTTTACTGATTACAGCAAAACGCTGCTTTATCTGACCCGTGACGTAACAAAGTTTCTGCGGCAGGGGACAAATACTTTGGAAATACTTCTTGCCAACGGCTGGTATAATCCCTGTTCCGAAGATCCCTGGGGATTTCATCAGGCGCATTGGCGGGGGCGTCCCCGTTTGCTTTGTCAACTGGAAACTGTAAACGATGCCGGACAAAAGCATATAACAATTTCTGACAAATCATGGGAATACTCTCTTTCGCCTGTAATTGAGAGCGATATGCGCACTGGGGAAACATACGATGCCCGTGTTGTCAAAGCTCTGCAATGGTATCAGGTCGTGCTTATGCCCGCACCTGCAGGGAAATTGAAGCCGCAACAACTGCCGCCCGTACGTACCGTGGAGTCATGGAAGGCGAAACGCATTGACCGGGGGGAGATGTCCGGATGCCGTATCTATGATACAGGCAGAAACATATCAGGATTTCTCCGTATCAAAGTGTGCGGCAAACCCGGCAGCAGGGTTCGTATCTCTTATTTTGAACGTCTTGATGCCTCCGGACGCGGTGACAACAGCCGTATCAACGAATTTGCGGTTCCCGGAAGAGCTTTTCAGGAGGATAATTATATTCTTTGCGGAGACGGGGGGGCAGAAGTGTGGCAGCCGCATTTTGTCTATCACGGGTTCCGTTATGCGGAGATCCATTTCCCGGAAGGTACGGAGATACTTGATGTAACTGTCTGCTGGAATCACACAGATTTTGCCCGCAGGGGAATGTTTATTTCCTCTGATCCGATGATAAACAGTATTCAGGAGATGTGTTTAAATAGTTTCCGCAGCAATTTTCAGGGATTACCTATTGATTGTCCCCACCGGGAGAAAAACGGCTGGACGGGAGATGCTAAAATTTCTGTTCATTGCGGACTTCTTAATTTCGACATGGAAACCTCTTACCGCAAGTGGCTGGAGGACTGCCGTGATGCCATGCGTGAATCCGGCGAGTTGCCGGGTATCGTGCCGTCACCGGGATGGGGATTTGCCTGGGGCAATGGGCCGTGCTGGGATATCGCATATCCATATCTTGCATGGCAGCTTTACGTGTACTCCGGTAATATCAGGATACTGGAAGAACATTACCAGTCGTTACGGCGTTACGGAGAGTTTCTCCATGCAGCCAAATTGAATGCCAGGGGTCTTGTTGATTGGGGCTTGGCAGATTGGGTGCCGCCTTACGGGACTCCTATGGAATATACTGCTCCACGGGAATTTTTTACATCTGCCTATGCTATGTTGTGCTGGAGTACTGTAAGTAAAATTGCTGCGGCATTGGAACTGCAGAGTGATAGTGAACGCTTTGCCGGGTATGCGGAAAACTGCCGCAAAGCCATCCGTTTGCATTATTACTCCCCCGAAACAGGTGAATATGCTTCCGGGTCGCAGTCAGCTCAGTCTGTTGCTCTGCATCTCGGTATCCCTGAAGAATCAGAAAGAGAGAAGGTTTTGCAGGTACTTGCCGCTCTTGTCGCCCGTGATGGCGGCGGTATGAACTGTGGGATCCTTGGTACAGAGGCCATCCTGCATGCTCTGTCCGACGGCGGCGGCAGGTATCATGAACTGGCATGGTCGCTGGCTGTCAGACGGGAATATCCTTCGTGGGGATATATGATGGAACACGGGGCGACTACCCTGTGGGAAAGCTGGCAGGGGAACAGTTCTCTTAATCATGTACTGTTCAGTGACATCAGCCACTGGTTTTACCGGGTGTTGGCAGGGATTAGACCGGTGGAAAAGTTTCCCGGATTCAAATATTACCTGCTGCAGCCGCAAGTTGCGGGTGACCTGCGTTTTGTGAAGTGCAAGGTGCAGATTCCCTCCGGTACGGTAAAGGTACATTGGCGGCGCAATGGAGGGGATTTTTATTTGACTCTGATTCAGCCGGAAGGTTGTACGGCATGTGTCATATTGCCGGACGGGAGTCGGCATGAACTCAAAACCCCACAGGGGAAATGGCATTGCCGGATACCTTGTGAACAGCAGCACGTGACCGTTACCGGAGTGGAAATGGTTTTGATTTAATACTTCCGGGGTGGATAAATTGATCGATGGAACGGGGGAGGGGAAGCCCCCATCCCTTTGGCCCGATTTCATTTCCCTCTGGCAGCAGTGAATGGAATTTTCAGAGAATCACCTTGATGCAGTTCTACCGGCAGGATCGTTACATCAAAATGTCTGTTGAGCAAAAGTTTTTTCAGAGTAAACGCACCATGCAGCAAGGTTATTATTGCCTGACTTTCGTCCTGAAAATAAGTACCCCAGATGTCTCCCAGAGCCCAGAAAGACTGGAACTCCCCCGGTATGACCGGTAAAAAGCCAAGCATACCGGGAATGTTCCTTCAAATGTGTGATTACGGAAATGCTTACTGAACTGGAGCCGATCCCGCCCAGCGGGAAGGCAATACATGAAGTTTTTTTTCAGCTGTACAACATTTTTATCGCCTTATTTGCAATTTCCGGGGTTTGCTGTATAATATAATACAGTAAAATATTCAATTCAATATAAAAAACGGTGGCGATTTATATGTTTACGGGAAGATTGCATCATGGCACTCTGATGGAACGGTTGAATTCCATCAAACTGGAATTTTTTGAGTGTGACGAGGTACGGATCGACTTCTGCGGCAGCAACACCCATTTATTCAACCGCCTCTTTGCAGTTATTGAGTCAGACGGCAATTCAAAGATATCAGGATGCGGCAAAAGTTATACTTTGCAAAAAGATTGCGTTTATTTTCTCAGCGCAGGCAACAGGTACGATTTCAAGCTTACCGGCAATACTTTGCTGATTTCTTTTCACTTTAATTTATTTTGCAGTGAAGGGTTGGATATTTTTTCGCTTACATCGGTTTTTGCTGAATCCAAAGAGTGCAGAGATTGGATAACCGGGGTACAGAAGTGCATCCACGAGGACTGCTTTTTTCAAAACGCTTTTGTATTGCACAGTCTGATAATGACAGCTGTTATGAAATATATCGGGGATACTGATGTTATTATGCAAAACAGCTGTTCCGTTGATGCAAAGGTTTTCAAATATCTGCATGAAAATGCAAGTGCAGTGACGACCATAAGTGATCTGGCAGATATTGCCGGATGTTCTGCGGATTCGTTATCCCGGTACTTTTCCCGGACTTACAACAAAACCCTTAAAAAATTCCTTGACCGGGCGATTTGCGCCAGAGCGGAACGCCTCTTGAGAAACCGGATGTTGAAGATCAGGGAAATAGCTGAGATCCTGAATTTCAGAAACGAGTTTTATTTCAATACTTTTTTTAAGCGGGAGACTGGCAAAACACCGGGAAGTTTCCGCAGTACCCTTTCCGGAAAAGTGCTGATTACCCGCTGAATTTGCGGGTTCCGCAGTTGTCAGCACCGGCTTGAACAGCAGAAAGAATTGTTTTCAAATTCCAATACGGAATGGAGGATGTTATGCTGCAGTAAAAATCCTTTCACCTCTTTTTTTGTTTCTTCAAGCAGAAATATATTTTGAATTTTTATGTGGGCAGTCAATTCGTTTTCGCTCGTGCTTATTGCCCGTATATGGATATGGTGTATATCAAGTACATTGTCCAGTTGTAAAAGTTCCTGCTGCAAATGTGGCAAGTCGATACCTCGCGGAACTCCATCCAATGCCAGAACAAAACTTTCTGCTGAAATTTCTCGTGAGGAGTACGGAATAAGTACTGCTATCAATAAGCCTGTAACAGGATCCAGCCACGTCCAGCCGGTTAAATGAATCACTCCTCCGGAAAAAATACAGAATTGCATACAAAAAGGACTTGCTGACAAAAACTGTCAACAAGTCCCGTTGATCCGTCAAAAATAAATATGTTTTTCAGCGTTTGCACATCAGAGGAACCGGTGATGAACCTTCCGGGCGGTCGTAAAGTTCGCAATGGCAGTCGCCAAGATGTTTGACTTTAAATCCGTTGGCTTTGTATTCTTCATAATCAAAGGCATCCAACTCGTCGATGGCGATTTGGTGGAAACGGTCAAAATCCGGCCACCATTCCCAGCCGCTGCCGAAATCATTGTACAGATAGGCATCTGCGCACTGTTTGCCGAGTTCCGGAGTTACATAAAATGCGCCCATTGCCAGAACATTGACGCCGTTACCGGTAATGGCACGGAAAGCAGCGGGAACTGATTCCACTACACCGGCATGTACACCGGGGCATTTGCTTGCGGCAATATGTATTCCCATACCAGTTCCGCAAAAGATCATAGCACGGTCAAACTCTTTTTCGGTGATCATTGAACCGACCCGGAGACCGATCCGGTGGAACATCAGTTCAGTATCATTGGGATCGCTGTCAGCTTTTACACCGATATCAGTGATCTTCCAGCCTTTTTTCTCCAAATATTCTTTGATTGCTTCTTTCAGCGGATAACCGGCGAAGTCAGCCGCCATGAGTAATTCTTTGTTTTTTACAGATTTCATAGTTATCTCCTTGTTATTGAATCCTGTTTGCGGTTGATTACCAATAAAATATTTTCGTAATAAAAACATACCATACTTAAAGAATAATGGTGTTTTTTATTTTTACAAATAAATTTTATAAAAAAAAAGGAATTTTTTCAATTTATAAATCTGAAGAGGTAATTTCAAAAGTTTTTATTTAAAATAGTTGAAAAAGTTGGACAGAGAGTGCATTTTATAGCTCAGGCTAGCAACCGGAGGTAAAAATGAACAGATTGTCCGGCATATACTATACAACCGAAAGTTATCTTTTTCCAATGGTGGAAAAAGAAATTGGCGAAATAACTGGTAAAATGAAG
>JAZSGI010000157.1:0-3150 GCA_045532655.1 Victivallaceae bacterium
GTAATAGCTCAACGTTACAAGTTGCTTGGCGTAGATAAAGTTATTTGTGAAAGCGGCAGAGTCGGAAGCCGGATGATGCATCGCAATTCGATTGCCGGCACGATTTCAGATGTTGTTTCCGGCGATGACCGGCAATGCTCAAACGGTGTAATGGAAGCTATGCGGAATATGGATGTAGTGCGTGAACTTGCCGCCGCCTGCCGCAAACAAAATATAAAATTCCTTGCCGAAGCTGCTATCAACAGCCCATACCGGGGGAGTTTACTGGCAAGTCCGTGGTTGGAAGATCACGAAGATTGTTTTCACCCTTTACACAGGCTCTACCTCGATTACAGCCACCCCGCTGTCCGCGAATATTCCGCCGACATCTATGCGGAACTTACCAGTATGGATGTGGACGGAATAGCGGTGAATCTGACTCGTTATCCTTATGGGATAACCAATGAAGATATAGTGGATGTATTCCGGCGCATTGTTCAAAAATGCGGCGAACAGCGCCGCCGGGATTTGGAATTCAATCTGACTTTGGTTGCCGGGTTGCCGGAGTTTTATCAGGCTTTTGAAACTCTGCTCAAAGAAGATTTGATCGATTCAATTTGTGTAGGGCATATATTGGGATTCTATCCGGCAGTGGATATAAAGCCCTACCGGATGCTGGCACAGCAATACGGCAAACAGCTTAAAATTTATGGAAAACTTGATGGTTGGCTTGCCAATAATACCGGTTTGAATCAGGCTCCGATGCCGCGCCCGGCGGATTACGAAAAACTGTCTCGTAATTACAGCCTGCAGGGTGCAGACGGGGTCTACTTTTATCAATCAGAACAAATCTTGTCAGACCCTTTTTTGAACAGATTTGTCGAGTCAATGAAAAAAGGAGCAGAGAAATGAAAAAATTCAGAAACTGGGCCCCCCCAGGCGTAATGCGTGAAAAATTTGCAGCAACCGACTTTGAAAGCAAACGTCCTGACGGGCGGTACGAAGCTACACTGCCGTTTCTGATGCATGCCATACGCAACATCAAACCTCAGCTTTCTTTTGATAATGTCCATACTTACGAAGAATTCACTGTCTGGCGGCAGGCTGTACGCAGTAAATTGCGCGAACTGTTGAATATGACCGATAAACTGGATGTGGAATTTAAGTTATTGAGCGAAGAAAAACGAGATTCCTACCGGCTTTACAAGTACGAGTTTTACCCCGAAGAAGGTTTGGTAATTCCAATAATGGTACTGATCCCCGAAGATGTCATTCAAAGCAGGAAACAGGTCCCGGCTGTGATCTGTACTCCTGGTTCCGGTGGCGGGCTGGGGGCTGTGGCGGGCGAACCGGATGATTGCTTCTGCCGTTTTCCATTCCGCAACAGACAGGCGTGGTGGTATTGTAAAGCCGGTATGATCGGTGTAGCTGTGGAAAATCCGGCAACCGGTACGAACAATATCGATGGCGTGGAGTACGGTTTGGTACAGAGCAAGTTTTTCCAACTGTTGCCGCTTGCGGGGCGTACTTATCACGGATTTATTACCGAACAGCGGTTGATGATCGTGGAATTTTTGAAGAAACATCCGCTGGTTGATAACAAAAAAATTGCCCTGTCCGGTTTGTCCCTGGGGTGTGGCGGTGTATTATATTCTGCCGTGGTAAGCGAGGATATTGCGGCAGTGGTTTACAATGATTTCGTCAGTGCATATAATCAGCGGGTGCTGGCTACTACCGAAATTGCCGCGGGGCCCAATCGCGCCTCTGCGCAGCTGCCCGGCTCGTTGAAATGGTTTGAAATACAGCCTGATTTACAGGCCGCACTGGCTCCGATGCCGGCGATTTATTCCGAAGGTGGACCGTGGGTAGGACATTTGGAAAAAATCACCAGAGCTTATAAACTTGCCAGTGCTGAAGATAAACTGGAGATCCATTACTACGACAAATACGCCGATCCGGCAGCACGCATCCACGATACAGAAGATCTTAAAAAAATTACCGGTCTTACTCCGCAGGAATATTTGGAATTTGCCAATGTGGATCCCAGTCAGCACAGTTTCCATGCCGAAAAGAATGTACCGTTCTTGTGCAAACACCTTTTCGGTAAGGATTATGTATGCTCTGATGAATTGAAAGAACTCTTTAAGCAAGCACTTAAAGAGGTGTCTGCCACCGGTAAATAGCAAGGGAAAAATGGGGCTTATGAGTAAAACATGGATAACCCAGGGTTTTGAGGCGTTCAGACGCGGAACGTTCGGCAATGGCGGTCAGAATATCTATGTGTCTAAAAAGGGCATATTGCAAAGGATCTACCAGTACGATCTCAACCATAACGGATACTTTGATTTGGTTTTTGCCAATTGCCAGAATCACCACGAGTCAGCCGAAAGCTATGTCTATAAAAGTGACGGCAGCCGGGAAGAGTTGCCTGGGCAAGGGTGTCTTACCGGTTGCGTGGCTGATCTGTATAATAGAGGCTGGCAGGATATCATCCTTTGCGGGCGATACGATATGGCAGCACCTTACGCAAGTACCGATATTTACTTTGGCGGTCCGGATGGCTACAACGAAAACAACCATATCAGGATCCCGGCCCCGTGGGCAGAATCCGTAAGCAGCGGATATTTTACAAACAGCAGCAGACTTGCTTTGGCATTTGCTATGCCGTTCTATCACACGGTGCGTGTTTTTGAACAGACAGCATTGGGGTTTGAATGGAATGAGTTCAAAGATTTTCAGGTCGATGCCGAACAACTTGCGGCAATCGATCTTGATGGGGACGGCTATGACGAGCTTATTGCTGTAAAATCTGATTTTTCGTTTGGCAGAGTCTATTGGGGCAGTCCGGACGGTTTGTCAGAAGAACGTTTCAGCGATATACCGCTGCCGGCAGCAGAAGAAATCAGTCCACCGCTGTGTGTGCCCACACTTGAAAGTAATATGGAGAAAAAACTTCGTGTTGCTCAACAAATCCGTGCTGTGGAACTCAACGGCAAAAAGCTTATCAGCTGGGCAACGGGAATCAAAGTGATCTTTTACGGAACAGATAAAGATCGCAATATTGTACGCACAAAAGAAGTTGAAGCTCCCGGTTCCATCTGCACAATGGTCAAAGATGATGTTATGGCAATCGCAGCACGTCCCGACAGTTTGATATTAAAGGGTAATAAA
>JAZSGI010000193.1:0-14492 GCA_045532655.1 Victivallaceae bacterium
GGGTGATAATTCTTGCTCTGGCCCGTTAAAGGGGGAGAGTTTTCAGAAAACGGCTATATAGGGCAGATTTCTGTATTTTTCGTCAGAATCCATGCCGCAACCCAGCAGATATCTGTCTTCCATAAGGAAGCCTGCCCAGTCTGCATGGTCAACTCCGTCCGGCCGGGGGATGGTTTTTTCCACCAGAACGGCAAATTTTACACTCAATGCTCCAAGGTCGGCAAGTTTTTCTTTTATTTTTTTTATGGTACGACCGGTATCAAGGACTTCATCAAGAACAAGGATATGCCTTCCTGCTGCATCAAGTTTCATAAATGAACGCAACTCCACATTGCCTGTGCTGGAATGGTGTTTGTAACTTGAGGCACTTATGGAGTCGATGAAGAGGTCTTCAATATCCATATTTTCGGCAAGTTTTGCTGCGAAAAACATACCGCCGTTCATAACTACAAGCAGGGTCACAGGGAGATCTTTGTAGTAAGCAGATATTTCGCTGCCCAGTTCCCTGATCCTCTTTTCGACTTCTTCTTTTGTTTTAATGATTTCCATAATCAGATAATGTATTGTTGTCAATCAAAGATATCACTGCCGAAGTTGATGAAAAGCATCACCGGCAGAAGACCGTTTTTATTGATATTCAGCAAGCCAAGCTGGAACGAGGCATTGTTGGAGGCGTTGTTGAGGAATCCAATCTGAATACCGTTTTCGCCGGCCTGATTGTAAAATCCCCACTGCAAAGCAAAATCGCCGTGCTGTTCCTCCTGGATATTGACAAATGCCACCTGTGCACCTTCCAGTGATTCAGAGAAGTTGAACCCGAATAGAGCGAACTGCAGACCATCCATTTTTTCTGTGTGATTGCCGCAGAGAGCCAGGGAGGCACCTTCTGTTGTTTCTGTCCCGATGACAGGTATCCCGAAACCGATACCTTCCACATTGCTTGCTGTGCTGTCGAACCATATCCCGGCTGCAGCTGCTTCACCGGCAATAAGAGAGACTGTGCCGGAGATGAAAACAAGAATTGCGATCATGAATTTCTGCATTTAGATATGAACCTTTCTTTTTTTCCGTAAACAATCACCATAAAATAATATTAATATAGGTTCAAAAATTAAAAAAGCAAAAAAATTGCAAGTTATTTTCCTGTCAACACCTGAAAAACTTTTACTCTGTAATCGTCTTTTTCTTCATATAAAATATTTTTTTATTCATAAAATTATGACTTGTTTTCGGTGTATCTGTACGTTATATTATTCCTGTACAGATAATCAATTCAGAAAGGAGCGCAAAGATTATGAATATACCGGTACCGTTGGCAAGAATTGCTGCTTTTGAAGAACTTGGATTCGGACTTTTTCTGCACTGGGGGCTTTATTCCCAGCTGGGACAGGGGGAATGGGTGCAGAATGTGAAAAATTACGACTGGCAGGAATATGCCCGCCTTATTGATACCTTTACAGCTGCAGATTTTGATGCGGAAGCTATTGCGGCAGCTGCGGACAAAGCCGGAATAAAATATATCACACTGACGGCACGCCACCACGAAGGTTTTTCCCTTTATGACACTTGCGGCCTCAATGAATTTGATGCTCCGCACTCCCCTGCAGGCAGGGATCTGATCGCAGAATTTGTCGCTGCATGTAATAAATTCGGTATAAAGCCTTTTTTTTATCACACTACCATTGACTGGCATTGGCATGGCAAGCGTACAGATCAGCTGACAAATGATGAGTTCAGGGAATATCTTGATTACCTTTATGATTCTGTGGAAATCCTCTGTACCCGTTACGGGCGTATCGGCGGGTTGTGGTTTGACGGCAACTGGGCACGGCCGGATGATGACTGGCAGGAAGACAGACTTTACGGCATGATACGCAAACACCAGCCGGATGCTGTTATTGTCAATAATACCGGACTTTTTCAGCTGGGAAAACTGGGACATCCGGAGCTTGATTCCGTCACCTTTGAAAACAATGCCGCCAAACCCCTTGACCGGGAAGGATGGGACAAATATGTTGCTGCGGAGGTATGCCGTACAATGAATCATCACTGGGGCATCGGGGCAAAGGACTTTGATTTTCTTTCGCCGCGGAATGTTATTGAAATGCTGTGTCACAGCCGCCGCTGTGGAGCGAATCTGCTGCTGAATGTCGGGCCGACAGCGCAGGGCGGGCTGCCTGAATACGAAAGAGCTGTACTGGGCATTGTCGGCGAATGGATCAAAATATATGGCGAAAGTATTTACAAGCCGAAACCGACAGACGGGATCAAATGTCAGAACAGGGATTTCCTGCTGAAAAACGGTAATACATATTATTACTTTGTCCACGATCTCGGGATCTCACACGGGGATCCCAATGTGACCGTGGAAATTGCCGGTGTCGGTGCCCGGGCAATCGACGGTTTTACCGGGAAGGTACTGAAAGCAAACTGGATCGATAACGGCGAAGAGGTCGATTTTGTTCAGGATACGGATCGTAAGATGCTTGCAGTCAAATGTATCGGATTTGATTACGGTATTCAGACCTGTGTGCGGGTAATGAAGATAGAGACCTGCTGATACAGCTGATTTGTATTGGGAGAGACGGCAATTGTTTTGAGCCGTCTCTTTTTTTGGCCGGTTTTATCTGGTCAGAAGCCGCACAAGTTTTTTCTGCCATTTAGCAAAAGGCGGATACCGTACCGGGAAATCCAGATGTGCCGGAGCATTCATGACAGACTTGTAATGGGTGAAAGTATCAAAGGTGAGTTTGCCGTGATATGCACCGCAGCCCGAAGCTCCTACACCGCCGAAGGGCAGAGCGGGATTCATTATCTGCATTACAGTATCGTTGACAGCCACGGAACCGGATGATGTGCGGGAAATGATCCCGTCGGCTTCTTTTCTGCTTTTGGTAAAGATGTATAACGCCAGAGGTTTGGGACGTGCGTTTACAAAATCCACTGCTTCAGTCATGTTTTTGACAGTGATCACCGGCAATATCGGCCCGAAGATCTCGTACTGCATAAGAGGCGAATCAAGTTTCGGTCCGGTTATGATCGTCGGGGCTATATATCTTTCATTTTCTTTGCAGATGCCGCCGGCGGCAATTTCCCCGCAGGGGAGCAGATCCCGCAAACGCCTGAAATGGAAATCATTGATTATCCGGGGGTAATCTTTGCTTGCCGAGGGGTCGTCGCCATAAAAAACTTTTATAGTGTTTTTCATGGCTTCCACAAGTTTATCTGCAACAGAAGCCTCTGCCAGAACGTAATCAGGTGCAACACAGGTTTGACCGCAGTTCATGAACTTGCCCCAGACCAGTTTTCTGGCCGTCAATTCAATATTGCAGCCGGCAGAGACAAAACAGGGACTTTTACCGCCAAGTTCCAATGTGACCGGGGTCAGATTTGCCCCGGCAGCGGCTGCAACTTTGCTGCCGACTGTGCCGCCTCCGGTAAAAAAGATGTAATCAAAGCCCATTTCTGCCAGCTCTTCCGGTGGGGTGTCTGTACAGTAAGTTATTCCCGGAGCGCACTCTGCCGCCATTTCCCGCAACAGTTCCGCAGTGGCGGCGGCTGCCGGGGCTGGGCGCAGAACAACACAGTTTCCGGCTGAAATTGCTCCGGCAAATGGTTCGACGGCCAGCAGCAGCGGATAGTTCCACGCCGAAACCACCAGCACAGTTCCGTAAGGTTCAGGTACGAGGCGGCCGGTGGAGGGGAAATTTACCGGAGCAATGCTTCTGCGGACGGGGCGCGACCATTTACGGGTCTTTTTTATAAGGAGAGAAAGAGACTGCAGAACCGGCATGATCTCGCTCATCATAGCTTCTGTTCCGCACTTGCCGAGATCTTTATAAAGGGCGGCGGCGAAATCATCCCGTCTCCGGACGATGAATGAGCGGATATTTTTCAGTATCTCAACACGTTTACCGGGATCAGTAATAACACCGGAAGCGTGAATTCTGCGGAGCTGCTGCAGATTTTCAGCTGTCAAAATAACACCTCTTTACACGGGAACCCACTGAACAGAGTATGTCGTATACATGTGTGCCTTTCAAACCGGCCCAGTGGTTTATTGGAATAGCCTGATCCTGCTGCGTGCCGAAACATACGACTTCATCGCCCCAGCAGGCATCAGGGACATTTGCCAGACTTATTGACGTATAATCCATTGAGATCCTGCCGAGGATCGGACAAAGCACCCCCCTTACCAGAAGATATCCCCTGTTGGAAAGAGCAAGCGGCAGGCCGTCAGCGTATCCCGCCGCCACAACGCCCACTTTTGTATCAACAGGCAGACGGTGCGTTCTGCCGTATCCCACAGAGGCGCCGGCAGGAATGGTGCGGACACTGGCAAGGTAGGTTTTCAGGCTTACCACCGGTTCGAGGGGCATGGCGTGCTGTACCTGATCATCGTAATAACCGTAAAGATTCAGACCGGCACGCACCCGGGTAAACGGCGGACGGGCACATTGGGGATAATTACTGATGCCGTCAGAGGCTGCCATGTGTACCTGGCTGAAGGTTATACCGTCGGCGGCAAGAGTTTCCACAAGTTTTTTCATCTTCCCGATCTGTTCCAGAGTAAAGAGATCGTTCTGTATGTACGCCTGCGGGAAATGGGAAAATATTCCGATAATATCCAGCCCCGGCAGTTTGCGTGCCTCGTGCACCAGAGCCGCTGCTTCGCTGATATTGCAGCCAAGTCTGCCCATGCCTGAATCAACTGCAATATGGCACTTGACAGTTTTGCCGCATTTTGCCGCCGCCCGCGAAAGATGACGGCACATATCCAGATCACCTGCAGGAAGTTCTATGCCGTGAGCCGCTGCCGCCGGAATCTCTTCCGGCAGCAGGTTGCCCAGAATCTGAACCGGCAGGCCCAGGGGTATAAGTTCCAGTGCTTCGTGGAGTTCTGCAACGCCGAAACCATTTGCTCCGGCTTTTTGCAGAGTTTCAGCCACCGGTTTTACGCCGAGACCGTAAGCGTTGGCTTTCAAAACTGCTATTGCAGATGCCGGGTGGACGAAACCGGCAATACGCTGGAAATTGCGGCGGATGGCGCCGAGATCTATTTCCAGACGTACCCTGCGGAAATCCGGCTGCGGCAAGCCGGATACAGCATCTGTATTGTTATTTGGCATATTCCACAGACCTGGTTTCGCGAATGATGGTGACCTTGATCTGTCCGGGGTAATTCATTTCTTTTTCGATCCGGTTGCAAATATCACGGGCCAGCATTTGTGCTTCGCCCTCGGTGACTTTTTCCGGAGTGACAATAACCCGGACCTCTCTGCCTGCCTGCAGTGCGAAACAGGATTCAACGCCGGAGAAATCTCTTGCAATGGCTTCCAGCTGTTCAAGGCGTTTCAGGTAAAGTTCGGTGGTTTCACTTCTTGCACCCGGTCTTGAGGCACTCAAGGTATCGCAGGCATTGATGAGGACATCGTAAAGGCTCTGCGGTTCCACTTCTGCATGGTGGGCACTGACGGCGTAGACAACGTCTTTGGCTTCGTTGTGTTTGCGCAGCACATCGGCACCGATGGCGGCGTGTGAACCTTCGACCTCGTGGTCGATGGCTTTACCGATATCGTGGAAAAGTCCGATGCGTTTGGCTTTTTGTTCATCCAGCCCCAGTTCGGAGGCGATCATGCCCATGAAATAAGATGTTTCCAGAGAGTGCTGCAATACATTCTGGGAAAAACTGTAACGGAATTTGAGTCTGCCGAGGAGTTTGATAACTGCCGGCGCCACGCACTGCAGACCTGTTTCCAGAACTGCTGCTTCGCCTGCGGAATAGACCTCTTCTTCCACTTCTTTTGTGATCTTTTTCACCAGTTCTTCAACTCTGGTGGGGTGGATACGGCCGTCACCGATGAGACGTTCCATAAGCTGACGGGCTATTTCTTTGCGGACGGGGTCGAAACAGCTTATAACCACAGTTTCGGGAGTGTCGTCAATAAGTATGCTGACGCCGGTTGCAGCTTCAATGGCACGGATATTTCTGCCTTCACGGCCGATGATGCGTCCTTTCATTTCATCATTTGGCAGGGGGATGCTGGCAGTTGTGCGTTCATAGGTGCAATCAGAGGCATAACGCTGTATGGCGTAAGCAAGTATACGTCTGGATTCCCGCTCTGCCTTCTGCTTGGCTTCTTCCATAAGGTTGCGAACAAGGAGTCCGGATTCGTTGCGTACTTCGTTCTGCATTTTTTCCAACAGGATGGTGCGGGCTTCTTCCCTGGAAAGCTGGGCTATGCGCTGCAGTTCATCGATTTGTCTGGAAATATGATTGTGCAGTTCTTCTTCTTTGGCGGCAAGGCGTTTGCGTGAATTGTCAAGTTCAGTTTCCTGCCGTTCCAGGGCGTGGAGTTTATTGTCCAGAGCGTTGCTTTTGCGTTCAATGGATTCCTCCCGCTGTACGAGACGCTGTTCATTTTTCTGCTGCTGGCTGCGGCGGTCTCTGAGCTCTTTATCGCACTCTTCCCGCAGTTTCTGGATCTCATCTCTGGTATCGATACGGGCTTCTTTGAGGATGCGTTCCGCATCTCTTCTGGCATCAGCGAGGATGCCTTCTGCATCCGTGCGTGCCTTGCGGCCTTTTTCGTTAAAGTTTTTTTCAGCGCGTTTTGCGCCGATCAGCCAACCGGCAACAGCTGTTACCGCTGCCAGGGCTCCGAGGGAGATTTCTACATACATGTTTATCGGATCCTTCCGTTAAAAAATTTATCACCGGCTGCCGTTGACCGGATCGAAGATTCACTGGCCAGAAAATGGAGGAGGCAGTCGTGAGGTTCAACCGGTACGGCTTCCATTGTCTGACATTCAAAGAACACCCCGCAGAATACGCCGCGGGCGCGGGCAAGCAGTCTGTCATAAAAACCTGCACCTCTGCCGATTCTGCCGCCATCAGGGGAAAAAGCGATCCCGGGGACGAGCCAGAGGATATCTTCGGCATCGATGTGTTCACAGACGCTCCCAGTTGGTTCAGAGAGTCCGAATCTGCCTGTCTGCCATGGCGCAGGAGTATCCCAGCCGGGGTGTGCCATTTCGTATGCGTGGCCGTTCCAGCGGGGGAAAACAAATCTGCGGTCAAAAATACTGCTCAGGTCAGGTTCATTTGAATCTGCTGCAAATCCAGCGATATATCGGGCCTTGCGGAAAAGTTCCCATTGGGAAAGACGGCAGGTTATCCGTCCGGAATATTCTGCTTTCCGGGCCGGGGTAAGTGCCTTGAGACGGGTGCGGGCAAGAGTACGCAACGAACTTTTGGAGTTTATCTCCGGAAAAGTTTCTGCGGCATTACCATCTGTACCGTTTGGGCACGTGGTACTGTATTTTATATTGCTGCCTTGCACTGAATTTCTCACTTTTTCTGCGGTCGGGACACAAGGCGGAACAAAGGTACACTTGCCGCATACAGCATGGGAACGACCCGCCTGCCGCAGGGTGGAACCTCTGCAGGGAAATCGTTTTTGTACTGCCTGTGCCGCTGTCATGCATCTTTTTGCAGTAAAGATACATGTCATGCGCCTGACAGTTTTTTATGCCGTCGGCAGTTATCGCACCGGAAGGTGCGTAAAAGACCAAAGAACCGCCCTGGTTTCTGACCAGGACCATATATATGTAAACGTGACTGCCGCCCCCGGAACCGCAAAAGTCACACTCTTCTGCCGGTGATTCCCCGGTGACGGTGCCGGAATGTTTAAGAAAAAACACTTCCGGCGCACCCAACTATATATAAATATAATACACTTTATGGAAAATAAAAGCCGCTTCAGAGAAATTTTTCATAAAAAATGCATGCATGTAATTGCAATATTCATTTGTAAAAAATCAATAATGGTGTATATTAGGTAACTTGAGTATTGAAAAAACGTAGAAAACCAATTTTGGAGGATTTGAAAAATGGCAATGCCCAAACGTAAAATGTCGAAAATGAAGAAACGTATGCGCAAAGCTGCCAACCGTTATGAAGGTGTCGCAGCAACTTTCTGCCCCGCCTGCAATGCTCCGGCTGCACCCCACCGTGTCTGCCCCAGCTGCGGAACTTACAAGGGCCGTCAGGTAGTTGTTGTTGACTGAAACGGTATGGTTCAATGCGGGTAGCAGTTGATGCAATGGGGGGCGATTACGCTCCCGGCGTAGTTGTAGAAGGTGTGGCGCAGGCTCTTTACGACTTCCCGGAACATGAATTTGTTCTGGTGGGGGATGTGAAGAAGCTTGGATTCTACCTTGCCAAATACGGTATTGCCAATCACCCGCATTTGACTTGCGAAAATTCTTTCAGCGTTATCGAGATGTCAGATCCGTCGACACTTGCATTGCGCGGGAAGAAAGATTCATCCATGAGTGTGTGTGCTTCGCTTTTGAAGAAAAAGGAAGTGCAGGCTGTTGTCAGTGCCGGTCATACAGGGGCGGCAGTGGCAACTACCAAGGTCATGGTGCGTACATTGCTCGGGATCGACCGGGCAGCTCTGGCGGCAAGTATGCCGCAGCGCAACGGCAGGTTTCTGCTGGTGGATGCGGGGGCAAACCCTGATTGTTCGCCAAAGAATCTGATCCAGTTTGCTGTACTTGGCGAGATTTATGCTCAATATCTGTACGGCTTGGAGCGTCCCCGTATCGGACTGCTTTCTGTCGGCGGGGAGGATGCCAAGGGGAATGAAATGACCAAAGCGACCTTCAAACTGTTGGAGAATATGCCGCTGAATTTTGTGGGCAATGTTGAAGGTGATTCGGTTTTTGAGGATGTATGCGACGTTGTGATCTGCGATGGTTTTGCCGGTAACGTGCTGTTGAAAGGGTGCGAAGGCATGGCAAAAGCGATCATGTTCTGGATGAAAAGTTTTCTTGGCAAAAATGCTTTGCGTATGACCGGAGCGATGCTTGCCAAGAATGCCTTCCGGGAGTTGAAGCGATTGGGCGACGGCGATGAAGTCGGCGGCGCACCGCTTCTGGGAGTGAATGGAATATGTATTGTGGGGCATGGTTCATCAAGTCCGAGGGCCATCCGCAATGCAATAAGGATCGCTCTTGAGTGTTGTGAGTTCGGACTTAATGAGCGTATTGTCAGGCGTCTGGACGAGTGTCATGCGACAACGGCAGAGCTTGAAGCAGCCATAGAGACACATTTGAAAGTATCGGGAAAATGTCAGACATCAAACGCACAATGATCGCCGGTACCGGGAGTTATGTCCCGGAACGGTTGTTGACCAACGCAGATCTTGAAAGTATGGTGGAAACCAGTGACGAGTGGATTCGTACCCGTACGGGTATCGAAGAGCGGCACATTGCTTCTCCGGAACAGGCTACAAGTGATCTCGCTTATATGGCGGCATGCCGTGCCATAGAATCAGCCGGTATAACTGCGGCAGATATCGGTCTTATAGTTGTCGGTACAGTGACGCCGGATCATCTTTTCCCCAATACTGCCTGTATATTGCAGCAGCGGATCGGTGCATGCAATGCCTTCTGTTTTGATATCGAAGCCGCATGTTCCGGTTTGCTTTATGCCATGACCGTTGCCGACGGACTTTTGAAATGCAAACCGTCTTTGCAGTATGCTCTTGTGATAGGAGCAGAGAAACTTTCCGGTCTGGTCAACTGGCAGGATAGGAATACTTGTGTGCTTTTCGGTGACGGAGCCGGGGCTGTGGTTCTGAAAATTTCTGACGGTGAGCGTGGTATTATCGGCAGTGAACTGCACTCTGACGGTGCCCACACATCTCTTTTGAAAACCGAAGCTGGCGGCAGCCGTTTGCCGTTGACTGCGGAAAATATCAACGATAATCTGCAGTGTATCAGTATGGCCGGGCGTGAAGTCTTCAAACTTGCAGTCAATGCAATGGTGGAGAGTTCCCAGAAGGTTCTTGCTGATCATAATATGAGTGCATCTGATCTGCGCTGGGTCGTGCCGCATCAGGCAAATGCACGGATCATCAAAGCCGTTGCCCAGCGGTTGGAGGTCACTGAGGAACAGGTTTACATGAATGTGAACCGTTACGGAAATACTTCCAGTGCCTCCATTGGTCTTTGTTTGGATGAAATCAACCGCAATGGTCTGGTCAAACCGGGGGACAAGGTGCTTCTGACGAGTTTCGGAGCCGGGATGACCTGGGGATCATTGCTGATCCAGTGGTAATAAGATAATTTTTTATGTCGGGGTATAGCTCAGCCTGGCTAGAGCGCGTGCTTTGGGAGCATGAGGTCGCAGGTTCGAATCCTGTTGCCCCGACCATTTTTTTTGTTCTCTGCAATCCAGTCCTTTATGGCTGGATTTTTTTGTGTCTTGATTTTACCCAATGAATGACAGGTACTTATAGCTTAAACTCTCCCAAACAGAGAACAAATAGAGAACGCCAATTTTTCTCTAAATCGGTGTGTTTTGAATAAAGTTCCGGCAAATTCTCTGTTTATAAAAGTCGGCGGTCGTTTATGCCCGCTTATTTTGTAAACGATTAGAGAGCAAGGTTTTACAGAAGCACACGCAGAAATAACAGAGAAATCTCTATTTTTTGCTATTCTCTATTTGCCGACCTTAACTTTGGAGACTAAAAGTCCTTTCAAATTTTTATCTCTAAAAAAGTCATTACTCATTGATGATAAACATAGTCATTCAGGACTTTTCTTCCGAAACAAATATAACTACCACACCATAATATGCCCTTCGGAAAGTTCTCCAAATTGGTTCTGATGTTCGGCTTGAACGGAAATACGACCTTTGAACAGAGAAATAAAAAAGGCGGCAGGATTTCTCCTACCGCCCCACAAAGGAAAAACTGTCACTCTATATCAAACATCTTTTTCTGATCCTCCCACATAGGAGGTAATGCCTGTTTAAGTTTTTCTGTGCTGATGCTTTTATTTATTTTTCCGGCAAGGACTGCATGGATGATATCCGGAGCAAGCAGCGTAAACCGGATGATTCTCGACACATAGGCATCGTCTTTGCCGATGGCTCTGGCAAGTTCGTGAACATTGGAAAACTTGCCTTCATCGATCAATGTCTGCCAACGGAATGCCCTTGCAATATTGGTTATCATCGGGTCGGTAAAACTCGTCTCCGAATCCGGCGTGACAATTCTTTTTCTTCCGGCACAGCTTCGGAACGACATCGGGATTGTAATTTTGACATTCCCATTTTCAAGTATTTCCACTTTATTCATTTTTGAATTCCTCCAATAATGATTTTACACCGCAAGTTTTGAGTTCCAGTTCCAAGCGGTCTTCCCAAACAATGGCTTTTTCAACTAAAAGTATTAAAAGGCGATTGTATTCTCCGGGACTGATTTCATTCCAGAATTCTTCCCGAAAACACTCCACTACCTCCACCGGAGACATCCCTGACTGTTCTGCAAAACGCATAACAAGTGAAATATCAGAAAGCATTTTTTGTAATTGCTTTCTGACAAGTGCCTCAATGTCTCCGGAAGGTATTTGCTTAACCGGACATTCTGAAATTGCCCGTTTAGAATCCTTGCTGCAAAGATAGTAATAATACCGCCGACCGCCCTTGTTTGAGTATGTCGGCATCATCGCTCCACCGCAATGTCCACACCGTAAGATGCTTTTTAAGGGTGCAATTGTTTCCTGCCGTCTTGAGTGGTCTGACTGCGGATCAATGGAGCGCTGAATTTCCTTTACCCGGTCCCAAAGATCTCGTGGCACAATTGCTTCCTGCTCACCTTTGCAGATTGCATCTTTGTATTTGATTTCCCCGACATAAGTATGATTACTTAAAATTCGGTTGACGTGGGCGGTATCCCATTTTTTCCCCTGTTTGGTTTTGATGTTTTGTTCATTCAGCTCCATGGCGATAAGTTTCGGGGATTGGATTTCCACATATCTTTGGAAAATTTTTCTGATGACCTCTGCTTCTGCAAAATTCACCACCAGTTTCTTATCTCTTACATCATATCCCATTGGTACTGAACCGCCGACAAATTTTCCCTTCTTACGGGTAGCAGCCATTTTATCCCGAACGCGTTCTGTGATAACCTCCCGTTCATATTGGGCGAAGGTTATTAAAATGTTCAACATCATACGTCCAGCGGAGGTAGCAGTGTTGATTTCCTGCGTTACGGCGACAAATTGCACTCCCCATTCATCAAATTTCTTCGTAAGGTCAGCAAAATCACAAATTGATCGGGAAAGACGGTCAATTTTATAAACAACAATAATATCCACCAATCCGGCCTCGCAATCATCCAACAACTGCTGAAGAGCCGGACGCTTCGTGTTTCCACCGGAAAAACCTCCGTCATCGTAGCGTTGCGGAAGGCATATCCAGCCGTTTCCTTTCTGACTTGCTATGTAATTTTCGCAGGCTTCCCGTTGAGCATCCAGACTGTTGAACTCTTGCTCCAAGCCGTCTTCCACAGATTTCCTTACATAACAAGCGCATCGTTTTTTCACTATCGACGGCATCATTTCACCCCGAAGAATTTTTTACCGTTCCAGTGCGTTCCTGTAATCTCACTTGCAACGGCAGACAAAGAACGATAAATTGTCCCGTCATATTCAAATTTTCCATCTTCCCGGATAAAAACTTCATAAGTTTTGCCTTTCCAATCTCTTCGCAACCTTGTGCCTTTTGAAAGAACCTTCGGCACATTATTTACCGGTTTAAGATTTGCGGCCGGATCTTTATCTGCAATGGCATCAAGCATTGCTCGATCCTCTGCTGAAAGACCTCCAAGGAAAATCTCCTGCAATTTATATGTGAGCCTTGCCCTGAGATTCCGGGCGTTGGTTGCGCCACACTCAAAGCCAAAAAGTTCTGAAAACCTTGCTTTGAGTTCGGCAACCGAGGCATCTTCCAACGCGGCAATTTCTCGCCGCATAATATTATTTTTTTCCATTAGGTTGTTACTCCTTTCGGCTTTGCTATATACAAGCATGAATCTTGCGATTTATCCAGTGCCTTTTCCTTAATTCTCCGCAATACTGCCGAAATAAGGTCAACAGCCTGCCGGATATGCTCCGGGACATCTTCTTTATCAGCCATTTTTGCTCCTCCTGATATCTGACAGTTTCATTTTGCCGCTGACGGTATTTTGCGGTCTTTCTCCAATGCGGCGGTCGGAAAGACGGATCATAGGTTTACGGGGACTTTTCACTGGCAGAGTTTCCGGGAGAGCAGCTCCGAGCATGGAGGCACAGACGGCACATCCTGCGATACAGTCCAACCAGTGGTTGTCGGTGCGGTCGGGCTTGATTTTCCATTCGTCCACGGTTCTGCCGCGACCTTGGGTCTTTACTTTGTACTCGGCGGTCAGATGTTCAGCCAGAAGTTGATGGACTCCGGGGATTCTGCCGTAAAGGGAAAGATTGCCTTTATCGCCCAACGCCACTCCCAAACGGGTGTGGATAAAACTTTTCCAAAAGTTTGTATCGTAGATGACGTGACGGATCGCCCGTTTACCTGCCACATTGGGAACCATCCAGTTGAAACCCAGCCGGTCACCCGGTTGTTTGCGATATTCCGTCATCGGCTTTGAAGAAGCTCCGACATACCGACCGTGAGACGGCATAATAATACCGGCGTGTGTACTTTGACGGCAGAACTGATATACAATATCTGTACTCTGTCCCCAGTTTGCGTCCACCAATGCACGTTCAATTTTCAACACAGCCCCGTCTTCACGCTCCCATTCTCTGCCGAGATATTCATCGGTAAGTTTGGTCAACGCAGCGTACAAGCAGCCCTCAAAGCCTGCCTTGGGGAATGTGCTTTGAATTGTAGGATTGGCATCGGCAAGAGAAAACTGCCTGCGGTGCTGATCGGGCCAAGAGCCGTAATCAATGATAGCTCCGGTGAAATCTTCGCTCCACGCTACCACTGTATAAAAGAGCAGAGCCTTCTGAACGTCGATAAACATTGTCAGGCGGTCACAGGCAAGCGGAACACGATGCCGGGCAATGCCATTGACCTTACCGCAGATCTCATCCACGGAGAGCAAGGTGTCATCCGACAAATCCTCCGGGAGCGGGTCGTTCTGATATTCTGCCTGAAATGCCGCTTCATCCTGCAACTTTAAATTCATAGCGTGTTGAAGTGCCGAAACTTCATCGTGGTTATACCGGGCATCCCAGCTGACCACAGCACCTTCATCCATTTCCTCCCGGTGAGCCAGATAAAAATCTGTTGCCGCTTGAAAATTGCCGTCTGTACGCAGAGCTTCGGCACGGATTTCGGCGTATTCGTCCCAAAGTTTCATATTCTTCGGAAACTCATACAGCATCTTTGTCTTTTCTCCGTTCCAGTCAGGGTGTGTATTCCGGTTCAAAATAATATCTGCCATATCTCCGGGGCGGATGATGGTACAGGGCATAATGCCGGAGATTTTTTGACCAGGACCAGCAAGACCAAGGATGTCTCCTGCAAGGACACGCACCCGCTTCCGGGTTTGCTCCAAACTTCCGGCAGATTCCGAAGTCTGCGGGTCGTCAATGATTACAAGTGTCGGGCGCACACTTCTGCCGTCTGACCGCTTGTATTTCAT
>JAZSGI010000238.1:0-8394 GCA_045532655.1 Victivallaceae bacterium
AAAATGGCAAAGATGCCATTCGCAAAGAGCTGCAAAGGGTAGTTTGAGGTTGCTACCTGTAAGGTAACAGCCGAAAACGCTCCCTTTGTCAGATCGAAGCGAGGGCGCTTTGACAAATTTGAGGAGTTTTGAAATTGCCTCTGTCCCCCCTTCACCCCTCAGGAGGCCTCAAGAAGTTCCATAAGCAGGTCGCTGTTGAGTATAAGAAGTTTTTGTCCGCAGGCAAGATTATCTTCTGTATATGCAACAACCGCCATATCGTTTTTATCAGCATCATCCGGCTCTGCCCCCCTGCGGTAACAGATTCCATTAAATATTTCCTTTTTTTACAAAGGAATATCAAATTTCCGGAAGAAATAGGCAGGAGTGCAACTCCAGGCATGACATGAACTGTTCAGCGCAGGATCAAGGTAAGGGGAAAATTTATCATCCTGCGGATAATATACCTCCCAGAATGTCCTTGCTCCCCGCTTTATCATACCGCCCCAGTAATCATAAATGAACTTTTCCGCCCTTTCTGCATCTCCGGCAGCAAAACAGGCTTCAACATAATGATGCCACAAATAAGGAGTAAACGGTTTCAGGCTTTCCGGATGTTTTTCAAGCGCAGCAAGAGCCTGCCTGCCCCGGTCAGGAGTGAATATTCCAGCCAGTATCATCCAGATTTGAGCCGCATAAGACAGCTGACCGGTCATTCCGGTTCTTATCAAGCCGTCATCGCAAATATAATTTCTCAACTTCAGTGTTATTTCCTCTGCTTCAGCGGCAAGAGTTACGGCAGTTGCCCCGTCGTCGAGCATTTCAGCAAGCCCGGCACATTGCCTGAGAGCATAAACATAAACTCCCGTAACAGGCAATTCCCTCTCCAATTTTTCGCTCCAGTCAATGAAGAGCCACAATCCGCCGGGATCACGGAAGAGACCATCCCCGCCGATATGTTTGCGGAAAAGCTCCAGCTGCCGCAATGCCAGCGGATAAAGTTCCCTGACAATTTCCCGCATACCGTATGATGCAGCATGGAAATACAAAATATCCCCGAGCAGCAGCGAATAATCAACTATATATGTATCCGATGGTACAGTTGCACCGTCAAATATGCATGCCGGGATCATACCGTTATCAGCAGTTTCCGAAGCAAGCAGATAAAGGGAACGCTCCACAAGTGCCGCATTGCGGTAGGTTACACTGTTTACCAGTGCCTGCAAACGCAAATCCCCCAGCCACAAACGACGGTCACGCCGGGGTCCGTCTTCAAAAACCATCTGCATACAGTTTTCCAAAGTCCTGATACAGCAGGTGTCTATCTTCTGTTTTATACCACCCTTCTCATACTGCAGAAAACTGCACGGTATGGCACTGGTGGAGCTTACAGCATACAAATCCCGGAAATAAACCGGAGAGGAGGCACAAAGCACTTCCATACGCAAATAATTGAATGAATACCGCCGCGGCAATTCAATATGGCATCCGGTACGGTCGATATTGATTATCTCTTCCTGCAGCCAGCTGGCAGAAAGCAGTCCCTTGCCGTTGCTGCCTGCAAATTCGCAGAGTTGTTCAGCAAAGAAGAGCCGCAAACGTACAGGAGCATGAATACGGCCTTCTGTTGTTTCAATATTCAGATGCAGTTTGCCGGTGACATAAGTCCCGAAATCCAGAATTACAGATTCCCCGGCAGCAAAACTTTTTTGCAAAGTTTCTTCTGTTGTTCCGGCAGAAACGGCTTCAAGTCCCTGCCATGAGGCAGGATTTTCAACAATATCCACGGCTCTGTGCGGAAGGATCTTTGTATAATGAAAAGGTATTTCCACGGCATCCGCACATTTTTTCCAAAAGGAGCGTTTTTCTGCTATATCAGGCATTTTCACCTCATTTCACGGAATCTTATCACTGTTGCACTTGCAGGAGGCATTTCCACGGCGGTTGCGTAATCGCCGGAAATATTGTCCATGTGCCGCCATGAACCGTTTTCAAGTCTGCTTACTTCTATCCCCTTATCAGGAACAAGCTGCCAGTCCTCCCAGTCAGGTGTGATCTTGAAAAACTGCTTTTTGTCCGTATGATTGGCAAGAACCACCCCGATACTCCCATCCGGGGCCCGGTATGCTGCCGCCGGGACATCTGCCAGCGGCATCTTATCGACAGAGCCCAGCCGGTGTGTGTACCATTGATACTCCTGAACAGCAACCCCGTCAAGCAGAGGTTCCCGCAGCATTTCACCATAAAAAAGATATTCCGGCGCCGCCATGCGTACCCTTGCACAACAGGCGTAGTAATCTGCATAACTCCTGTTGGCTGGAGCCAGAACATCGAATTGATCTTCATTCATCCAGCCCAGCTGCCGCCCCCTGACAAAATTAAAAGCGATCTTTGCCGGTATGGTTCCGGCAAATTCCAGATCACGGATACCGACAAAAACTCCGATTTCTGTTGTCCTGTCGCTGTAAATTGTTTGAAAAAGCGGCACTGAAGTTGTATCTGTATCGCAGTGGGCATTGAGCAGGCCGTCAACAGTGTCAATAAAACATTCTGTAAGTCCTTCACCCACAACAGCAACGCTGCCCGGTGCGGCAAAATTGCGGATGTTCCGTGCTATCTGCCCTTCGCCGTCAGCAATGTAACTGCCGCCTGAATTTTGGTGTCCGTGATTTCTGGCGAAACAGCGGACAGGAAAGTTGCATAATTGATCGAGATAAAAAAAACGGCAATTTAAGTCTTCATACTGCATTTTGTAAACTTTTGTGATATGCTCGACCCATTCATGGGCCCCGAAACACATTCCGGTAATAAATCTGGGGTCCCCGGAGTGCCACATGCCTCTGCCCACATCTTTATTCAACTCGTTGAACTGGTTGCGGCCGGCCCATTTCTGTGCTTCGCTCCATCCGGGCAGAAATGTTTCATAAAGCAGAATATTGGAGTAAAGCATTGCCGGGACTCCGGCAGATTGTATCCGGGCAACATCTTTATCAAAATTTTCTGTCAGCCGGTAAAAAACATCGGGATAATCAACATCATGCCGGGGAGTGCTGTACCATATATACCAGTGATAAGCCATTGTCACATCCGGGAAAATTTCATTTTTTATCCGGCATATACGTTCAGCAAGAGCCCCGTTGCCGTATGCCCGTTCCATATTCAACGGGTGTCCGCTCCACCAGATCGCCAGATCCCGGAATTCAGGCATTATATCATCACGGAGGTACAGGGGTTTCCAACGGTCAAACTGCAATGTCCACCGGCGGTAAATTTTGGCGCAGTCATACCAGTCACCGCTGACGGGGCCAGCCGCAATTTCATAGGGCAGGCTCCAACTGTTCTGCCGGGGATCTCCGTCAGCATAGTGCAGATTGCTCATAAAAACAGTATTACCGGGAGCCGGAGAGCAGTTGAAGGTTTTGGCATAGTTCCTGCTGTCGTAACCGGCGAAATAAAAACTGCTTCCCTTATCGTTGCTGTAAATAAGCAGCTGTACCGATAAACCTCCACCCGGATAATTACTCATGCCCTGACCGGTAATATAGGCGGTACGGGGGGAGAAACACTTTATACCGCTGTACAGAGGGACAATAACATATTCTTCTTCCGGACTGTCGGCACTGTCGGGGAAATTGATGCCGCCCAAACGTGGAAATTCCACCTCTTCAAGCGGAAGCGGAGAGTTATTTTCTACAGCTATGTGCCATCTGGCAATGGCTGAATCATGAGACAGGAAAACTCTGACAACGGCGTTTACTGCTGCATCTGCATCAACGACGGGAGCGTTGTTGAAAAACAACAGCACTCCTGCGCCTTCCTCATTCGAATAAGCCTCCCATGATCTGTCCGGGAAGATATTCTGTGTCAACTGTGAGTGCCGGTAAGAACTCCAGTAATTCAGCGGGGCATTGCCCAGTACGAGCAGAAAAAGACTCTGACCGCTCCCGGTATATATATTCTGCCCGGCAACATGATCATACCATGTTTCAAGGTTGAGAGTTTCCGGTTCAAAAACAAGACTTGTAAATTCATTGCCGAGTACCAGGCGTCCGCCCTCCGTTTTTACAAACGAAGTACCCCGGACAGACAGGGAGATTAATATTGCGGCACATGCAAGAAAGATTTTTTTTACCATAACACCCCGGATATTTATAAGTTGTTTTACAAACTACCTCATACAATATCACACTTTCCGGGGCTGTCAAGGCAAAAAGTAATCTTACTGCGTTAAAAGATGCAACTCCGGGCAACGCCGTAATCAGAATTTCACCCGGAGCAAATGAGCATGCCCCGGGGCGATCCATTTTTCTTCACCGGCAAAATTGTGCCATTCCCCTTTGCGGGAGGCCGGATTGATCTCCACAGAGACCGGCTCCCTGCCCTGCCATTCAAGGTCTATGACGTAAGATCTGTTCAAATCTTTGTTAAGGATCATTATATATATGTCTCCGGTCTCTTTGTGAACGAATTCACCTACGGCAAATCTTGCGTTGCGGTCGTTGGATACCTTTTTCAGCAGGGAGTTTTCATCAGGACTGCGTGTACCCTTTTCCCGTTTGATATGGGGGATGTGATATACTGCTTTTGATTCCAGATCATTAAGCAGAGAAGCACGGTTGTGTACGCTTTTCAATACACTTTTCAAATCATACCATACCTGAGTTCTGTCACCGAATTCATTGATAGGACCATTGCGGAAATTTCCACGTACAGGGGTGAAATATGTAAAAATGGCAATTCCCTTTGCGCCGTACAAAAGTGCCGAATATATTTCAAAATGCAAGTCATCCAATGTGGGCTGCCGGTAATTGAAGTGACTGACTCCGAGAGTGCAGTAGTAAAAAGGAATTCCAGCCGCCATAGTAGCAGTGCGAACCTGATGGAGATTGAGCCAGTAACTGTCGGAAAGCTCTTCATTGCGATCATTGGGCAGTGAATAAAAATCATAGCTCAACCATGGCATATTGCAAATTTCGATATATTTCTGCAGATACTCTGTGTAAGTGCAGCCCAATCTTTCGTCAGAAACACCGTTGGGGTAAAGATTGATATACGGATCAAGTTCCGGTGCCTGTTTCCGGATTTCTGAACTGAGAGCCCCCAATACCGCCAAATCGTCTGCCTCCGGCTCATCGCGCAGATAAATTCCGATGACTTCCGGGCGGTTTTTTATCTTCTCTATGGTTTTTGCAACAAATTCCGAAAAATCAGTTGGTTCTTTGACATTAAAAGCCACCCAGACCATATCCGGGTCATATAAATAGGTTTTCAACCCTGCTTTGGCAATCATGTCCAGATATTTCTCACTGGCAAATCCGGCAATGGTAAAGCCGCACTCTTTCATCAGGTCAAAATCTTCCTGCACCAGTTCTCTGCCCTCCGGCGGGAATTCATCAGTTGGTCCCCATGCAAGGATGGGGAACCAATCGCTCCCGGCAATCAGGGAAGAAAAACTTGCAAAAACTGCAGCCAACAAAAAAAATAACTTTTTCATTTTTATTCCTTTTATATAATAAAGTTAAGTTTTTTTAAGATTTTTACATCCATGGAAATTTTCTGCAAAATCAAGCCATAACTGCGGCAAAATCTGCCATTATTGCAGCCGCGGTATAATTATGGGAAATACTGACTTCGTGCTGATGACTGCGCAGACGGGAAGCAGAAGCAAACTTCTTTTTAACGGATTCCCAGTCAATATTACCGCGGGACAAGAGATCATGACTGTCTGTATCGCTGAAATTACCATGCAGATGTGTAGTTACAACGTACGGCAGCATTTTATCCAGAATATCATCATCCCAGGGGATCCGTCCGGTGGAACAGCACCAGGGTATCCACCCGCAGCTCCGTGCTCCGGAAGCAGACATGACATTGGCATGTCCGGCATCAAAACAAAGCCCGAGAAACGGAGAATCAAACTTGCGGCAGAAACCTGCAAGAATATCGCCGGAAGTTAATTCCGTCCAGATATTTTCCAGAGCAATGACAACGCCGTATTTTTCTGCATGGGGCAATAATTTTTCCAGAGCATCCTCCACATACGAACACCATTCCTGCAAACTGTGCTTCGGTCTGTCCTCCACGTCAGGGTCAGGTTCTGTATGAAAAACGCATGTATCAGCACCGAACATTGCTGCAAGTTCTATGGTTCGTCTGATGCGCTCAATCATTCTTTCCCGCGGGCCGTCAAATGGCAGTGACATTTCTTCTCCTGCGCCGACCCTGCTGTTCCACGCACCGTGAGCACAACGGCAGTAAACACCATAGTTTTCGTGGAGTTTGCGCACAGGTTCGACCCGTCCGGGATTATCAAGCAGGTCAACGAGCAGATCACTGTTCAAGGTCAGCAAATTCTGTCCGCAAGCAAGATTATCTTCGATATAAGCGGCAATCGCCCTGTCGCTTTTATCGGTCTCCGGCAATCCGGCATAACCGACAAGCGGAATATTCTGTACGTTACAAAAAGCCATAAAAAACTCCTTATAATGAAATATTTTCTCCGATAAGGGTTAAATATACACACACTTACATACGAAATCAACCCCCAAGTCAATATTTCCCCCATAAATTATCATTCATTCAATGATAGCACTTTTATAGCGCCACCCGCAAACAGCCTCGAAATTCCCGGCAGAAAACAAGTATCTGACATTCCCGGGCATCCCGTAATTTTCCCCAAAAACAAGTATTTTTGCCATGTTCGAGCGTAAGAAAAACGCGGTTCTTGAGGATTCATGATTTTCTTCTTTTGCTTGCGGTGAAGAAAAATGCGGCATGACACCTCTTTTTTTGTTGCAATGTCACTGCAGAATATTTCTTCCGTATTTTTTTCAGAATCTTTCCCGCTTATCAACCAGTACCGGCTGTAGAGCCGCAGTCAAAAACAATCACAATTGGTGATTTATAATATTATTACATATTAATCTGAAACATTTATTATTGTTTTTTTTAATAATCATAATAATCAATTTATTTTTCTCAATTTTTCATATTTTTCTATTTTGACTTTTTATTTTCCAAGATTATATTGGTTCACAGAATCAGGAAAACAGGAGTCAGAAATGTCGGAATCAAAACTTGACATAACCAGTCGTGAACCTCTGTATCAACAACTTTACAGATTGCTTAAAGAGCGTTTGATATCCGGTTTCTGGGCTCCCGGCTCCATGTTGCCGTCTATCACACAACTGGCAGAAGAATTCGGTGTAAGCATCATTACCGTAGAAAATGCTCTGAAAAAACTTATTGCCAACGGCTATTGTTACAGACGCCCCAAGAAGGGTACTTTTGCTTTTCAGCGCAGCGCAATAAAAGCCATGCCGGAGAATCTCAGCCGTACCATTATTATACATGCACCCGCCAGTGTGGACCACGATCAAATGCTTCTGCATTTTACCCAGGCAATTCATAACGAAGCAAGGCTGTTGAAAATTGATATACTTCATATATTCGGCAACGCTCTTGAAGAGCGGCTGGAGGATATGAAAAAAAATCAGGAAATATATCTGCTGGGAGTGATCATGCTTCAGCCCCATGATTTGAAATTTCCGAGACGGCTTGCATTGAATAATCCTGATGTCAGCTTTGTAAATCTTAATTATCAGTTTGAAAATTTTGATATTACCCCACCCAATCTGTTAGGAGTCTTTTCCGAGGAATTCGGCGGGGCCTATGCCATGACAAGTTATATTCTGTCAAAAGGTTTCAACCGCATTGGTATTGTTACATGCGACCATACAGATATAAACTATAAGTTGCGGCAGGAGGGTTATGTTACAGCACTTGAACACTTCGGTATCCGGTTCAGGGAAGAGCTTGTTGCAACAGTTAATGTATCAAAAGCGGCACATACTTCCATAGATTTTCTGCAGTCACTGGGGGTGGAAGGAACAAAAAAATTACTGCCCCACGTTCCTGATGCAATTTTCTTTTTCAATGATGTTATGGCTGCCGGAGCCATTGAGTACCTCAACGGAAAACACCCGGATAAAAAAATATATATAGCCGGACATGATAACTTCATCCCCCAACTCAGTTCCACATACCACTTTCCGACAGTAAAAGTAGATGTATACAGGATGGGGAAACTTGCAGTGCGTTTACTGACGGATGAACTGCCGCCACAGATAAAATGCTTCTGCGTTCCGGCAAAATTGCTGCAACGTTAATCTTATTCACCAGACAAGGAGGTAAAAAAATGACAAGATATCTATAAGATAAGTTGTTTTCAGGGTTACTGCTGTCAGGTAACAACTTAATTATGATCAGGAAAACCGATAGGCAGTAAAAAAGTCGTAAACAACTGTCTGTAAAATCTTTACAGAAACAAAAAAAAAACAAACATGCAAACAGGAAAGAAGAAGAAAATGAAAAAGTAGATTTTTACACTTATAGAACTCTTGGTAAAAGAAACTT
>JAZSGI010000054.1:0-9624 GCA_045532655.1 Victivallaceae bacterium
AAAATGGCAAAGATGCCATTCGCAAAGAGCTGCAAAGGGTAGTTTGAGGTTGCTACCTGTAAGGTAACAGCCGAAAACGCTCCCTTTGTCAGATCGAAGCGAGGGCGCTTTGACAAATTTGAGGAGTTTTGAAATTGCCTCATGTCATTAACCAAGGAGATTAAAATGAAAGATTTCTGTATTGCAGGATTCGGAGAGGTCATGCTCCGGCTTTCACCTGCGGGGAAAAAACGTTTTGTACAGGCACTTCCCGGTGAACTTGATGCTCTTTTCGGCGGCGGCGAAGCCAATGTCTGTGCCTCCATCGCCATGCTTGGCGGCAGAAGCCGTTACCTTACTGCCCTGCCTGACAATCCCGTTGCCAGATGCTGTGCCGGACAACTTGCCGGTATCGGCGTGGATGTTTCCTGCATACGCTATACCAAAGGCGGCAGAATGGGCATCTATTATGCGGAACACGGTTCAAACATGCGCGGCAGCAATGTAGTTTATGACCGTGAGTATTCTGTCATTTCCATGCTGGGAGCGGCTGATTATGACTTTAATGCCATGCTCAACGGTGTGACCCACCTGCACTTGTCCGGTATCACCCCATCCCTTACCCGCAACGCATTTGAAGCGACCCTTGCCATAGCAGAAAAGGCTGCCGCAAAAAATATTTCCATTTCCGTTGACCTCAACTACCGCAAAAAACTCTGGAACTGGGAAGAAGGCACCGCCAAAAACGAACTGGCAAGAAAGTGTATGCTGCAAATAGTCGCCAATGCAGATCTGATCATCGGCAATGAAGAAGATGCTTCCGATGTTTTCGGCATTGAAGCGGAAAATACCGCCATCGATGCCGGTAAATTGAATATTTCCGGTTACAAAGATGTGGCAGGAAAACTTTCCGCCCTTTTCCCGAAAGCAAAGCATATCGCCATTACCCTGCGGGAAAGTTTCTCCGCCGATCACAACAACTGGGGTGGTATGCTTTATGACTGCGCTGCAGAAAAAGCATTTTTTGCCCCGCTTGCCGTTGACGGCTCCTATTCACCTTATGAAATACGTAACATTGTCGACCGTTTCGGCGGCGGAGATTCCTTCTGCGCCGGGCTGATTTTCGCTCTTAACAGCGAAAAATACTCTGCCCCTGCCGATGCAATACGTTTCGCTGTTGCCGCCAGTGCGCTGAAACATACTGTTCACGGCGACTATAATTTCACATCCCTTGCAGAGGTTGAAAATCTGATGAAAGGATCAGCTTCCGGCAGAGTACAACGTTAAAAACAAATATCGGGGGGATATATGAAAAAAACAGCTGTTCTCGTGTCTGTCTCTGTTGTACTTTGGTTTTGCGGCACCTTTTCCGCTGCCGCAAAACCGGCTGCAACCTTGCAGGATCTGGCTCTGCGCCCGGCTTCAACACCAAAAACTTCGCCTGAACCTGTAACGTGGCTCCGGGTGGCAGAGAATGTACGTATTGCCGCTTATTATCTGCCGCCTCCGGCTCCGGAGGCAATGACGATCCTTTACAGTTACGGAACTCTTGAAGATCTCCAGGGCAAACGCCATCTGCTGGACAAACTTCATGCGCTGGGCTGCGGCGTGATCGGTTATGATTACGAAGGATTCGGCTCGTCAGAGGGGGAAGTTTCACTGCTCAACGCCCTGCGGGATTGCAACAGGGTTTACAAATTCCTGACGGAGGAGGAGAAGATACCGCCGGAGAGAATAATCGTTTCCGGTTACTCCATGGGCTCCGGTCCCACAAGTTTCCTCGCCAGCCGGTATCCGGTGGCAGGAGTGATAATAGAAGCCGGATTTGCCTCGCTTTATCAGGCAATCGTCCCCTTCGCCGATCTGCCCGGCGATGTCTATTGCAATGAAAAATGGCTGCGGGGTCTTACTGCACCATTGCTTATACTCCACGGCAGGAACGATTCCACTGTCCCGGTACGCAATGCCGGAAAACTGTACGCTGCTGCTGCGGGCGAAAAGGAAATCCATATTGTTGATGCTGACCACTGCGACATAAGAAAAGTAATAGGCGACGATGAATATTTCGGCATTATCGCCAACTTTATAAACCGCATTGCCGCCAAAAATCCGACACAGCCGCTTTAACACAGTGTTTTAACGGAGACTTTCTTTTTCTATAAGCCTGACGATTATTTTTTCCAGCAGACGCACTGTCCACACCACGTCACTGTCGGCACGGTGTGCAACCAGGTGCGGATCGTCCCCGAGATCAAGTGCAGTACGCAGATTCTGCAAGCTGTAACTGGGTAATCCCGGGAACGCACGCTTGGCAAGGATCACAGAATCCATTGTCCTGCCCTGCCACAGGGGAAGTCCGCAACGGCAGAGACTCTCCTGCAGAAAACCGAGATCGAAACGGGCGTTGTGTGCCACCAGTGTCGCTCCCTGGCAAAAATCAAGAAAACGGTATCCCACCTCGGTAAAACGGGGGGCGTTTTCCACCATTCTGTCAGTAATATGATGAACATTCATCGCCGCCAGCGGTATGGGCCGGGCAGGGTTGACCAGAGATTCAAATTCTGAAACCGTCCCGTCCGTGTCAATACGTTGTGCCGCTATCTGGACAATACGGTCACGGGCGGGGCTCATTCCTGTGGTTTCCACGTCAAAAACTACAAACGGTCCCAGTTCATGCCACTTGCCGCCGCTCATCTGCCCCTTGCCCTGTCACCATTCTCTTTGAGGATGCGTATAGCTGTTTCTGCGCCTTCCGGATGACGGAAAACTGAAGTTCCGGCAACCATTACATCTATACCGGCAGCAGCAGCCGGGATCACAGTTTTGGCATCGATCCCGCCATCTATCTGCAGAAGCACATTAAGATTGCGGCTGTCGATCTCCCGGCGGAGTTCTTCGGCTTTCGGCAATACCTGCGGCATGAAACTCTGCCCGCCGAAACCGGGTTCGACACTCATAATAAGTATCATATCAACCTTTTCAAGGTAAGGCATGACTGCGGATGCCGGTGTGGCGGGTTTGATGGATATACCCACGGAAATTCCTGCGTCACGGCAGGCAGTGATCACCTGATCGGGATTATCATTGCTTTCCACATGGAATGTTATATGGTCGGAACCGTTGCCCAGAAAATTATCAATATAACGGAGGGGATCAGTGATCATCAGGTGCGTATCAAAGACAAGATCTGTTTTTTTACGTACAGATTTAAGCACCGGTCCGCCGAAACTCAGATTCGGCACAAAATGTCCATCCATAATATCGCAGTGCAGCATATCTGCACCGGCAAGTTCCACCCTTGCGATCTCAGCAGCAAGTTCACCGAAATCTGCCGCCAGCAATGACGGGGCTACCATAATACCTTTTTTCTGCAACTTCAAAATACCATTACTCATTTCAATCCAACTCCCCGCGGGCATTGCCCGGTTCAAAAAATCTGGAGAAAATCTCTATATCCGATGCCCTGCCCGTATTGTAATCATAGGCAACCACGGCACCGTCCATACGAATACCATCCTCAACCACCGGCAGCCTGCCCGGCATACCTGTGGTAAACTTTGCAACAACACTTTCCACTGTCCTGCCCAACACCGAATTTTCCGCTCCGGTCATCCCGGCATCGGTAAGATATGCCGTGCCGCCGGGCAGGATTTTAGCATCGGCAGTCTGCACATGGGTGTGGGTACCGATGACCGCAGTCACTCTGCCGTCAAGATAACGGCCGAGGGCGATCTTCTCGCTGGTGGCCTCGGCATGGATATCCACAAAAATGGTCTTTACCGTACCGGGGAGCTGCTTGAGAATAGCGTCACAGGCGGCAAATGGGCAGTCGGAAAAATCTTTCATAAAGACCCTTCCAACCACATTGATAACTGCAATATCACCGCCGGAGGGATTACGGAAAACCTTCCAGCCGCATCCCGGCTGTACCTTTGTAAAGTTGGCAGGACGGACTACTTTGGCACAGGAAGCGATCTCGCCGGCAAAATCTTTCTGATCCCAGGAGTGATCCCCCAGAGTTATGGCATCGGCAACTTTGCCCAATTCATCGGCGATTTTGGCAGTTATACCGTTGCCGCCTGCAGAATTTTCGCCATTTACAATAACAAATGAGGCCCCGAACTCTTTTTTCAGTTCAGGAACCATTTTCAGAACGGCCTCTCTGCCGCCCTTGCCGACGATATCTCCTATAAAAATAAATTTCATATATACTGACGACCCATACGGGATTTCTGTATTTTGGGTTCCTCAAGGTAAAGGCTGTACCACATTTCCCCGAGACCGCTGAGATTGAATTGCTTTACCTTGCCGTTGACCAGACGTTCCCAGTTTTCGGTTATCACCGGATGAGTGCTTTTGCCATGGGCCTCCACCATAAGTTTGACAGCCTCCTCTTCCCGTCCGGAATGAAGCAGTATCCACGCATAGGTGCAGTAGGGCAGCACCATATTGTCGCCCCGCAGACGCCGCACTTTGGAACGGAAAAACTTATCCAGATTCGGGGCGGAGTTCTTGTAAAGACGCACCAGCTGCATGGAAATGGAATGGGCATCAAAAAACATGCATTTGGAACTTATGGCATCGGCAGCCTTGAAATTCTTCATCTGAAAATAAAAGGCAAAACGCATGGTATTGATCTGCCGGGGAAGCATGGGACTCCATTTATTGTATGCATCAAACCGGTCACAATACTTGAGAGCTTCGGCAATAAGTATATTCTGCTCTTTTTCCAGCATCTGTCTGGCGGCTTTTATATCACCGCTGCCCCGCTGCTGCATCATGGTAAGTTTGCGTTCCACCTTTGCCTGTCCCAGAGTCAGCTGCTGCTGCATCTGCTGCTGCAGCGCACCGACTTTCTTACGGACGATCAACCCTGCGGTAAACTGTGCTGTAAGCAACACGGCAAAACCGCAGATGATGCCCCAGACTGTACCCCATTCCTGATAAGCAAAGAAACCGGCGGCAGCCCCTGCCGCCACTGCAATCAAAATCGTCAACATTGGTAATTATCTCCCCGTCAGTGTTTTTTTCTGCGCTGCTTCTGCCGTTCTTTTTTCTGAAGTTTGGCAAGACGTTTTTTCTTTTCCTGCTCTTTTTTGCTCATACCCTGCGCCGGAGCAAGAGCGGTAAGGGCGTTCATGGCGTTGCCCTGCGCCCCGGCCGGAAGAGTAGCCGCCGGGATATCGCCGCCGCCTGCGAAAAGACGGGAAAGCAAACCGCTTTTCTTCAACATCTTCCGCATCTGTATAAACTGTTTGACAAGACCTGAAACATCTTCAACTCTTGTCCCTGAACCTCTGGCAATACGTTTGCGGCGGGAAAAATCGATCAGATCAGGATCTTCCCGTTCCGCCGGAGTCATAGAAAGCACGATCGCCTCCATCCGGGAAAGATAACGCTCGTCAAGAGAACCGATGGCTTCACGCATCTGTCTGCCGCCGGGCAGAAATTTCAGCATGCCTTCCATGCCGCCGAGCCTTGAAAGCTGGCGGAGCTGGGCAAGAAAATCATTGAAATCAAACTGACTCTTTTTCAGCTTGTTTTTCAACTTTTCAGCCTCTTCCATATCAATGTTTCTGCCTGCCTGTTCCACCAGGCTGACAACGTCGCCCATACCGAGAATACGGGATGCCATGCGGTCAGGATGGAAAAAATCAAGATCGGTAAGTTTTTCACCTACACCGATAAACTTGATGGGACAACCGGTAACCTCTCTTATGGAAAGCGCAGCACCGCCGCGGGCATCACCATCCAGCTTGGTAAGAATAAAACCGGTAAGATTGATGGCTTTGTGGAATGTTCCGGCAACAGAAACCGCCTCCTGACCCAGCGCGGCATCTGCCACCAGAATGACCTCATCCGCACGGATATTGTTGCGCAGAGCGATCAATTCAGCAACCATGGTGTCATCGATCTGCAGGCGTCCGGCGGTATCAAGTATAACGACATCATTGCGGTTGAATTTGGCATGTTCAATGGCTTTTACCGCAATGGATGAAACATTGAGATTGCCTTTTTCGCTGAAAACCGGAATATCCAGTTCCCTGCCAAGCACCTGCAGCTGATCAATCGCTGCAGGACGGTAAACGTCACAGGCAACAAGCAGAGGATTTTTCTTTTCATTGCTGCGGAGATAATTGGCAAGTTTACCCGCAGTGGTAGTCTTACCGGAACCATGCAGACCCACCAGCATGATCACCGCAGGATCGGCAGAAAGATCCAATGGGGAAGCGTCACCGCCCAGCAAAGCAATAAGTTCGTCATGTACCAGTTTGACCACCTGCTGGGCCGGCGTGACACTTTTCAGGACATTTTCGCCCACAACACGGTTGGTAACACGTTCCGTAAATGCCTTTGCTACAGAGATATTGACATCTGCCTCAAGTAATGCATCGAGGATCTCCCTCATTGCTTCACTGATATTGCTTTCAGTAAGCACAGCATTGCCCCGGAGGCGGCGGAAGACATCATAAAGTTTATCGCCAAGGGCTTCAAACATAGCAAACTCCTTAAAAAAACAATTTAAAAACTATTTTCAAAAATATTTTCAAATGTTAATATAGCACAAGTTTGAACTTTTAGCAAACTGTTGTGCCGGATTATAGAGCTTTTCAGCCGGAGAAAGCATTTTTTACTGTTCTGCAGCAAGAAGAGAAATGATCTTCTGCGCCACTGGAATATCCGCAGGCAGAAAATCAAGCGCACCCAATGTTTCAGCATCAGCCCAGCACCATTGCTGGTTTTCCCTCGCCTCCGGAACAGCACCATCAACGGCACTGCACAGAAAAAAAGTTATCCGCAAATGCTCTTCCGGCATAACAGACATAAACTCATCCCCCACCTCAACAGGAAGCCCCAACTCTTCAAGCAATTCCCTTTCAAGAGCTTCCTGCAAACTCTCACCGGCATCCACTTTACCTCCGGGAAACTCCCATTTGCCGGAATGGGTACGGTCAGCAGGACGGCTGCTCGCCAGCACCTTTCCATGGTGTATGATCACCGCCGCAGCAACTTCAATTATTCTACCGGCACACATTTTTATCTCTAATCCTTTCCTGACTGCATATTTTCACCTCATCCCCACATAACTATGCTGATAAATATAGCACCTTTTCCCCTTTTTGCCCGCTCTCAAACTTGATTTTTTCCATTTTTATGCTATATTACCTGACGACTATCTCTTGCCGGAATATTTCCAGCTTGGAGTGTCGTGCCGTTTTTTGTCTGTAATTCGACAGGAAATGTGCTGACCAAAGCATAACGACGGCTTGCGGCAGGATTGCAAAAAAGGAGAAGTTGACCGTTCCAAGGCAGCTGCCTGTAAGGTAACTGACGCAGAACGGGACGCTTGGAACTTTTGCAAGCACCAGCAATGTTCGTTTGGACTTTGGAAAGGCGCATCTAACCAGGAGTAAGACTGTGAGTACTGTACTTGTATTTGTCAAGCAGGTTCCGGACACCCAGAATATTACAGGGGATGCAATGACCCCGCAGGGTACCGTCAACCGCGCCGCACTGCCGGCGATCTTCAACCCTGAGGACCTTAACGCTCTTGAACTGGCGTTGGAACTCAAAGACCGATGCGGCGCAAAAGTTGTTGTCGCCACAATGGGGCCGCCCAATGCAGCAAATGTGCTGCGTGATTGCCTCTGCCGCGGTGCGGATGAGGCGATTCTGCTTACTGACAGAGCCTTTGCCGGTGCTGATACACTTGCAACCAGCTATGCTTTGAGCTGCTGCGCACGTAAAGTTGACTATGATCTGATCCTCTGCGGACGTCAGGCAATCGACGGCGATACCGCCCAGGTCGGTCCCCAGATCGCAGAAAAACTTGCATTGCCCCAAATCGCCTACGTTGAAGAAGTCATTGAGTTCGACGGTTCCAGGATCGTTGCCCGCCGCTGCATCGAAGGCGGTTACGAGATCCTTTCCGCTCCGCTGCCGGTGCTTGCCACTGTGGTCGACGCCAATTCCCCGCGCCCCCGTGCTGCCCGCCGTATCATGAAATACAAGCGTGCCCGCACAGCCAGTGAAGTCAGAAAAGAAATCGCTGACGAAGCTGCAGCAGCGGCAGAAATCGCCGCTCTTGAAGCCAAAGGTCTGCTTATTACCGAACTTTCCGCCGCCGCTGCCGGTGCCGATGTGGAACGTATCGGTCTCAAAGGTTCACCTACCAAGGTGAAGAATATTCAGTCGGTCGTGCTTACCGCCAGTGAAGCCAAATCCATTGAGCCCACCGAAAGCGGTATCGCCGAACTTATCCATGAACTCATCAGCGATCACACTCTGGGGTAATATTATGTCCGAAAAAATTGGCAACGTCTGGGTATTCGTCGAACAGGAAGCAGGCAAGATCGCCGATGTCAGCCTTGAGCTGGTATGCAAAGGCGCAGAACTTGCTGCACGCCTCGGCGTAAAAACTGAAGCTGTTCTTCTGGGTGACAACGTGGAATCCTGCGTTGATACTCTTGCCGCCTACGGCTGCGATACTGTGTATCTTGCACAGGACAAACGCCTTGAACCTTTCACCGTGCTCCCCTACGCACGGGTGATAATGGATCTTGTACTGGAACACAAACCCAATATCCTCCTTTTCGGGGCCACCATGGAGGGCAGAGAACTCGCCCCCCGTATCGCCTCCGAAAAACTCGCCGGTCTTACCGCTGACTGTACTTCTCTCGAAATCGATGATTTTGAAGACAAGGTCAATCAGAAGAGCTATAAAGACAAACTCATGCAGATCCGCCCCGCTTTCGGCGGAAACATCATCGCAACCATTGTCAACACCTGGGATGACCCCCAGATGGTGACGGTGCGTGAAGGCGTTATGAAACTCGGTGAACCCGACTTCAGCCGCAAGGCACAAGTCATTCCGGTCAAGGTTGAACTCAAGCCGGAAGAACTGGTTGTGCAGGTCATCGAGCGTGTACGTGAAGAAAAGAGCGTCGACCTGAAGGGCGCACGCATCATCGTTGCCGGCGGTTATGGTGTCGGTTCCAAAGAAAACTTCAAAATGCTCCGTGAACTCGCCGATGCTCTCGGCGGTGAAATCGGCGCATCACGTGCCGCTGTGGATGCCGGTTGGATCGATCATGATTATCAGATCGGTCAGACCGGTGTCACCGTCCGTCCCCGCCTTTACATCGCCTGCGGTATTTCCGGTGCCGTCCAGCACCGTGCAGGAATGGATGAATCAAGCAAGATCATCGCCATCAACACCGATCCTGCGGCCCCCATCTTCTCTGTGGCCGATTACGGTATCGTGGGTGATCTGAATGCAGTGGTTCCCATGATGATCAAGGCTTTCAAGGCAAAGGCATAAGGAGAGGAATTTCTATTATGGCTAACTTTTTTCAAGACAATCGTGATCTCCGCAACACTCTCGCCAACCTTGACCTGAGCGAAGCCGTGGGATTGATGGAAGATAATTACCAGAACGCCGGAAAGTTTGATACCGCACCCCGTGATTATGCGGATGCTCTTGATAACTACACCCAGGTGCTTGACGTTATCGGTGCCCTTGCCGGTGACAATATCGAACCCCGTTCACGGCAAGTGGATGAAGAAGGACCGAAGTTTGAAAACAACACTGTCATCTATCACCCCCTGACTGTGGAAAACCTCAATGATCTGCGTAAAGCCGAT
>JAZSGI010000128.1:0-12464 GCA_045532655.1 Victivallaceae bacterium
CGGACAATTCAAAACTTTGATCCGTCATGGGTGATTCCGGAACCTGCGGCAAGCAATTTGAAACGCAAATTGATTTTTGAGGCACTTGATCAAAATAAGAGTGCCAATAAGTCCAACAAGACCAAGAATCCTAATGTTCAGAAGATCGCCATACATCAGCCACTGCAGGATCTTTTGGGTTTAGTTGCAGTTACTAACGCCGAAAAAGTCATTCTTGACCGGGTTGATGTTGATGAAAAAGCCGGACAGTTGCAGCTGATTGAAAAAACTGATGATGACAAAGACCGACAGGCAAATGAACCGCGTAACCTCATTGGCAAACTGCCGCATCTATCAGTTTTTATTGATGAAGTCCATCATGCTGCGACTGATGATAAGAAACTCCGTGCCGTAGTCAACAACTGGATGGAAAACCACACGCTTAATAGTGTAATCGGTTTTTACCACGTGATTGGTCGGAGGTACATTGAGATGTTCCATTTTTTCTCCTGTTGTTGATATGTTAAAGCATTCCATATATAATACAACGCAAAATGGGTAAAATCAAACGCAGAAAGCAAAAAAATCAGATGAAATAAGGTTTTCAATCACTGAAATACGCATTTTTTTACAATTTTTTTCCGTCCCCCCCTTGACTTTCCGGGGAAAATGTAATATAATATTAGCATACTTGACAAGTCACATTCACCAAGAGTTCTATAAGTGTAAAACTCTGCTTTTTCATTTTTCTTTTTCTCCTTTTTCCCTGATTGATTTCTGCTTATTTAACTGCTTTTCCGATAACTGTTTTTGACTTTTTTGTTTGTTTTGTTCCTTTCTTTATGTAATTTCACTTTTACCCGTCAGCAGTGACTGTGGTCATCGCTATCATAGCCATCCTCGCCTCCATGCTGCTGCCCGCATTGAGCAAAGCACGTGCCGCCGCTCAGGCAGTAAAATGCAAATCCAACCTCAAGACCTGGGGACTTACATTTATGCTGTATGCCAATGATCATAACGATTATATGCTCTTCTTCCAGGGCGGTACTCAGGGCAGCACCAGCTGGAAAGCCGCCATGACTTATTACTATGATCAGTGGGGCTATCTCCCCGGCGGACACGGAACATACAACAAATGTCCTGCCCGTGACGGCGGTGCTTACTACAACCATTTCGGCTTTGTCTGGGGTTGGGATATTATCTGGCATATTTTGGGCATCCCCGCAGCCAAACGTACCAAGATCGGCGATTTCTATACCGCCTGTCCCCCTGTTACCAATCTGAAACCCACCGGTTATATCATGGCTGACGGTTTGTATGATAAATCCAGCCATCCCGGCAACAGCGATGAATACGAAGCCTGGGAACACAACGGCAAATGCAATGCCGTTTACGGCGATGGTCATGTTCAGGATATCAAAGAAAAACAGGGCTCAAGAACTGCCAACGGCGACCGTGATGTCTATATAACAGATGCAACGTAATAATATAATAGTCATATTTGCATAGCACCACACAACATGACTGCTGCAGAAATATTTTTTGCAGCAGTTTTTTGTAATAATACAAACCTTATTATAAAAATGTACCTTGCAAAAAAGGTATCCGGTGTTATAGTAGAAGAAAACATGGTAAAAATAAGATTTAAACATAATTTCAGGAGTGATTTGCAAAAATGAAATATTTTTCTGTTTTTTTTACATTTCTGGCGGCTCTTTTTCTTTATGCTGCCGAACCTGTGGTGAAAATCCCGAGGATAACAGCAGAAAAGGCTGCGGAACTGGCTGCCGCTGATTCATTTTGGGATCCTGACTGGGAAGGGGCGGCCGTTATCCGTACGTTTACCAATCATCAGGGTTTCGGTTCAATTCCCCTTGCCACAAGTTTTTATCTCTTCCACGACGGGGAAAATCTCTGGGCCGCGGCCCATTGTGCAGAAAATGATTTTTCAACTGCCCGGGCCTTTGAACGTGACTCCATGGATGATGTGACCCTTGACGAAGCAGTACAGGTGGTTATCGGTTTTGACGGCAAAGTAACTACCAATATGACTATGGGCGGCTACGAAGGAGCTTACGGCACACTGGGCAGCTGTGCACATCTTTACGAAATGACTGTTAATATGGCAAACTCAGCCAGCCGCAGTTTTGATGAAACACTGTTGCGGGATGTAAAATTCGATCACGCAACAGTGGAAGCAGAAGGCGGCTGGGCGGCTCTGCTCCGGATACCTTTTGCCTCTGTCGGATATAACTGGCAGGACAATCCGATGGTGCACTTCAATCTCTTCCGCTTCAGCCGCGACGTCCGTTACGGCTGGTATCTGCCCAGTTTCGGCGGGTATAATAAATTGCCGGTAGGTAAGGCAGAACTCCTTGATTTCGACCGTAATGGAGAAGCAACAGTTGAGCCTGTCAGAGCAATTGCGCCAACGGTATCAGCTTCTGAAAACTCAATTCCCGTACGGGGCAGACTTGATATAGAATATTATGCCGCAGCCGGTGAAGTTGCAGCCGAAGTACCCTCCGGCAGGAAAGGCTCAGAAATCACCCTGACCGTGAATGGAGAAAGCATTTCCGCCACGGGTTCCAGCCACTGGGCGACACGCCTTGAACTGCCTGCAAAATTTGAAGCAGGTACAAAAATAACCGCAGTTCTCTCCTGTGACGGAAAAGAGCTTTTGCGGGAGGAATTTACAGCCCTGGAGCCCCCTGCATGGCGGTTCGGCGTGGCAATGGAATATCTGGAAGAAAGAGTTCCCCACCCCTGGACAACTCCGGAATTTTCCGACGGTACTCTTACCCTGACCCACGGTACCGTTGAATTCGGCGACGGTATGTTCCCCGTCTCCATCTTCAACAGCCGCAATCAGGAAATACTTGCCGGGCCGATTACACTGGAAGCCGAGGTGGACGGCGTACTTCTGCCTGTAAACGCCAGAGCCTCCTACAGTCAGACCGCCACAGCAGTTGAAATGGTTTCGGAAGCTCTTCCCGGGCTGGAAATCAAAACCCGTACTGAATATGACGGTTTTATGACTGTCCGTGCCCGCCTTACCGGATTGGAAACCACGATACCCGATACTCTGCGGCTGCGGATACCTCTTACCGAAGGTCTTGCCGAATATGTGAGCAAAGGATCGACCCAGCAGCTCATAAGAACAGGCGGTCACGGTTACTGCGGCAACAACAGCTGGGAACTCTGGGTGGGCAACCGTCAGGGCGGTATGATCTTCACATACGGTCATCAGGTTTTCTATTCTGACAAAGATGGCAGACAGATAGTTGTTGACGGCGATGAGATCCTGCTTACTTTTGTTTCGGAAGACGGTCTTACTCCTCCGGAAGACAATGTTTTTGAATTCCACCTGCAGTTTACCCCCTTCCGCAGTGATTTCATACCGCTTCTGGACAGTATATACTGGTTTGAAGAATGGTCGGAATGGCAGTCTTATCCTGATATGAGAAAACTTCCGGAAATAGCGCAGCGGGTTCAGGATTCTGCCGCCAAAAGCAGGCAGCAGTTTATCTATTTCGGACACACCGTAGCAGAAAATGCTCCCGAATCAGTAAAATATCCTACCGATTTCATTTCTTATCCCCGCCGCCCGGATTACACCAGAGCGTACGGTATCTCCAAAGGGATACCCTGTTCCATTACCTGTTTCCGCGGCGAGATCGGTGAATTTATGCTCGATAATATCGAAACCATCGTGGAAGAAACCGGCTTGCCCGGTATATATCTGGATGGCCCCACAGTACCTTTCACATGCGAAAATCTGAATCATAACTGTTCACCGAATCTGCCTGCTCTGTGGGACGGAAGCTGGCACGACGGCAACGTTGCAGGACAGCGGTCGTACATAAAACGCCTGCGGGGTATCTTCGACTCCCGCGGTCACAAAAATCCCATCTGGCATCATACGGGAGGGTATTTCGGCCTTGTCCACTTCTCCCATTGTGACTTTTACTGGGATGGTGAACAGCTCAGCCGTTACCGCAAGGGTTATCTGCTTCCGCCGGAAATTTTTTCGGTGATATACTCAGGTTATCCCTTCGGTTATCAGGGAGTATTTTTCCCCTTCTTCTACATCGACTCAACCCTCAGAAGCAGCAAAGGAAGGGCATGGGTCGCTCCGCATCATGTTATTTCCGCAGCCGGTACAAGTACCAGTTACGAATCTTATCTGCGTATAAACAAGCGGCATCCGGATACGGAGTTTTATCCCTACACTGCGGAACAGCCCCATATTCAGATACTCAACGAAAATACTCTGTGCACATCTTATTATCTGGCAGAAAATGAAGCTGTTCTCATGTCCAGTAATATTGTTTACGAAGGCACGCAGGAAAATATTATCGATATTTCCGGCCTCTTCCCCGGTGAAGAACTGCAGGTACGCTGTCTGAACAGGGAGGAAACGCCTGATTTTGAAAACGGAATACTGAAGTTTTCTGTTGCTGTCCGCGGGCTGAACATCTATCATATTGCCCCGGCTTCTGTAGATGTTTCCGCCTTTGACCTTCCCGATCCAACCCGTCCTGTGGCGGATGTTCCCCCGGCTGTACCGCTGATGGAACAATATGAGATCGATCCGGCAAAATGGACGTTCAAGGCAGAGGAATTTGTACCGGTGGCGGAAAGCGGTCTGGAATACGGACTCCGTGCAAATGGTTCTCCGGCACGGATGATATATAACGAAAGTCTGCCGGACAACTTCAACTTCAAGCTCAAGTTCCGTCATTCCGGCAAATTCAAATTCGTTGTTGACGGTCTGGAAATCACCTTTGACTATCACCAGGCAGGTAAAGGATGGTTCATTGATAAAATAGATCCCAATGACTGTCTGGAAGTAAGCGATGTAACTGTAGCCGCTCACGGCCGCTCTTATTCTGTACTTGACCGCCCTGTGGAAGTGGATGTTTATCTGATCGACGGCAGAGTGACCCTTTACTACGACGGCGTAAGGATCCTGCAATACGGTCTGCCGGCAGTAAACCACGAAAATGGTCATACCCTTATGCTGGAAACTGCAGATAACTACTGGGTGGCATTTGATGTTGAATACTTCGGCCCGGCAGAAGAAGCCGATATGCCGCGCCTGATACATCCCATACTCTGAAAAAACTGCATACGCAAAAACAGGGCCGCTGTTTACCTTTTGCAAGGTTCCGGCAACAGCCCTGTTTTTTTATGCGGTCTCTGTTTATACAGTTATACAGCGTACGGCAATTATATGCCCGTCGAAATCCACTATGGGCCGGACAAAAGAAAGTTCATAACATTTGTTGTCAGAGGCAATGAGCAGAGAATCCAGCGGGATATCGATATTTATGGATATAATAAATGTTATCCCCGGCACAACGGTATCTATTGAGAATTTTTTATAAAGATAAAAAAAATGGTGCGCCCACAAGGACTCGAACCTTGGACCCAATGATTAAGAGTCATTTGCTCTACCGACTGAGCTATGGGCGCATTATATTATTAATATATATGAAAAATGGAGAAATGCAAATAACAAGGGGATGAAATTGCAATAAAAATCGAAAAAAATCATTTTACGGTTTGCTTTATGAATTTGCCGGGATATAGTAGGGCAGGATGTACTGAACTTGCAGTGCAATATCCGTTCACCAAAAATTTTTGGTTCAACAAAAAGAGAAAGCAGGTAAAAGATGTCAGAAGAAAATGAAAGATGCTGCTGCGGCTGCCAGCAGAGACAGAGTGAAGTCAACAGTCGTGAGGTCGTTGACAAAATGAAGAGGCGCAATCTTATTTCTGCAATAATCCTGTTGATTCTGGCAGTGATATTTGCTGTCTGGCATCTTTGGGGCAAGGATTATGTAACAGAGAGCCGTTACAAGGAGAGCCTGGCAGAGGAGCTTGCTGAAAATAATATTGAATACAGCAATATTGAAGTGAAGAACGGCAAATATGTTGTTACTCTGAAAAATGGAACCACTTTGACATATGTTGTATTGATCGATCCGGAGACAAATACCTACTGCTTTGATATTGATAAAGAAGCGTTAACGCTTTCGCAGCCGTGATTCTGCCGGGATGTTGTAATCGGGATGAGATGCCTGGAATGCCAGTATTTCATCCCGTTCTTTGTGTGATGGCGCCGGAAACGGCGCAGGGTTTTACGGTAACCATGTAACGTACGTTGATTTCACGCCGGAAAAACGGCAACCCGGAAGCGTGGAAATGAGGGCAGACGTTGATTTCACACCGGAAAAACGGCAGCCCGGAAGCGTGGAAATGAGGACAGACGTTGATTTCACACTGGAAAAACGGCAACCCGGAAGCGTGGAAATGAGGACAGACGTTGATTTCACACCAAAAAAAATGGCAGCCCCGTAAGGACTCGAACCTCAACAAAATGAACCAGAATCACTTGTGCTACCATTACACCACGGGGCTGCGTAACGATATATAATATAGCATGGAAGCGGGAAAAATCAAACGGAAAATATGAAAAATAAAGTAAGAATACAGATTTCTTTGGGATTTTTTGTTTTAAGCACCATAATTTGGGGTGTAACCATGTATATCCGCAATGAAAGGGAGTCGGGTTTTGAATATGGATTTCAGGCGATGGATACATGGTGTACAGTTTGGCTGTATGGTGCGGAAGATGAGTGCCGCCGTGGAGTCAGGGAGGTGGAGAGGATTTTCCGGGAAGTGGAAGATGCGGCTGATATATTTGTGCCTGATTCGGAGTTATCGCAGATAAACAGGGGTGCTGAAGAAGGGGAAGTTTTTGAGGTTTCGCAGGAATTGGCGGAGCTTTTTCTGATTTCCGGACGTGCTTGTGATGAAACCGGAGGGGTTTTTGATCCTTCGGTGCTGCCTTTGCTGGAGGTTTACAGAAATAAGGATGCAACGGCAGAGGAAATTGCTGCAGCCGGGGAACTGGTGGGATTCCATGAGGCGGTGAAAATAACCGGCGGCAGGATAGAAATACTGAAAAGCGGTGTCAAATTTGATTTCGGGGGAGTTGCCAAGGGGTATGCACTGGATCGTGCCATGGAAGCATGCGGCAAGATAGCTGGCGTTGCCGGAGGGGTGATAAATGCCGGTGGAAATATAGGGGTTTTCGGCAATGTGGAGGCTGTTGAAGTTGCTTTTGCCGATCCGGATGCGCCGGATGGTGACGGTGGAATATTTAAACTTGCACCGGGGTATGCGTGTGCTTCTTCAGGTGATTACCATAGGGGGAAACATATTATTGACCCGGAAAAAGGCACTGCTGCAAGCGTACTGCATGGCGTGACTGTGATCGCCCGGCGGGGGGCGGAGGCTGATTACTGGTCAACTGCACTGTTTATCCGGCCGGAAATGGAACTGCCTGCGGATATATGCGGGATATTGCCGGACGGCAGTGGCGGTTTCACTTGGCGCAACGGAACAGGCACAGAAGAGTAAGGGTCAGAATCCGAATTCCGGCTGTACAATACCAAGTCCGTCATCATCGGAGGTTGCGGGCGCCGGCGGCTGGGGTTTGGGAAGGTTTTTCCGTTTCTTCCTGTCCTGTTGGGTTTCCGGTTCAATATCCGGCAGCAGATATCCTGGAGCGGCAGCAGAGATAGTTGCCGTATCTGCCGGGACTTTCTGCACAGGGGCTTCTTCCTGCACAGGAGCTTCTTCCTGCACAGGGGATTCTTCCTGCACAGAGGCTTCTTCCTGAGCCGGAGCTTCTGGAACAGCTTCTGCAGGGACAGCAGTAAAGAGAGCCAGCTCCTCCGGTTCCAGATACCGTTTGTGGGTGATTTTCTGTATTTCCCTGCCGTCAGCGACGAGTACACCGCGGGCTTTGGCGGAACGCAGAGGCAGAGTCATGAGGTTGAGTTCTGCGGGGATGGTTTTCTCAGACCCTTTTTTTACCGGCAGAAGCAATTCATATACCGCATCGGCTCTCGGAGTGAAAATCTCCAATTTATTCCCTGCGGGAAAAAGTTCGTAAACCTTGTCCGTAATAAATTTATCGATTTTGCAGCGTTTGCCGTAAAATTTTCCTGTTTTGCTGTCTTTGTAAATAACGCCGTATTCCGCTTTTTCATCAAAACGGCGGAAATCCGCCAGTTTGCCGACATACAGTTTGTCGGGAATGGGAATGATCCTGTATTTCCCGTTACGCTCCATGCACTGTATTTTGTCGAATTCATTGACCATTATATTGAGTTCGCTTTTCACCTGTGTACCAACGTACCCGGTTTTGCGCTCAAAACCTACCTTGATGTTGCTTAATGCGGCGGTTTTCCTGTCTATCTGTTCAATATTTTCGATTTCTGTACGGCGTGGGAAATTACTGCCGTATTCATCCTTGATACGGGTAAGGACTTCGATGGCGTACTGTACAAGATTGGCAAGTTTATGCTTGATATCCTTGATTTTGTCAGCAATGGCACGAAGTTCCTGCTGGTTTTTTTCTATATCGAATCTTGCAATGCGGCGCACCGGCAGCGCAAGGAGTTTGTCAATATCATCATCTGTCACATCCCTGGTCAACTGCTCCCGGAAGGGGGCAAGCCCTGCATGTACTTCCCTGTATTCCTCTGCCTGATCTTTACATTCTTCGATTTTCTTGTAAATGCGGTTTTCAAAGAAAATCTGGGCAAGGGTTTTGGCGTGGCGCAGTTCATTCTGCCTTGCCAGATCTATTTCCAGTTCCTGTTTCAGATAATGTTTCAGTTTTTCCACATTGCGGCGCAAAACCTGACTTACAGTCATCTGTACCGGCCGTCTGTCGCACAACACGACTATGCGGGAGGAAATGGAAACGGAACAATCTGTATACATATACAGCCCCTGCAGGGTTTGTTCCGGAGTGTAACCTCTTGTGGGGACAACTCTTATTTCCACGTGATCGGTGGTGAAATCATCGACACTGGATATACGGATCTTGTTTTTTTCTGCGGCACGCTCTATGGAATTGACAAGGGATTCTGTGGTGCAGCTTGCCGGGATCTCCCGGATTATCAGATCTCTGCCCTCTATGTCTATTTTCGCCCGGAGTATGATACGGCCGTTGCCGTCTTCATAATCCCTGACATCCATGAGCGCCCCCTGCTGGAAATCCGGGAACAGCAGGAAGGGACGATCCTCCAGAACAGCGATTTCCGCATCAATAAGTTCATTGAAGTTGTGGGGCAGTACGCATGTGGACATACCCACAGCAATACCGTCGCTGCCCAGCATGAGCAGACTCGGCACTTTGGCAGGCAGTACCACGGGTTCCTCTTTGCGGCCGTCATAGTTGGGGACGAATGCCGTAATATCGTTATTGAACATGGTTTCGTGTGCGAGCCGGGTCAGACCGCACTCGGTATAACGACCGGCGGCGGCTCTGCTGCCGGTGAGGATATTACCGAAGTTTCCCTGTTTCATAATAAAATAAGGGACGTTGAGGTATTCCAGTTTTTCCACGCCGGTTCTGCGGTCACGGTATGTATTTTCGATAACACCGCCCTTGTTTGCCAGTACCACAAGGGCATCGCCTATGGAAGCATCGCCGTGGGGATGATAGTGCATGGTATTGCCGACGATATTGGCGACTTTCTGGGTTCTGCCGTCGTAGACCTGATAAAGTGCCCAGAGTATACGCCGCTGTACGGGTTTGAGTCCGTCATCAACATCGGGAATAGCCCGTGAACCAATAACATAACTGGCATAATCAAGGAAGTTCCTGTCGAACATCTGGCGGAAATAATCGTTGGTGCTTTTCTTTTTTTCCGCAACAACAGTATTATCCTGCTCCTCGTCGATAACTTCCGGCATAATGATTTCGTCATTCATAATCGACGACCTCCAGATTTGCCATGATATACTCTTTCCGTTCCGGAGTGTTTTCGCCCATATAGAACTTGAGTATTTCCCCTACACCATGCATATTGTCCAGAGTTACCGGCGAAAGGCGCATATTTTCGCCTATGAATTCCCCGAAATCGTCAGGAGAAATCTCGCCGAGTCCCTTGAACCGTGTGATTTCACACTTGCCCATTTCTTTGGCAGCTTTGTCACGTTCATGTTCATTGTAGCAATAAATAATATCCTTGCCTTTCTTCACCCGGAAAAGCGGTGTTTCCAGAACATAAAGGTGTCCGGAGAGAACAAGCTGCTCAAAGAAAGAAAGGAAGAATGTCAGAAGCAGATTGCGTATGTGCAGCCCGTCCACGTCGGCATCGGTAGCAAGGATGATTTTGTCGTAACGGAGATTTTCCGTTGAGTCTTCCACGCCCAACGCCTGTATGAGAAAGGTCAGTTCCTCATTCTTATAAATCATCTCAATAGTTTCGCCGTATGCGTTTTTGGGTTTTCCCCGCAGAGCAAATATCGCCTGATTGTCCACATCACGCTTTTTTTCCAGAGAGCCCGCAGCAGAATCACCCTCGGTAAGGAATATCATAGTTTCTTTCGGTTCGACTTTTTTGGGCCATTTATCCCCGACATGGAATTTGCAGTCTTTGAGTTTCGGAATCCGCAGACGGCTTTTCTGGGTGGCTTCACGGGATTTTTTCTTGACTTCCTGTATCTGCTTGTGCATCTGCTCATTGCGGGAAACCTTGTCAAGGATGACCTGGGCGATTTCACTGTTTTTGTGCATGAAATCCGCTACAGCATCTTTGACTGCAGTAACAATGGGACCGCGAACCTCGGTATTGCCGAGCTTGTTTTTGGTCTGTGACTCAAAAAGCGGGTGTTGCAGCTTGATGGCGATCGCTCCCATCATTCCGTCCCGGATGGCATCAGCTTTGAAGTTTTTGCCTGAATATTCGTTTATTCCTTTGAGGACACCTTCTTTGAAGGCTGAAAGATGGGTGCCGCCATCATTGGTGTATTGTCCGTTGACAAAGGAATAACTGTTATCGCCGTAATTCTCGCTGTGAGTCAATGCAAACTCTATTTTTGGAGTCCGGAATCCGATGACATCATAAATGCGTTCACCATTGGTTTCGCTTTCCAGCAGATCCTTGAGCCCGTTGGCGGAATAGTAACGCTGACCGTTTAAATACAGCGAAAGACCGCTGTTGAGATAGGCAAAAAGCCACAACTTTTTTTCCACATATTCGATCCGGTATCGGTAATTGGTGAAAAGTTCCGGATCAGGTTTGAAAGCAACAAATGTACCGTTTTTTTCTCCCGGCGCAGCATCGCCCTCCTCAGTACCGGAGAGCTTACCTTTGCGGAAAACCGCTTTCCTGAATTTGCCTTCCCGGACACTGCGTACGGTGAATTCCTCTGACAATGCATTGACGGCTTTGGTTCCCACTCCATTCAAGCCGATGGAAAACTGAAAAGCCTCGTCATTATATTTGCCCCCGGTATTCATCACGGAAACACATTCCACCAGTTTGCCCAGCGGGATACCGCGGCCGTAGTCACGGACGGTAACACAACCCTCTTCCGACAGAGTAATATCTATACGTTTGCCCTTCCCCATGATGAATTCATCAATGGAGTTGTCGATTATCTCTTTCAGCAGGACATAGATACCGTCGTCCGGATGAGCACCGTCGCCGAGTCTGCCGATATACATACCGGGACGCTTACGGATATGCTCCAGTGAACTGAGAGTTTTTATGTTGTTTTCGTCGTAAATTCGTTCTTCCACTTTTTGTTACCTCTCATAAATATAGCACAAAAATTGGAAAAAATCAAGTTTCAGCAGTAAAAATCTGCTTGACTGGAGCAAAAAAAAGAGTGCTGCAGACATTTGAATCTCTGCAGCAGCTCTTGTTACGTACCTGTCAGGCAAGAATATTGCTGATACGGGCTATTTCTGCATCGGCGTCAGAAATGATTTCCGCCACTACATCTTTGATCGGTTTGACATCGTTCATCATACCGACTGATTGTCCTGCCATAAGGGAACCGTTGGCAATGTCGCCGTCAATGGCGGCACGGCGCAGGGCACCTACCCAGAAACGCTCCACTTCCGCCTGGGCGTCTGCTCTGGAAATCTCTCCTGCATCAAGTTTTTTCAGCAGGGAAAGCTGCAGTTCGCCGAAAAGTTTTGTACCTTGATTGCGGAGGGCGCGCACTGCCACTACAGGCAGGCGGGAATCAAACTGCGGAGTGGAAACTGCATCACGGGCATTGGCTCGGATAAATGCCTGTTTGAAGTCCGGATGTACGTTGCTCTCCTCGGTCATAACAAACCGGGTACCCATCTGGATACCGGCTGCACCCATCAGCAGCAGGTTTGCCGCCATACGGCCGGTGGCGATGCCGCCCGCAACAAATATCGGCAGGCTATCGGCATATTTGAAGAGCAGCTGCTGCAGCAGAACTACGGTTGAAACGTGGCCTATATGCCCGCCTGCTTCTGAACCTTCCAGCACAATGGCATCTGCACCGTAACGGATCATACGTTCTGCAATGGATATTGTCGAAGCAAAGCACATTACTTTGGCACCGGTGGATTTGGCTTCCTCCACCTCTCTGGCATTGGGGAAGCTGCCGGCAAAGACTATGTAGGG
>JAZSGI010000098.1:0-5759 GCA_045532655.1 Victivallaceae bacterium
TGTAAGGTAACAGCCGCTTGTCCCGCCGTAGCTTTATGCGAAGGTGGAAAAACGCTCCCTTTGTCAGATCGAAGCGAGGGCGCTTTGACAAATTTGAGGAGTTTTGAAATTGCCTCATAATACAACAAAGGAAAATTTATGATCAAAGTTGCCCAATGCTGGGATGATGGTGTTGCAACAGATATACGTCTGATTGAAATACTCCGTAAATACAATGCCAAAGCCACCTTCAATCTGTGTCCGGGCAGAATACCGGAAAAAACGACACTTCCTTTCTGGCTGGAGCCCATGCACAGAGGATGGTCATTCAACGGTTTCAGCGGCGGAATTGTGGGGAAGGAGGATCTGCTTGACGTGTATTCCGGGTTTCAGGTTGCCAGTCATTGCTGGGAGCATGAGGTTGCAGGCATGGTTCCGGATGATGTGTTTTTGCAGAAGGCGGTGGATGCCCGGAATTTTCTGGAAGATTTTTTTCAGCGTGAGTGCCGGGGATTTGCCTGGCCCTGCGGACGTTATACGCCGGAAACAGTCAAAATGCTTGCAGATGCCGGATTCCGGTACGGAAGAACAGTTGAAAAAACCAATGACGTAACTGCCAACAGCGAACCCCTTGCCATGGCAGCAAACTGTCACTTCCTTGATCCGTTTTTTTGGGATATTTTTGACCGTGCGAAAGAGACGGGAGTTTTTTATTTCTGGGGGCACTCTTACGAGATGATGGACTTTGATACTTTATGGGAACGGTTTGAAGCCGGGATCAAAGCGTTGAGCGAAGACCCGGAAGTAGAGTGGGTGGATGTGATAGATCTTGTACCCCGCTGTCATAGCAAAGGGAAATGATACGTTCCCCTGCCGGGTAAACGCGCACTGCTCTCAAAAAGAGCGTGCGTTTACTTTTACAATCGTCAATTTTCAAAAAAATGTGCAATATATCATTTATGGGGTTGACTTTTGATGGAAAATGGGCTATAATATTAAATAGAGAAAACCATTTACGGTTTATAAACAGGGAATTAAGGAAAGGATATTTACTGAAATGAAAAAGCCGTTCACACTCATCGAATTGCTGGTCGTTATCGCAATTATTGCAATTCTCGCCTCCATGCTTCTTCCGGCCTTGAGCAAGGCCCGTGCCGCAGCTCAGCAGGTCAAATGCAAGGGAAACCTCAAGACCTGGGGTCTTACCTACATTCTCTATGCCAACGATTATAACGATTCTTTCGTCATGTTCGCCTGCGGTCAGGACAGCGAAAGCGGTTGGAGCCACAGTGCCCAGCCCTACTGGTATATTCAGTTCGGTTATCTTAACGACGAAAAAACCTATAACAACTGCCCCTCTTATACTGTCGGAACCAACTATCACACCGCATTCGTTTACGGTTTTGATATCATCTGGGAAATGATGGGTCTCAACCCCCGTCCGAAGTACAAGAGAACTTACGTTGCTTATCCCAACACCACCAATCTTAAAACCAGCGGTTACATCATGGCTGACGGCGACTGGACTACCGGCGGTCACCCCGGTAACAACGGTCTTTATGAAGATTGGCGCCACAACAACAAGTGCAATGCTCTTTACGGCGACGGCCACGTGCAGGACGTCAAAGAACAGAAGGGCACAACCAATGCCGACGGCGACCGTGACCTCTACATAACCAACTATTGATAAAATTGTAAAACATCGATATATGTGTTGCAGGGTTACAAACCGGCGATTCCCATGCTATAGTATAACATGTCCTGATTGCCAAAAAGAAAGGTGAAGTGTAATGACAAAATATCTATCGTTGTTTGCGGTGATTTTTGCCGCACTTGCAGCGGCTGCCGCTGAGCCGGTAGTGATGATCCCCAGGATCACTGCCGAAAAAGCAGAGGAACTTGCTGCTGCTGAAACATTCTGGGAAGGTGATTGGGAGGGAGCAGCTGTTATCCGCTCCTTCAGCAACCGGCCCATCAGTCTCGGTTATGTGGATGAGCCCACTGCTGTCTATCTTTTCCACGATGGCGAAAATTTGTGGGCAGCGGCTGTTTGTGATGAATCCGCTTACAATGCCGCCAGAGCTTTTGAACGGGAATCCACCGATGACCTGACTGTGGACGAAGCCATGCAGATCGTAGTCGGACTGGAGGGCAAAGTTGCAACACAGCTGAATATGGGCGGCTATGAGGGGGCTTTTGAAAACCTCGGATTGTGCGACCATATCTACGAAATGACTGTAAATATGGCAGGAGTTTCTTCCCGCCGCTATGACGAAACTCCGCTGGAAAATCCCGGATTTACCCATGCCGTCGATATCGAAAATGACCGCTGGATCGTCCGTTTCTGTATTCCTTTCGGGATTTTCGGCTATAACATGGAAAATTCACCGGCACTCTTTTTCAATCTTTTCCGCTTTTACCGCGGGGAACGTTACGGCTGGTACCTGCCTTCCTTCGGCGGTTACAACCAGCTGCCCATGGCAAAAGCCGTGCTGCTGGATTTCGGCAGCGAAGACATGGTTACTGTGGAAGATGAAGTCGACCGCTCCAACGAAGTCGATGCCGCAGTTTATGTGGAAGAGGGCCGCCTGGATATGGAATATTATGCCGCTGCCGGTGAAGTCGCCGCAGAGGTCCCTGCCGGTAATCCCGGTGCAGAAATCGTGCTGACGGTAAACGGGCAAAGTGTTTCCGCCACCGGTTCCGCCCACTGGCCAACCCGCATCAAAACAAAAGTTGATTTTGAGCCGGGTACAGCAATGACCGTTGTCCTTACCTGCGACGGCAGTGAACTGCTGAAAAAAGAATATGTAGCCAAAGCTCCTGCTTCATGGCGGTTCGGCGTGGCAAAGGAATATCTGGATGAGCGTGTGCCTTACCCCTGGAGTTCACCGGAATTTGCTGACGGCATCCTTTCGCTGGAACATGGCAAAATCGATTTCGGCGACGGCATGTTCCCTGCCGCCATCCTCAACAGCCGGGGAGTGAATATCCTTGCCGCTCCAATAACTCTTGAGGCGGAGATCAACGGCGAACTGCTTCCGGTAAATACCCGGGCAGATTTCAGCAAAACCGTTACTGCAGTGGAAATGGTGTCAGAGGCACTGCCCGGTATCGAGGTCAAAACCCGTACCGAATACGACGGCTTTATGACCGTCCGTGCCAGATTGACCGGACTTGGTACCACTGTGCCTGATTCGCTGCGTCTGCGTATCCCATTGAGCGAAGGTCTGGCACAATACCTGAATAACGGCTCCTCCCAGCAGCTTATTCAAACCGGCGGTTACGGTTACAGCGGCAATATCCGCACCGATTTGTGGGTAGGGGATCGTAACGGCGGTATGATCTTTGCTTTCGGACATCCCCTTTTCTACTCCCCGGCCGATGGCAGACAGGTGGTTTTGAACGGCGATGAACTTGTATTGACATTTGTTTCGGAAGATGGCAGCGTGCCGCCGGAAGACAATGTCTATGAGTTCCATCTGCAGTTTACGCCTTTCCGTAATGACCGGATCCCGCTGCTTGACTGCAAATTCTGGTTTGAAAGCTGGTCGGACTGGCAGTCTTATCCTGACTTGAAAAAGGCTCCGGAAGTTGCCGGAAGAGTGCAGGATGCCAAGGCACAGGGCAAGAGTTTCTTCCTGTATTTCGGTCAGGTGATGGCTGAAAATGCTCCCGAATTTCAGGAATATCCCACAGATTTCACCTCCTATCCACGCCGCCCATGGTACAAACGTGCTTATGAACCGGGCAAAGATGTTCCCTGTTCGGTTATTTGTTTCCGCGGCGAAGTGGGCGAATTCATGCTGGATAAAATCGATACTCTGGCTGAAGAATCGGGTCTGCCCGGGGTTTATCTGGATGGTCCCAGTGTGCCTTTCAGTTGTGACAACCTCAATCACAACTGTTCCCGCTATCTGCCCGCCCAATGGGACGGCAGCTGGCACGAAGGCAATCTCCCCGGTCAGCGGAGTTATATGAAACGTCTGCGGGGTATCTTTGAATCCAGAGGCAGCAAGACTCCCATCTGGCATCATACCGGCGGCGGATTCAGCCTTGTGACCTTTGCACACTGCGATTATTACTGGGATGGTGAACATTTGAGCAGATACCGCAAGGGTTATCTCCTGCCGCCTGATGTGTTTTCCATTGTTTACTCCGGTTATCCCTTCGGGTTCCAGGGAGTGTTCCTGCCCTTCTTCTATGTGGATTCCACCCTGACCACCCGTCAGTCCAATGCCTGGGTGGCTCCCCACGGGATCATCAATGCCATTGCCGGACAGTCCTATTTCGAAGATTACCTCAAGATCACCAAACGCAACCCGGATGCGGTGTTTTATCCCTATACCGGCGAACAGCCGCATATCCGGATAAAGAATGACAATACACTTTGTACATCCTATTATCTGGCGGAAAACGAGGCTGTGCTTATTTCCAGCAATATCGTTTACAATGGCGATCAGGAGAATATCGTGGATCTTTCCGGACTTTTCCCCGGCGAAGAACTGCAGGTCCGCTGCCTCAACCGCGAAGAGATCCCGGAATTTGAAAACGGTATCCTGAAATTTGAAGTTGCTGTGCGTGACCTGAAAGTCTACCACATCGCACCTGCCTCTGTGGATGTTTCAACTCTCGATCTTACAAATCCCTGGCGCAAAAAGGCTGATGCCCCTGCCGCTGTGCCGCTGACGGCGCAAAAGGTGATCGATCCTGCCAAATGGCAGATCGAAAGCGGAACTTTTGCTCCTGTTGCCGAAGCCGGATTGACTTACGGCTTGAGATCTGACAACGGAGGCAAAGCTGTTATGCGCAGCAAAGACGGGTTGCCGGACAATGTGAACTTGAAACTCAATTTCCGTCATTCAGGCAAGTTCATGTTCTATGTGGATGGCGTTGAAATTTCCTTTGATTACAATCCCAACAAAGGCTGGCTTATTGAAAAACTTGACCTTTATGACAGTCTTGACCGTTGCGATACTACTCTGGCAGTTCACGGCAGATCCCACAGTGTACTTGACAGAGCTGTGGAACTGGATGTGTATATCATCGACAACCGTGTGGCGTTCTTCTATGACGGCGTCCGTATTCTGCAATACGGTCTGCCCGAAAAGAACCATGAAGACGGTCATACCATTGCCATAGAGACCAAAGACAATGACTGGGTGGCATTTGATGTGGAGTATTTCGGCCCGGCAACGGTTGACGATATGCCCCGCTGGATACATCCGGTGATGTAAAAAACAGTTCTTAAAAACTTAAAACCGGCAGTCTTGTGTATCACTGGACTGCCGAAATTTATTGCAAGAGGTTTTTGATGAAGAAAAGTATTTTGGCAGGAATTTTTTGCGGTTGTGCTGTAATGGCGGCGGAAGATACGTGCCGCAAAAGTGTTTGCGCCGCAATCGCAGAGAAGCCGCCGGTGATAGACGGAGTATTGTCAGAAGCAGAATGGCAGAATGCCGGAAGTTTCAGCGATTTCGGCTGTTACCGTACCAATGAAGTCCCTGCCGCAGCTACTGAAGTCAAGATCATGCGTAACGGTGGGAACTTCTATCTTGGAATCAGGTGCATGGAACCGGGGAAAATCAACGACTCCAACACTGTGGACGGGATAAAGGTCTGGCAGGGGGATCTTATAGAGATCTTCTTTGCTTTGCGCCAGCCGGAACTCTGGAGTATGCAGCTTGCTGTGGGGGCGGGCGGCGGCCGTTTTTCCAATGCCGGATACGATGACTGGGAAGCGGCTGTACAGCTTAATGAAGACTGCTGGACAGCAGAGG
>JAZSGI010000144.1:0-2095 GCA_045532655.1 Victivallaceae bacterium
GGAATGCCTGTTTTTTGAAAAATTATGGGATATCTGTGTGCTAAAAAAAAGATTTTTCTTTAATTTTTTCCGGAAAAACGCAATTTTTCAGTTTCCCGGATGGCTGTAAATTAATTTCCGCCGCAGTTTGCCGCTGCCGCAAATGCTTTTACACACGTATAGTCATCCTGAACTGTTACTTTGGTATTATACCGGGCAGAAAAAAAGACTTTGACCTCCCCTCCGGCATCAAGAAATATCCCGGCATCATCAGTGAATCTGCCCTTCCCGCCAGCCAAAACTGAGGCTGCTGCCGCTTTATATTCCCGCAACGGGAATATCTGCGGAGTACCGACAAGAGCAATAGTGTCACGATCTATATCTCCCGTAACGTTCCCATGGATATCTACGGTCTTTACTGTATCAGCGGCTCTTACTGCCGGCAGAATACCCGCCGGATAATTCTCAACAGCAAAACGCAGGAGTTCCCCGAACAACTCTTGATCTGCCAACGGACGGGCAGCGTCATGTATCGCCACCAGTCCATCATTGCTTTCCAGTGCATCAAGAGCCTTGCAGACAGATTCTATACGGCTTGCACCACCAGTTATCACCTTTATCGGCCACGGCAGCCGGGCTTTGTCAAGGACTTCACAAAATTCATCATACCTGTCCGGGCGAACCGCAAGAATAATATCGCCGGTAACGTTTCCGCCCAAATTACGCAGAGAACGCACCCACAGGGGTTCACCATCCAGCTCCATCCACAATTTATCGCAACCGGCAAAAGAATTGCTGCAGGCATCCCCACCCGCAAAGCGGGTTCCGGACCCTGCAGCAGCAATTATCAATGCAATACGCATTATCTGTTTTTATCAGTAAACAGGAATTGCTATCACTGTATTTTCTTCGATCATATCATCGGCACCGATAAGACCGGGATTCAGGCTGCGGACAACCTCGGCATCAACACCGACGGCAGCGGCAAAATCCTGCAAACTCTGTGTACGTTCAATAATAGTAACGGTTTTACCGGTATAGCTGAAAGGATCTTTAGTTTCAGTAACGACAGGAGTATCAACAACAGCTGCAGCACCGAAGTCGATCTGGGATTCACCGGCGACAGGAGCCGGTTCAACAACTGCAGCAGAATCAACAACAGGAGCGTCAGCCGCCGGTGCGGCAGTCTCACCAGCAGGAGCGGCGGCAGGAGCGGCAGCAGGTACATTCTTACCGGGAATGACAAGTTTCTGACCGATCTGCAATACACTCTTTTCGGTCAGGTTGTTTGCCTGCAAAAGAGCTTTTGTGGATACACCGTGGCGTTTGGCAATGCGTTCCGGATAATCACCGGAAACAACAACGTATGTCCCGCCGGCGGCAACAACAGCGCCTGAAGAGGCTGAAGAACTTCTGGCAGGAGCCGGCTTGCCGGCAACAGCTTTCACGCCTTTGGGCAGGACAAGTTTCTGTCCGGGACGGATAACTGCGGTCTTGAGATCAAGGCCGTTGACTGCAGCAAGCTCTGCAACTCTGATCTTGTGACGCAAAGCAATATGACCGAGGGTATCACCGCTTACAACGGTATAAGTTTCGCCGCCGGCAACATGGCTCTGAACCTTCTTAGGGGCAGGAACAACACCATCCATTACCAGACGCGGATATTTTTTAGCTTCCTTACGGGCGACATCAGCAGTTGCAGCAGCCTGCGGAAGGGGAGCAACTGTCTGCTTATCATAAAACTGGGGAGCAAGACGATTGTATGCCCCGTTGTCAACGATACCGGGAGTTTCATTGGCCGGAGGGATGGAAGTGCGGGAAGTTACGGTTTCAGTGGCACAACCGGCAGCAAAGAGCATACACCCGGCCACAGCAGCGGTAAAAACAAAATCACGATTTTTCACTTTTCAGCCTCCTGAAGTTATATATTTTATATGTGATCCCGATAAACAAAACTGTTGAAATAACAGTAGAGGTAATTTCGAAAGTCATTCAAAAAATGGCAAAGATGCCATTCGCAAAGAGCTGAAAAGGGTAGTTTGAGGTTGCTACCTGTAAGGTAACAGCCGAAAACGCTCCCTTTGTCAGATCGAAGCGAGGGCGCTTTGACAAATTT
>JAZSGI010000059.1:0-3133 GCA_045532655.1 Victivallaceae bacterium
ATTTTACCGGGCGTCCGTATTCATCTGCGTGAACTCCTGGCGCATAAACGTTATTTTTTACAGTTACCTCTTGAACTACTGTTTGTGTTACTTTCCCGCCGCCGTATTTTGCATCAAGGCAAATTATAATAATAATCCCCCCCACACACAATGTACCAACGACAATATAACCGATTGCAAGAAAAGAATAACTTATAACGCACCCCATATTATGCCCAAACACTTCTATTCCTGAAACCTTATTAGAGAAATAATTGTCTACACTAAGTACTTCCCCGAAACAAGAATATTGTTGGGATAAATACCTGTCTGCATATTGTTTTTGAAAAACTTCTGTTGCTATAGGCTGAAAATTTTGCTTATCAATAACAAAAAAATAACACTTATTACCTTCTAATGTGAATTGTTTTTGATTGTAATGATACTCCCCTGGTGTGGCAATAAAAGCGGCAAAGCTATCTTCATCTATTGTTGCTTCTCCATAATCATCTTTTTGTATATGCTTGAATTTTATTTGTTGTTTTTCGTTAGATACAAAAACAACAAGAGCTTTATTTTTTAATTCATTTGGAGTGTTACTTTCGGCAATTGCAGATCGACTTACGGTTCGAGAGGTTTTATAATTAAATGTGCTTACAGAATTACAACCAATCAATAAATATGTCAAAAGCATTGATACAATAGTGTTAAAGAAAAGCTTCATTTTTACCCCTTTTCGCCATAAGTTCCAGTAACGGCACTACGACTTTTATTTGCTGTTTGTTCAGTTGTTCCAGAGCGGCGCACCCGGCTTTTACTGCTCCGGCAATTGAATGGCGAACCAGCATTTCGCCCAGATGCCGTCCCCGGAACTTCTCTGCTACAGCATAGCTTGCATTGGCTATATGGTCGCATCTGCCGACATTATTGGGGTGCAGGATATACAATCCGGCAATTTCACCGGAGGAATTTTCCCGCGCAATACCGGTGAAGGTCTGCTCCGCAAAAAATATTTTCCCGGAAGCAAGGTCAAGCGGATCCTCCTGCGGAAAAGCTCTTCCTGACCATACCACAGTATTCCAGAGGGCGATGGCATCATCAGCATCACTCTCTGTATACTGTAAAATTATGAAGTCCGGTATCATGGAGCATCAATAACTTATCTGAATATTTTGTGTGCCGCGGATGCTTGGTACTGTAAATACAGCATCCGGAGGCATGGCGAGATATTCATCAAGTTCAGGGATGGCAAAAGAGGTATCGGCAATGAATTCTTCAAGGCGCAATGCGATTTCTTCATAACGCATTATCACTGCACCGATACGGTGGGATGTGACTTCAAAACCGAAACTCTTGTTGCGGCTCAACCATTGCATCCGGTAACTGTTCCACAAACGTTTGTATTGGCGTATAAGATCACGGCAGCGTTTCTTGAGATCTTTTGCCATTTCAATATCTTTATCCTGATAACATTTGACAAAATCTCTGCGGAATTCAACTGCTTTGAGCATGGATTTAAGCACGACTTTGAAGTGTGCTATGTGATGTTGATCCGGTGCGGCACGCATTGCCAGCAGCTTGTGGTATACGCCGATGGCATGTTCACGCCATTCAGGATAATAACGGGTTATATCATTCTGGGTCGGGGCGAGCAGCGGATCGTCCCAGAGCAGATATCTGCCGCTTGAGCGTACATCCAATGTCGGCCGGTTAAGGTGTTCTGCTTCCGCCATTGCAATGGTGCGGGTATAATCGATATTACATACTGCGCTGCATACAGGTATCAGCCTGACTGCCGAACCTTTGCCGCCCCAGCACATATCTGCAGCCCATGCAACACCGGCGAGAGTGGAATCAAAGTTGCAGTATGAACCTTCGTCTCCCCACATCGTAAAAGAAATATGATCGATTTTTGCTTTGCGTGCCGCCTTTATTGCCGGAGCCGCAGTGGCAGTTGTCCATGTATGCTGATACCACATCCCACCCCAGCACCAGATGCCTGAATAGAGGTGGGTTTCGCCGCCCAGATCTTTGTGGCGGTTGATATAATTTGTATAGAATTTTTCATTATCATGATAGTAATCCCAGTAAACGATGTCGGCATCTTTGGGAATAGCCTGTTTCACATCTTCGGGGATAACACATTGCGGATCGTAATAATCAAGGCTTTTGGAACCGAGCCTGAAATACATATCGCTCCAGAGCATGGGTTTGAGGCCATATTTCCGGCATATTTCTGTTACTTTTTGCAGGTGGCGGTTGAAGAGATCAAAACCCCGTTCATAACCATTCCGGTCAAGGTATCTGCCTCTGCCGAGGTCATGAGTTTCGTCCATACCGATATGGATTGTACGGCTGCGGTAATTGCGGGCAAAACATGCGATCATTTTTTCTATAAGTTCATAAGTGGCAGGCTCATCTACCAGCATTACGCTTTGAGTATCTTTGATTTTGGAATATGCTTCCCAGCGCAGAGGCTGATCAAGGTGTCCCAGGGTCTGAATACAGCCCACAAGTTCAATTCCAAGCAGATTTGCATAATCATCAAATTCTTTCAGATCCTCTTCGGAATATGCACCGCGCATAAATCCCCACATGGGTTCGCCGGGGAGTTTGTAGGTGTCTTCGGTATAAAGCATCAGGCGGTTATAACCAAGCAGGGCAAGTATCCGCATCCAGCGTTTGACATAATCATTTTTGAAAACAGCACTGCGGGAGGCATCAAGCATTATACCGGTAGTTTTGAATGACGATACACCGGAACCGCTTTGTCCGGCCAAGGCAAAGGCTGTACCGCGTAAAGCAGACTGCAAATTGGAGTATTTGATGCACCACCCGTCTTTTGTCCGTTCTGTAAAGAAACCGGGAGTGTCGCTCTTCTGATATGTGACTTTATGGCTGTCAGGGGAGGGAACGGTTGAAACAGGGTAAGTTTCTGAGAGTGTTTCCAGAGCCGTAAGGAGATTTTTTTCTACAGCTGAAGGATCGTAAGTAATTTTTTCTGCCTGCATTGGCTTTCCCTTTGTTTTAGTTTTATTATTCTGCTAATAGAGGTAATTACAAAAGTCCTCAAAAATCTGAAAGCGCATCTGCTTTGATCTGCAAAGGGAGCATTTTCGGCTGTTACCGCTGCGGGTAGCAGCCTCAAATTACC
>JAZSGI010000187.1:0-12301 GCA_045532655.1 Victivallaceae bacterium
TGCGGCAAACAGGAAATGATATTATGAGAAAACTTTCTGCCCGGATACAAAGTATTCTTGCCGGAGTGACCACAACGCATTTGAGTCATCCGCTTCTTGACCTCAAACGTTTCTGGCAGGATGCCGCCTCCTGCGGCAAAGCCTACAGGCAATACCTTTCTGCCGTGGAAATGAGTTCACTGCCCGGCGATATGCTCCCCGGTAATCCGGGCGCGGTACCGCAAGCGATACAGGACTCACTTCCGCCGCAGCCGTTTGTGCCGGAATATTTTGATGCGGTCTGGGACAGGGAGGGTTTTATGTGTCTCGGCGGCAATCACCTGCTGCCGGACTATGCAGCCGTGCTTGCAGAGGGATTTCCTGCCAGAGCCGCCAGATGCAGGAAATCGGCGGAGAATGCAACTGATGCCGGGAAAAAAGATTTTTATCTCGGCATGGCAGATATTGCCGATGGTATACTTATCTATCTGGAACGCCTGGCTGAATATACCGCACAGCATGCAGATACAGAACTTGCGGCAAAAGTCACAGCGTTGACCCAAAGAGCTCCGGAGAGTTTTCACGAGGCTCTTCTGGCTTACTGGATAATTTTTCTCCTTACCAGTGATTCTCCGGGGTTGCCGGACAGGGTTCTGGAACCATATTATCAGCGAGATCTTGCCGCCGGAAGGATAACAGAGGATGAAGCCTTTGAACTGATTGCAAACTTTTTCTGCAAAATCCACTGGATTTTCGGCGAAGAACATGCATTCGGCGGTATAAATCATCTTTCCATAGGCGGGAGCGACAGCAATGGCAACTGTGTTGCCGGAGCAGTTACCGGTATGTGCCTTGATGCGGCAGAAGCTCTGGGGCTGGTACGTCCGCAAATCGCACTGCGCTGGTCTGCGCAGACACCGCGAAAATTACTGCAGAGAGGACTTGAAGTCCTTGCCGCCGGCAACGGCAGTCCTGATTTTTCCAATGACGAAACTTTTGTTCCCGCCCTTATGGCACTGGGCATCCCACGTCATGCGGCGGTCAACTATTCCCCCAGCGGCTGTAATGAAGTAACGATACCGGGAGATGGCTGTATGCGTGCCCTCTACGGACACTTTAACGTGCTTTCTCCATTGCTGGTGGTACTTGGTACGGCAAAATTTCCGGTTGAATGTCCGCATCCTCCGCTGCCGGAATCATTTGATGAACTTTACAGTGAATGGGAAAAAAAACTGTCGGTACTCTGTAACGAAATACGCAAACTCTCCGTCATACGCAGTAACGCAGAGGGAGATTACAACAGTTTGCTCATATTCTCCCTTTTTTCGGAAAGTGCATTATCTTCCGGCAAATCTCTCTTTGCCGGCGGCGCAGCATACAACAGCTGTAATTGGTGCTGTCAGGGGTTGATCCAGCTGGCAGATTCAATGCTGGCGATCAAAAAAGGGGTCTTTGAACAAAATATCTGTTCGCTCGCCGAACTGACTCTGGCATTGCAGGCAGACTGGCAGGGGTATGACACCCTGCGGCAGCAGCTCCATGATTCTGTTGCCGGTTTCGGCAGCGGAGAAGCAGACACGGCAGAAATGATTGCGAGATTGACAGAATCAATTTCCCGCATACTGAACAGCGAACCACCGCCAACAGGCGGCAAATACACCCTCGGTACGCTTGGCGGTTACGAAAACGCCCATGTGGTTTTCGGTGCAAAAACCCCGGCAACCCCCGACGGACGCCGCAACGGTGAACCTTTTTCCAGCGGCTTCACGCCTGGTGCCGGGCGTGATACAGATGGAATTACGGCAGTTCTGCAATCAGCAGCGGCTGTACCGTCCATATATTATTCCACCTCTACGATCACCAACATCACCCTTTCTCCCGATCTTTTTGCCGGGGAAATGCTTGAAAAAACCACTGCATTGGTTGAAAGTTATTTCCGTATGGGCGGCATACAGCTGCAGCCGACGATAGCCGACCGTGAAACATTGTGCAAGGCTCAGCAGAATCCATCTGACTACCCGTCACTGACAGTCAGAGTCGCCGGATACAGTGCCAGATTTACCGCCTTGAGCAAAGAGGTACAGGACGAAATAATCAGGAGAGCTGTCAATAAATGCTGATCATGGAGCGTAATAATCTTTGTGTTTTGGCACAATAGACGGCAGAGCCGGGAAAAGCACAAGCAGCACCGCTGCAATAATCCCGTAAAAGAGGAAAAGGGTCTGATAATGGCTGACAGTCAAACCACCGAGGCTCCACTCTGCCGCCAGCAGATTTGCCCCCATAATAAGTGCCGTACCCATTCTGCCGATACACACCCCGATATTCTGGTATGATTGCAGAAACGCCATTGCCATAGGCTTATTGCCCGGCCGGGCAAGAGCCATAAGTTCCATGGAATTATTGCACATGAATGTACTTGCGGCAAATGATACACCGAAATATATCACCCCGGCGATCCATATGAATCCGGCAATACCGGAAGGCACAAGAGCCATTGCCGCTGCCGAAAAAAGAAACATGAAATGCACCACAAGTTCGATGCTTTTCAGCCTGAAGTGCCGGGAAATATAACCGTAACAAAAAAATGCCGCAATATTTCCGGCAATCCCCACAGTGGAAAATGTCTGCACAGCCCCGGCATTCACCCCCACATACTCCCGCAAATATATCAACGTCAGCGGTATCATGGATGTATAGGCTATGGAAATCAGACAGGCATATATTGCATATCCCATAAGCATGCTGTTGCGTACAGCCATCTGCAGAGCATGACCGAACTTCAACCGGGAAACTTTTTCCGCCGGATCTTCCGGGAATTTCCGCATACAATACATTCTGCCCAGCAGGAGCAGCCCGCTTATACCTATAACCGTCTGCAGAAGCAACAACCTGGGATTTTCGCCCATGAGTTTACCGATAAAGTAAAAAAGTATTCCGGAAACAAGCATATAACTGTACCGCATGGTTCCGAAAAAACTGCCCCGTTCCTCCGGCAGCAGAAAACCGTTGATAAGGGGACTCCATGTGGAGGAATACAGCGGTCTCTGCAAATTATATATCAGACAACCGGCAACAGCCACCCCTTGCTGCCATGCCCCGAAAACTGGGGCGGCAGCCATCAGCAGAAAACCGGCACACCCGGTTAAACACGCAATGGATACCGCTCTTTTCATACCTATGCGGCATGCTATTCCGGCGCATGGGATAAAAAGCAGAGCATGGGCGATACCGGAAAATCCGGTAGAAAGCATGACCATCATCCCGTTGCATCCGATCATATTCAAAAAAAGAATGATAATAGCGGAACTGTCCAGCATCACCTCGGAAATACATCCGGTATAAGTGGAAAAATACGCATACAGTCTTGATTTTCTTCTGAGCTGCGGCGACAGAGTTTCGGCATACAAAGTCATGGATATCACACTCCGGCAAAGGTATATTCTGCAAACCCCGTCCACGGAATATCTACATGTTTGCGCTCTGTGATTATACTGTCAACATGCATCAGCAGCGGAAAATCATTCAAATTGGCTTCGCCTTTTGCCGCTTTGATCTTCAAAGCCTCCGCCACCCGTCCGGCAACGACAAGGGATTCCAGAGTTACCCCCTGCAATTTCTCCAGAGCTTCGTCAATGGAATACCCCTCCCCCAGCAGAATACCGACTTTGCGGGTACGGCCGCCGTAAACAGTAACATACAAGTCTCCGACTCCCACAAAATAACTGTCCTGCGATCCGCCGAGCATCGCCACAAGTTTGTGCATCTCGCGGGAGGCCTGCAGAAAGACCGCCGCCTGGGAATTGAAGTGCAGATCAGTTGTCCCTGTACTTTTGAAACTGTCCCCGATCGCCAGAGCCACACCGAGAGCATAACCGTTTTTAAGAGCAACAGCTGCCTCGACCCCGGCAACGTCGGTTGTGGTTATAATGTGATAATAATCCGTTTCCATTATATTACGGAGTTTTTCCAGCACCTGCATATCTTTGCCGCAAAAAGCCACCAGACTGTGATCGTGGGCAGCAAGTTCATAACTTGTACACGGTCCCCCGATGGCGCAGAGAGGATTGTCTTTGGCAAGGGCATCCAGTTTCCTCTGCCAGAATTCCGGGTAATTTATCAGCGAACCGTCTTCACCGCAAATCAATCCCTTGGTAACAGTCAGTACAGGGATCCCGGCAGGCAGTATTGGCAGTACACATTCAGCAAACCAGTCAACGCCGAAAGAACTGACTCCACCGATGATCATATCGCAATTTTCAAGGGCGGCTGTAACTTCCTCAAATTGATAAAACTTTATCCCGGCAGGGAAAGGGATATCGAATTTCGGGTGTTGATCATTTTTGCGGCAATGCTCGATTATCTCTTTGTCCAGAGGTGTCCCCACTACTCTTACTTCGTGACCGTTTTCCCGTGCGGGGAACGCCAGTGCCGCCCCCATCATCCCGGCTCCGATAACAGTAACAACACTCATATAAAAAACCTTCTTCCTTCAAAAGTCATTCAAAAAATCACTTGTTAATATACACCTGCAGACCGATAATTCAAGCAGCCGGAAGTTCAAAAGTAAAAAAAGTATGCGGACTACAATCTTTGATGGAACATCCGCAAAAATCCGTTCAATGCTGATCGGTCAGAAGGTTACTTTGAGCAAGTGTGCATGACCGGGAGCGATCCATTTTTCTTCACCGGCAAAATCATGCCATTCGCCTTTGCGGGAGGCGGGATTGATCTCCACTTTGGCGGGTTCTTTACCCTGCCACTTCAGATTTACCGGATATGAGTTGTTCAAATCTTTGTTAAGGATAATGATATAAGTTTCCCCTGTTTCCGTGTGGACAAATTCGCCCACGGCAAATCTTGCGCCATCCCCATCGGAAACACCGGTAAGGAGAGAATTGCCATCGGGGCCTCTTGTACCTTTTTCCCTTTCGATCACCGGAATGTGGTACACAGCCCTGGATTCCAGTTTGTTGAGGATTGCGGCGCGGTTGTGAACGCCTTTCAGCACCTTTCGCAAATCATACCACAACTGTGTCCTGTCGCCGTATTCATTGATGGGGGCCTCCCGGTAATTTCCCAGTGGCGGCGTGAAATATGTATACAACGCAAGCCCCTTCGCTCCGTAAAGGAGAGCTGACCAGACTTGGAAGTGCATATCATCCAGAGTGGGCTGCCTGTAATTGAAATGGCTGACACCGAGGGTACAGAAATGAAAATCAATACCTTTTTCCAGAGCTTTTGCCCTGACCTGTTCCATATTCAGCCAGTAATTTTCCGACAACGGAGCAAATCTGTCTTCCGGCAGAGAATAGAGGTCATAGCTTATATACGGCATATCGCAGTATTCGATATATTTATCGAGATATTCATCGTATGTCCCGCCCAGACTTTTCTCTGAAAGGGTATTGGGGAAAAGGTTGATGTACGGTACAAGCTCCGGAGCCTGCTTCTGCATTTCCCGGCGCAAAGCAGCTACAGCGGGCAATCCCTGCACCCGGGGTTCGTCACACAGGTATATACCGATGACCTCGGGTCTGTCTTTGCATTGGGCAACTGCTTCGGCGACGATTTGCGGAAATGAATCATAATCCGGCTCGTGAAAATTCACCAGTTGAACAGCAGGGGCATAAAAATAGGTTTTGAGCCCTGCTTTTGCCACCATATCCAACTGCTCTGGCAGAGAAAATCCGGCAATGGTAATGCCGCACTCTTTCATCAAATCAAAATCTTCCTGAACAGTTGCTCTCCCCTCCGGCGCACTCCACGCAGTTGATCCCCACGCCAGAACCGGGAACCACTCATCCGGCGTATTGCCGGCACAAAGCACCACCGGCAGAGCAAGACCTGCCATGAGCATACAAAAAACAAGTCTTTTCATTATTGCCCCGCTCAACCGTAGATTTCGTCAATAAGGGCAGGATCTCTGCCGATCATTTCCAGATATCTGGCAAGGAGACGGCGCGCCGATCCCCATTCAGTATTTGGACTCAAGCAACTGAAATATTCGTAAGTGATGATCCTTTTGACAAAAGGCGAAGCCTCCTGCAATTTGGCGTAAAGACTTCTGTAATCCGCCTGCCGCAAAAGACCGCTTGTATCAGGATTTGCCGCAAATGGACGCTGGAAAGTCTCCACATTGCTCCAGAATTCAATACCGCAACGGTCAAACAAAGCACCCATTTTTTCGTACCACTCCTGCAAGCCGTTGCTGGAGATCACGCCGTTTTTGCAAACAGGTGCGGCAAAGGCATCCTGCGGGGCGCAATAATCCAGTAATCCGGAAACACCTTCAAAGAAATAGCGACCGAAGATATCCACCCATTGATCGGCGGAATAATTGGTTTTCATATCCCCGGTCAATCCCATGAGAATGGGAGACATGAAGGTTTTCTTTTCCGGGCAGTTCTTTTTCATATATTTGAGAACTTCTGTACAAATGTCGGTAAAATTAAAATGCCACGGCAGGGCTTCCAGCGAAACATAAAGCCCCTTAAAACAGGGGTGATGATCGTATTTGGGGATCACTCTGTCATAGTACCGCAGAGTATCGTCCAGTTCTTTTTTCCAATCCCCCAGAAAGAGATTGGTGTGGCCAAGGGGCCCGCCGAGATAAAGGGTCATATCATATTTATCGGCAAGGCGGAAGATCATATCCAGCAGGCAGTCATCCTCCTCCCAAGTGGTGGAACGGGGATCTTCGGCAGATATATGGATACCGCCTCTCTCCACTTCGGTGCGGATAACAAACAACTGATCCATGCCGATAGCTTTCATCATCCGGAAATCCTGTTCCCATTCTTTCAACCCGGCATTGATTATACCGGTGTCGGAAATGAGCATATTGACAAAAGTTCCGGTAATTGGTTTTATCTCAACATTTTTCAACATCAGTATTACTCCTTTTTTTGCAAAAAAGCCCTCTGCATCAACAGAGGGCGGATAAAGAAACGGTTGTTTACGGCATTACAAGAATATCGTAATCTGCATCAGTACCGGAGAATTTGTAGATACCCGGTTCAGCTTCCACCGTATTGCCGGTGGTGGAAACGAGTCCTGCCGGAAGATCCGGGGCAAAAATTTCCGCCGAATTGTTTCCGCGTTCGACACTGGTGATCAGAAGAACGATCCTGCCGGAATCGTCTGCCAATGCATTGGCGGCAACAACACCTTCGGCAATCTCCACATTTACCGGGATGCGCGGGGCATCAGCCATAATAAAGGGCTCAAGTTCACGCATGGTGTTCCCGATGCGGCAGAGTTCTGCCCAGCGTTCATCATAACGGGTGTTTTCCGGGAATTTCTTCAGATCGAATTCTGAATAATAGATAAATCCTTTGGCACCGTATATGGCGTGGAGCAATGTCATAGCCATCATTTCCTTTTCAGAGGGCGGCCGTGTATCCTGAAAAAAGGTGGGGCTGTTGACATCGCTGTAATACACACCCACATTGTGAGCCTGGATAACGCCCCAGAGAGCCATTGTTCCATTGGTGCGGAGCTGTGATTCCATGGTGTCTTTGAGGGCCTGATAAACAGAAGACATACCTTTGTTGTCTGCTGCACCGATGGGATAAGGATCGATACCGGCAACATCGTGTGTTGCGCCGTAATAGGGCATATCGGCAAAACTGCAGAATACGCCGTACACAGGGTGATCAGGGTCGAGTTTATTGATAAGGTCTTTTCTCTCTTCCAACATCGGAACCATGTTTTTGGGTCTTTCGTCAGCAATATACCACGAAAGTATGGCAGGATTATCCTTATAGGCTGTAACGATCCTTTCCACTTCACCGGCAGAGTCATCTTCCCCCACATAGGTGAAAGAATAGATGATCTTGACACCGGCTTCGGCACATGCATCCAGATTTTCCGGAGAAACGCCGTTGTATGGCAGGACAGTATCAAAGGGTGAATCCTTGTAAACCTGCAGATCCACATCGAAAATGTTGCCTTTGCCATGGGGCGCAACACTTGCGCCGAAAAATCCCAGCGGCATGAAGGGCTTGCCGTCGGCAATACATCTGCCGAGATGGTCGATATAAACCCTGGCAGGGTGTTTTTCGGCAATGCGTACAGGAGTTGAGTACACAGGGTACTCATAATCGCTGTCCGCCTCGACCGGCTGTGTTTCCAGAATGTAATCTCCGGCAGGAGCACCCTCTGTTGCGATAAAGGCACGACCTTCAAAAACATCTGCCACGCCGTCGGCAACAGAATTGCCATCGGCATCCAGCCAGCGGTAATTGAGATACGGGACATCAATATCGCCGGAGACGAACACAGCGAGTTCCACGGGAGTTCCTTCAGCAATGATACCGTTGGAAACATTCAGAGGGTAGACATTGCTTTCTCCGGTGATCTCCTCGAGAGTGAAATCATCGAAATATACTGTTCCAACAGTATTGCTGCGCAGATAAGCCAAAAGCAGGAAGGAGAAATCTTCATTGGTGGGTGCTGTAAACTCACCGGAGAAGTGCTTCCACTCATTGTTGGTAGTGTTGGTCAGATACAGCATGGTGAAACTCACCCATGCGCCGTTGGCGTACCAGTCTACACTGACTGCAGCTCCATCGCCGGGCAGTTCCCCTTCGATCTTCGCCCACCAACTGACACGGTAGCTGGAACCGGGTTTGAGGGTGAGCGGTCTTGCCATGAAATCGTATCCGCTGACGGATCTGCTGCATTTCAGAGCCTTGCCGCCGTCTCTGCCGTAATTACCGACAGAGTACTCGCTGGTAAGGGGCCATGCCGAAATATCGCCCTCGAAGTCACCGCCCGGCAAAGATACCGGACGGTACTGGGGGTCAGCAATACAGGCAGCAGAAGCAAGAACCATGATTATTACTGTTAAAAGGCGCATTTCTATCTTTACTCTGCGTTATACATACTGAAGCTGAAATTACCTTTGATTGCCCCATCGGTAAGGGAGCTGCCGACATGACCGTCAAAGGCGGCGATGTTTGCCTTGCCGCCGTGACGACGGTAGGTGGGATAATAGTAGTCAATAGTATGTTCTGCCGGAGCTGCAACAGTACCGGCCCAGCTGTCGATCCAAGAGCCATAAGCTTTGTAATTCAAAGTTCGGGGCATAGAGTCTCCGAGAAGAGCTTTTTTGGTCGGATTCAAAACAGCAGTGACAGAAACAGCACCGCAGAAAGATGCGCTGCCGGTCAACAGACGTGCGGCCATACCGTAGCAGCAGTTGGCAAGAGAGTTGTCAAAAGAAGCATCAAACATGACAATGTTACCGGTGGATTCTGTGGGGCAGATCCATGTGGCATAGTTGGAGAAACTGTAAGGAGTCAGGGATTCACCGCTCATATACGGCTTGATAGCATACCACATGTAATTGCTGGTGTAATTAACAGAAACATAGGGTACATACTGCTCGTTGTCGTTGGCGTAGAGCATGTAACCCAAAGCATTCTGCTTAAGGTTGTTGACGCACTTGATAGACTGTGCGGCGGCTCTTGCCTTGCTCAGAGCAGGCAGAAGCATGGAGGCGAGAATTGCGATGATAGCGATAACCACGAGCAATTCTATGAGTGTGAAGTTCTTTTTCATTTGTTTTTCCTTTCTTTATTTGTTGCTCTGATCCCCCCCCCCCCGGAATTTCTGCAGCAACACAGGAAGGGAGAGAACTTTACGTCATTTCAAATTTGCTTTAAGGGCTTCAAGGAAGCCGTATTGATGTTTGGTATCAGGCTCCAGATAACTGCCTTCGGTCCATTCGTTCCAGGCATTGATGAAGAGCAATCGTTCATTTACCGGACGTTCCTTCAACTGCGCCACAGCTTCGGCAACCTTGGCACCGAATTTCTCCGGAGTCGGTTCCATAATGGCAAAGTAGGGATAATCCAACCGTTCATAAACTTCCGTCTGCACCGTTCTGGGACTGGAGTCCCACCCCATGGTGATGACAGGGTAATAAGGAGCAGGCAGAGTTGCCACTGCATGATCCCGCATACCGTAATAGGTCTGGTACGCATTGTCATAATCCGTCATGGGGAATTCTTCCGGCGGGAATGTGTACAGGGGAATGTTGTAACTGGTGTAGCTGGAGAAACCGATCTCAACCCACTGACTCTGGGGGCAGATGGAGGCAGGTGATTCATCCATATTATCCCACCACATACCATTCAGATGCACTCCGGGCAAACCGGCGGCTTTGGCTTTTTCCTGAAGCAGGGCAAGCACTTCGGTACAGCGTTCCACACCACCCATCTGGATGATGAAACGGTTTGTAGCGTAAATGGAGAAGTAAGGCTTGCCATCCACCTTGAAATACAATGGATGGGTAAAGTAATTTTCAATCAGGTAATCCCAGACAAAACCGACAGTATCTGCCGTGGTCGTCCACCAGAAGTCTGTGGGATAGGGTCTTGTGCGGGTCGCAGGATGGAAATTTGTCCAGTCATGGTTCGCCCACATAAGAGCAAACTGGAGCTTCTTATTGCCGCACCCCAGAAAACCTTCGTTCAGCGCCCGTTCCAGAAATGGCCCCTCGTACCAGTACCAGTCAAAAACAAAAGCATCCACACCATAAGCACTGGCTGTATCGATCTTTTTGGACATAACAGCCGGATCGGCTTCGTCCTCATACCCCCACAGCGGGATCTTAGGCTGATCGTGACCAGGGAAACGGGGAGTGGCGTGCTTCATAAGTTCCCACTCGGTCCATCCCGGACCATGAACTTTTTCGTTGCGCGGATCAACGTGGTAGTTCGGGAAATAGTACACAAGTGTACGGATATCTGACATTTCTATTCTTCCTTTTGGAGTGTTCAACATTGCATAACAATTAATTCTTTTGCTATATATTATAGGACATTTTCCGCAAAAGCACAAGGATTATATGACAACAAAATAGTATAATCCGCCAAAAACAGGTTCTTTTTTCAGAAATTTTTCAGAAATTTTTCTGAATTTTTTTACCGGCAGTAAATTCCCGCCTGTACCGCGCCGGGGACACCCCGTAATGCTTGCGGTATATCTTGATAAAATAATTGCTGTCGTAGAAACCGGCAGCCATAGCGATCTCTTCCATACTCATAAAGGTATTCAACAAAAGCGAATTGGCATGATCCAGACGCAGTATCTGCCGGAAATCCCCCACAGAAATCCCCATCTCTTTGCGGAAATGCGAAGTGAAGCCCGAAACACTCATCCCGGCAATACGGGCAAGGTCGTTCAGGGAATCATTGCCTGCCGGATTCTGCTCTATACGGTCAAGAGCCTTCAGAAAATTATTCTTGTTCACCGCTTCCCACGGCTTTTCCAGAGGTAGGTCAACACGCTGCAGCGCAAGAAAAAAACGCAGCAACAGTGTCCTCTGTTCCAGACGGCGTACCGGATTGAACGGCTGACCGTTTATATACATCTGGTGCAGCAGCCCTGTTATCTCCTGCCGCTGACGCGGCAGAAGGTAGAATTTCTGTCCGGCAAAACGTTTTTCCGGATCGAGCAACATGCGGCAGCCGTCAATACACAGCAAAGGTTTCAGATTTTCGCCAAGCATGTCAAGATCAAGAGCCAGATTGTAAATCTCAAAGTTGCTGCTGAGGTTGTAACTGTGAACCTCTCCGGGAAGTACTGAAAAAATATCTCCACGGATAAGCCGTGTCGGATTGGAGTTGCCGAAGGTATGTGATGTAGTACCTTTGGCTATAAAAACAATTTCGGTAAAATCATGAGTATGCGGCTCCATGGAATCATGCTGCGGTGCAAGATCGCATGAAAGCAGGAAATCAGTAAATCTGAAAAATTTTTCGGCTGTATAGTTTCTCATAATATTTATACTTTAATACTGAAAAAGCAAAAATCAAATCTTTCGGCGATTTTTTTCATTTTGTGGAGGCAGTTTCAAAAGTCATTCAAAAAATGGCAAAGATGCTATTCGCAAAGAGCTGCAAAGGGTAGTTTGAGGTTGCTACCTGTAAGGTAACAGCCGAAAACGCTCCCTTTGTCAGATCGCAGCGAGGGCGCTTTGACAAATTTGAGGAGTTTTGAAATTGCCTCTTTGTGGTATGGTACATAAAAAACTTGCAAAAATGGCAAAAACGTTGTAAATTATCTCTCATGACAAAACTTGATAAAAAATCACCACTCCCTCTTTACCGCCAGCTGCGGGACAAATTGAGGGACTTCCTGCGGGAAAACCCCGAAAGCCAGAAACTGCCGGGGGAACTGGAGCTTGCACAAAAGTACGGCGTCAGTCGCAATACTGTGCGGAATGCACTGAAAATGCTTGAAAAAGCAGGTCTTATACAACGTGTACCCCACAGGGGAACTTTGAATCTGAACAAGATCGATGTGTGGG
>JAZSGI010000020.1:0-12225 GCA_045532655.1 Victivallaceae bacterium
CTATAGAATAACAACTAACGAAAGGAAAAATCATGAAAAAGAAGAGCTTTACCCTCATAGAATTGCTGGTAGTTATCGCAATTATCGCAATTCTCGCTTCCATGCTTCTGCCGGCATTGAGCAAGGCCCGTGCCGCCGCCCAATCGATCAAATGCCTGAACAACCAGAAACATATCGGTCTTGCTATTGCCATGTATACCGGTGACTATGAAGAATGGCTTCCCCCCGGCCGTGTTCTCACGGGTTGGGGCGCAGGAACCACCGGTCTCGGAACTACCCTTTATGATTACCTGAACAATTACGCCGTCTGGAACTGTCCTGCAAACAGCGTGAACTCCGGCTTCAAATATCCCGGTCTTTATGCTCCCGGCGATATTGCCGGTTTCAGCGGTCATCCCGTACATTACGGCTGCAACGACCAGGTCCTCGGTCTCACCAATGACGGCGTAACTGTCGCCTCCAACCCCATGCACCAGATCGGCAGCCTCAAACGACCCACCGAAATGCTTTGCACTCTTGACGCCAAAGGCGGCGGTGCCCAGTCCTTCAACGGTTTCTGGTATTATGGCAATCCCGATGACATTCCGGAATACACCGTTCACTCCAAAGGTTTGAATGCCAACTTTGCCGACGGTCACGCTGAATATATCAAGAAACCCGGTACAGTCCTTGTCCAGCGTTACTGGGATCCCAACGTCAACTGACAAAAGACAGATTAAATCGTTATGAAAAGATCATCAGTTCTTGTTTTTACTGCATTACTTGCAGCTCTGACAGTCAAAGCCGCCACTCTTCCCGACGGCAGTGACTTTATTTTCTGGGAAACAGATGCAGAACCCCTGCGGACGTTCCATGTTGACCAAAATGCGCCTAATGCTTCCGATGCCAATGCCGGCACCGAAGATGCCCCGTGGCTGACAGTGAATCATGCGGCACAACTTCTGGAACCCGGCGACAAGGTCATTATCCACGAAGGTGTTTACCGTGAATGGGTCAAACCGGCACGGGGCGGCACCTCCCCTGAACTGATGATCACTTATGAAGCTGCGCCGGGCGAGGAGGTCATAATCACCGGCAACGATGTATGGAAACCGGTCTGGCGCAAAACCAGATATTTCAAACCTCTCAATGGAGTTACTACATGGGAGGCAGATATCGATCCCCGGATGTTTGAACGGGCAAATACCTTCAACCTCCAGAATTTCCCGGTGCAGGCAGATGATAATTTATGGAAAAATTCCACCGTTTCCGGCTTGCGCCGCGGCACGATCTATGCAAACGGCGTCCCCCTGAAACAGGAACACGAATACCGTGATCTCCGCTATGTTCCCAATTGTTTCTGGGTGGAAGAAGACGGTATGAGGATCCATTTACGTGCGCCCGGAGATGTTGATCCCAACACACTCTCATGGGAGATCACAACCCGTGAACAGGTCTTTGCACCCGTTGAATTCTATAACAACTACATCCGCATCAAAGGTCTCAAACTTTTCCACGCAGCCAATGGAGTTCCGATCCCGGCGCCGCAGCGGGGTCTGGTAAGTTCTTCACTGGGACACCACTGGATCATTGAAGACTGCGAAATTGCGTATGCCAACACTCTCGGTATCGACTGCGGAACCAAGTGGTGGGGACAGTGCTCCTACCGTCTTGCAGAAGAGTACGGCGGACATATAATCCGCAGGAATTACATCCATGACTGCGGCGTATCATCCATGTCAGCTTGGTTTGATCTGCCCAATAACGGGTTGCTGATCGAGGACAATCTTGTCCGCAACTGCGCAACGATGCCCCTCATGGATCATTGCGAAAACGCAGGGATCAAACTCCATTATGTCATCAACAGTCTTATCCGGCGCAACGTTGTCATGAATTCCGGCAACACAGCCAGTCTGTGGCTTGATGCTTATTGCGCCAACACCCGTGTCACCGGCAATCTCTTTTATCATGACACCGATACACTGTACGGCAATGTCTTTCTCGAGATCACCCCCGGTCCGATACTGGTCGACAACAATATCGTTCTCTCCAGCGCCAAACGCGGGATTTATGAACACGATGCCGCCCGTAACGTGCTCCTGAACAACCTGGTGGCAAATGGTGCGGAAACAGCAATTTTCCTCAGCTACGGTTCACCCGAGCGTGTTATAAACGGCAATCCGGAAAAAGGTTATGAAAATGACCAGCGTATATGCGGCAATATTATGACCGGATTCCAGGATTATATCCGCATCCCCAACTGGAGCGCATGGTCTGACTACAATGTTTTCGGCGGAGCTTCCGGTGACAGCAGCAAATTATTTTCAAAACTTGAACGCAACAGCGAAGTGGAGAATTTAGATCTTGCCATGTGGCACGGCAGAAATATGGACCTTAACAGTGTTGTAACTGATATCCGTGTGGAATTTGATCCGGAAAACATGATCCTGCGCTGTTACGGCAAGCACCCCCTGCCCCAATGGGAAGGCATGCCCCCCATGCCTGATGTCAATACTCCTGATTTCATCTTTGAAAAAGACCTCTTCGAGTATCCGGAATACCGTCCGGCAATGTCGCTTGCGCCGCTTTCCGAACTTATCACTCACGATTATTTCGGCAATGAGCGTCCCGCCGGAGTTTATCAACCGGGAGCGATCCTTGACATGCCTCTCGATGGCACCCCGATAAATGTTGATCCCCGGAGCTGCGCACGATGACCACCTGCTGCCTCACCCCCCGTCAGCAGGTGGAAACTGCACTGCACGGGGATTATTCCGGCAAAGTTCCATTCACCATCTATGAATATGCCTTGCCGCAAAATGCAGTGGAAAGAGAGCTGCGCAACCGCGGTTTGTGTATAGTAAACCGCCGTATCCCGCTTTACCGTACCGTCAGGAACGATGTGAAAGAAACGCGTTTTTCATGGTTTGAAAACGGAAAAACTTTTGTCAAAACAGTACTGACAACTCCGGTTGGCGAAATAAGTGCCGTCGGCGAAGATGCCGGATTCACCATCTGGCAGCACGAAAAATTTTTCAAAAGCAAAGAAGATTATAAAGTCCTGAAATTCATTGCCGCAAATGAGCATTATATCCCCGATTACTCACAATGGATACAAGCCGAAAAAGCCGCAGGCGGTGATGTGATATTCCGTGCAGGGATGGGTCTTGAACCCTTGCAGACATTCATTTCCGGCGACTGGATGAGCATGGAAACATTCTGCTATGAATGGATGGATTCACGGGATGAAATACTGGAAATAGCCGCCATCGTGCGCCGCAACCGTCTGGCGGCGGCGCAGATCATTGCCGATTCCCCTGCCCTCCACGCAAATTACGGCGGCAATGTCACTCCGGAAATTATCGGTCGTGAAAATTTTGAAAAATACTATATCCCCTGTTACAACGAAGTTGCAGAAATTTTTCATGCACGCGGTAAACTTCTCGGCTGCCACTTTGATGGCAACAACAGTACCATAGCCGAAGCCATCGCCGGAAGCGACCTTGATTATGTGGAAGCATTCACTCCGGAAGATACAGATATGGATCTGCTGACTGCCCGTAATATCTGGAAAAACAAAGTATTATGGCTTAACTATCCCTCAAGCTGGCACTTGAAAGATGATGCCGTGCTTGTAAAAGCCACAGCAGACCTGCTCGCCCCGCTGCCGAGTCATGCGGGTCTGATAATGGGAATAACCGAAGACATGCCCGCACACCGGGAATTATACAGTTGCCGAGCCATTATGGACGGCCTTGACCTTGCAGCAAAAAAGTGATCGGTATTGTATTATGAGCATAGAAATCACCGCTGATGCAATTTTATTGCAATCCCCCTATCTGAAACGCAACATACAACTTGCAGACGGCCCCTTTTCCTGTGATATCTTTGTCCAGCCCCCCGGTATCGGAGCCCCTATGCCGCTGCACCTTGATACAGGTTGGGGTCTGCCCTTTGAAGCAGCAGTACAAATTGACGGTGTCTGGCACTTTTGCGGCGTCAAACATCAACATTCTGTTTTGTGGGAATCACTGACCAACGATTTCCAGCAGGTATCTGTCGAGAAAAAAAGCGGCCTTCTCGGTGACTGCGCCGAACTCCTTATGGCTTCCCCGTCACTGGGTATCACCCTTGCCATAGAATACGAAGTTTCTGACACTCTGCCGGTAATGCGGAAATCTGTAAAAGTTGTCAATAATTCCGGCAAACCGGTCAAAATAGACAACCTCTGTCCGGAAATCATCTACCGTTCCCGTACCGGACATCTTCTTCATTTTCTCCATGACTACCGGCACGAAGTGGAGGGTCATGAACGTTTTTTTGCCGGCTACTGCGATTTCCGTTTCCCCGGTACGGTGGATGTGGAACTGCAGCCCGTAGAAACTATTGCCTGCTTCAACCTGTATGAACTGTTTCTGCCGGAGTCGCAGGTTTCCCAAAGAGTTTGGCGCAGCAGAGTTATGCGGGCACTGGTGCCATGGGCTCTTGAAAGCCGGGAAACGACATTCCAGTTCAGCGGTGTTGTCCCCGGTAAGCAAGCAGGATTTGAACCGTTTATTCCGGTGCTGCAGGAGTGTGCCGCCGCCGGTTTTGAAAAAATCATGTTCTTCTGGGATCAGTTGTTCACCAATACGGGAGATTATGAACCCCGTAAAGAATTTTTCCCGCAGGGTATGGAAGATATGGCATCATTTTTCGGCTGTATCAGACAGCTGGGGATGAAGATCGGTATTTACGCCTCCTATTCAATCGCCCTGCCGGAAAGCCGGGTCAGGCTGGAACATCCGGATTGGGAATGTTGTGATGAAAACGGTATCACTTTTGATCCGGGAGCATTCGGCAATATGTGTTTCCTCTCCGGCTGGGGAAATTATATCCGTGAAAAATTCGATATTCTCTGCGATATGGGCGTTGCAGAAATACAAATAGACGGTCCAACCGATATTCCCTGCTGGCGAAAAGGTCACAACCATACTTCGCAGGGGAATTATCATTACCGCAACTGGCAGTGGGAAAAAGAACTTTTTGCCCACTTGCGGGAACGTGGAGTTGCGTTTACCATTCCCCGCGGTCCCTCTTACCTGCTTATGGGAGCTTCCGCAATTCCCGGCGGCTACAAGGAGGAGGATTTCTGTCACAGCAGTAACCGTGACCTGCTCCGGAACTACCGGGCGAGCATGAGCGGAGCAAGGGATCTGCTGCCGGCATGGAGTGTCTGGGGCTTTCTTGCCACAGGCAATTATCACGGTCACAAAATAGATGTTTGCGAAAGCGATCCCGACCTTTTTGAACAGGGTCTGGCCTCGCTTTTCGGCTGCGGACAGAACCGGGCGATTTCCGGAAACATGCTCTCGGCAGGGCCGGAAACTTTTGCCATAATCCGCCGTTGGGTATCTCTGTTCAAAGAGTTCCGCCATATTTTCAACGGCGATGTCGTTAATGCCGGTGTTCCGTGGGAAGATGCAGCAGACGGCTTCCTTTTCCTCAACCGGGAAAAAGAAGAAGCTCTTGCGGTATTGATAAACGCCGGAGATACTGATTTCAGCCGCAATATTCTTTTTCCGCTCCATTACGGCAATCTCTCCGGGAAGGTGACTGTTACCGGAATACTCGGAGAAAACCGGGAAACATATGATGCAGAAGCAGATGAAGCAGGTCAACTTTTCCTGCGGGTGAATATTCCTGCCGGTAAAGTCAAACTGCTGCACTTTACCCGTTGAGGAAGGAGATGCCAATGGACGATCAGCAAAAAAATGACACCCCGCTGAAACCAACAGAAAAAATCGCTTACGGTATGGGCGCATTTACCGAAAGCACCGCCCAGAATGCAGTTGCCCAGATGATGATGCCTGTCTTCAACATCATGCTGGGCGTGAATCCTGCATGGCTGGGTTGTGCAGCAGCCATCACAAGAGCGTGGGACGCTTTCAGTGACCCGATGATGGGATATATAAGTGACAATACCTGTTCAAAATGGGGCAGACGCAAACCCTATATTCTGGCAGGCGGTATCGCAACAGCAATAACTTTCGCCTCTCTGTGGCTGCTCCCGTCAGGACTTGACCCCAAAATATATTTTGGCTATTTCCTTGTAATGTCTCTGCTGTATTATACAGCTACAACAGTATACTGTGTCCCCTATATAAGCATGGGTTACGAAATCAGCAACGACTACAATGAACGTACCAGTCTGATGGGTTACAGGATGTTTTTTGTAGGTATAAGCGGCATAGGTATCGGCTGGATGCTACGCTTTACCCAAATGAGCTGTTTTGAAGACGGACTGCAGGGAATGAAAATACTCGGTATAATAACCGGTATTATTTTTATTATTTTTGCTATCGGCCCACTTCTGGTGAAAAACAGGGGCAAAGTCGTAACAATTTCCGCCAAACCACAGAAGATCACTGTCCGTGACTGCCTCGGAGTATTTACAGTCAAACCGTTTCTCTTTCTGCTGCTTGCTCTCGGCATCGGTACCGTATGCACATCCACACCGGGGGCAATGGGCATGTATATCGTTATATATCACGTTGCAGAGGGCAGCCTGAAATTCGGGTCAGTACTTACCGGGTATACGGGAACAGTGGCAGGAATACTTGCTATTGTCTGTATTCCTGTGGTAAATTTGATATCAAAGCATCTTGGTAAAAAGATCACTTTGATAATATTCTTTCTTGTAGGAATAGCCGGGCTTGGAGGCAGCTGGTGGCTGTACACTCCGGCATGGCCGTATTTGAGTATTGCAGTGGGTTCCCTTGCGGCAGTATGCATGAGTTCCATGTATCAGCTGATCTTTGCCATGGTGGCGGATGTCTGTGAATATGACACTCTGGTAAACGGCAAGGAACGTGCAGGAACATTTGCGGCGGTACTTTCCTGGAGCATCAAGTTCGGTATAATGGCAGCACTTTTCATGTCAGGTTTTGTGCTGAATATCACAGGTTTTGATGCAAAATTGCCGACACAGCTCCCGGAAACAATAGTCCGCATGCGTTTGATATACGCTACAATTCCCGCTGCCGGTTTCGTGATCAGTGCCGTGATGATCATGCTCTTCCCGGTAAGCGCAGCAAAACTTGAAGAATTACGAAAAAAATACGGAAGAGATGCAAAATGAAAGATTTTACCGGAATAGGCGTTATCGGTGCCGGAGCAAGAGGGCAGTATGTAGTTGGCAATCTGTTGCGAGAATCAGGACGTAAAGTAAAAATACTTGCAGTTTACGACCCGGATAAAAATGAGGCAAAGCGTGCCGTGGGGCTCTGGGATTCACCGGATTGCCGTATTTGCGACTCCAGCGATGAAGTGATAGCCGCAAGCGGGGTGGAGTGGATAATGATATTTTCACCCAATGTCTATCACAGGGAACATATTACAGCAGCATTTGCTGCCGGCAAACATGTTTTCAGCGAAAAACCCCTTGCCTCCACCTTTGAAGACTGCCGTCTGATCTACCAGTCCCACTTGGAACACCCGGAACTGCAGTTTGCCACCGGTTTTGTCCTCCGTTATGCCCCTATCTACAGAAAAGTGCATGAATTGCTTACTTCCGGCCGTCTCGGTAAAGTTCTGATGGTACAGGCCAACGAAAACATTTCCCCTGTACACGGCACCTATATGATGGCTGGCTGGCGGCGGCAGAGTTCTGAATCCGGCCCGCATCTGCTGGAAAAATGCTGTCATGACCTTGACTTGCTCATGTGGTTCTGCGGAGCAAAACCCAGCAAAGTTACCGGTTTCGGCAAACTGGCATTTTTCACTGCCGAAAACCAGTTCCTGATGGAAAAATACGGCAGAAATGCTTTTTATGATGATTACGATATCCGCTGGCGCAATCCTCACGCCGCCCCGTCACCTTTTACCTGCGAAAAGGATATCATCGATACCCAGGGCGCAACAGCCATCCTCCGTAACGGGGTGATAATAAACTTCATGGCAACCATGAGCAACCCCAAACCGGAACGGCGGATGTATTTTTCCTGTACCGAAGGAACGTTGATCGTGGAGCTTTATTCACTGACTCTCACCTGGCGCGGGCTGAACGACACGCAGGAAACGACAATCGTTTTTGACGGCGATATGCATGGCGGCGGCGACAGCTGTATAATGCGGGAACTTTTTGACACTATGACCAACGGTACCCCGCCTGTCTGTTCCGGCAATGAAGGTCTTGACAGTGCTGTATTTGCTCTGGCAATGGCACAGGCAGTTGCAGAAGGCGGCATAGTTGATATTGAACCCTACTGGGCAACCCTCGGCAGGTAAAAAAATAAGACTGAACAACTATGGCAAGCAGAATATCGTGTGACTTCCATCCGCAATTCCTCAATCGCAAATTCGGCGTTGATTTCGGCATGGAATACCAGAATGATCCATTTATCCGGGAAGCCTGGCGGTTCCGTGCAGCCCGGGGACTTTATGAGACATTCGGCCAATATGCCACTCTTTTTCCCCGGCCGGAATTGAACGAATCCAATATCGATTGGATAGGGTTTCAACCCCTCGATTTCCTGAATGCCGCCCTCGGCGGCAGGATAGAATACAGTTCAGAAGAGGAAATATGGACAACAGACAAACCACTGGCAGGAGTCAACACAACCGCTGCAGTATCTGCCCTGAAAGATATTGACTGGACGGTTAACCCCGTATACAACAACCTGCTGGCACAACTGGAACGTATGGAAAAAGCCAGACCTGGTGTTACTTGCGGCGGACTGCAGGGCGTTTGTTATCTGGGGGGCGGCAAGGCAAAACTTTCCACCCATACCTCCTATACAACGGCATTCCGGCTGATGGGAGAAGAGGTTTTTGAACTGATGATGCTGGAACCGGAAACTGCAGAACTGCTGTTCAAGTATATTTTCCGGCAATATTACAATCAGGCTGTTGATTTCTGCAGCCGCAAAGGATGGCGATTGACAGAAATACATTTCGGAGACTGCGCCGCAACAATGCTCTCCCCTGCCCTTTTCCGCTCCAGCAATGCTGTTCTTGCCGGCTGGATAATGGAATACGGCGGCTTTGAACGCTGTACCCAACACTCCTGCGGCCCTTCAACGCACCTGCTTGAAGCCTTTCAGGAGCTGCCCTCCTTGCATGAATTGCAGCTTGGATACGGAACAGATTTGCAGAAAGCCAGAAAACTTTTCCCGAAAACAATGATAACAGCCTATTATTCAGCGGCCGCACTTCTTAATGAAACTCCGGAACAGATAAAGGCAAACCTGCGGCAAATGACGGAAGTAATGGAGGATAATTTCCTGATAATCGGTTCTGCGATCGATGTCAATACTCCGGCAGAAAATCTGACGGCATTCTTTGACTGTGCCGAGCAATTCAATACATCCAAATTAAGTTGAAAAGAGGGCAGCTTATCAGGAACTTTTTTCCTGCAGAAACTCTTTTACAATATGCAGTCCCCGCCTGAGTTCACTGTCGCTGCCGGGAGAGGCTATTGCAAGACGCATAAAGCTGCCGGGATTGCGCTGGATGGAAAATCTGTATGCACAATAAACATTTACATTGCGTTTCTGCAGTTCCTGTTCAATTTCCATGCCAGTAAGATTCATACTTCTGAAAGGAAGCCAGCGGAAAAATGCCGCTTCTGTTCCTGCTGTCACTGCCTCCGGAAAAACCTCATCAAATATCCTGTTGCGGGCAACTGCCAATCCACGTTTCTGTTCAAGAATCTTCCATGCTTTGCCGCTTAAAATAAGCTCTGTCATGATTTCGGCATCAAGGGATGAGGTTTTTATGCTCAAATGGAAAAGCCCGTTAAGCAGCTGACTGCGGTAAGCCTCCGGGAACGCCGCAAAAGCCACCCGCAATCCACTGCACAATGCCATAGTTGAACTGCAAATGTATATGCTCTGCTCCGGTAAACGGGAAAACATTGTATGATATCCCCCGTCCGGCAAAGTCGGAATCCCGGTATTGTCATCTTCAATAAGAATCAGTTCATTTTTCCGTATGATCTCTGCCAACTGATCCTTGCGTTCTTCGCTTATGGTCACAGTAGTGGGATTGGCACAGTTGGGCATGAGAAATATGCCCCTGATATCCTCCCGGCGGCAGATATCAGCCAGGATTTCCGGGCGCATACCGCCGGAATCCCCGGCTACAGGCACAAGCCTGATATGCGAAAGCCGTGCAGTACCGATAAGGTTGGAATAGGTATACTCATCAACAGCAACCTTGTCCCCGATCCGGAAAAGGGTGAGGAATGCCGCACTGATGGCATTTTGAGCGCCGGAAAATATTGCAGTATGTTCGCTGTCGGTATGTACGTCCATTTGCGCCATCCAGTGGGCTCCGGCGGCACGCTGGTGCAAATGCCCGGCTGGTTCGGTATAGGAATAAAGTTCCTCTATATACCCTTTCTGCAGTACGCTCTGGCTGGCTTCGATAACAGGGGTTTTCAGCTGTTCAAACCCTTTTACCACCCCTAATTCAATAACAGGCATATCACGGCGGCAATACTGCCGGTTGCCGCTGCCCGGCATGGGAGCAACAAATGTTCCCCTTCCAGTCACTCCATATATAAGATTACGTTCACGGCAAAGCCCGTAAGCACGTGTAACAGTCGTGAAATTGATATTAAGGAAATCTGCCAGTTCTCTCTGTGGGGGGAGTTTGGTTCCGGCGGCAATTTTCCCTGAAATAATATCAGCCTCCAGAGCATTTGCAAGATGCAGATACTGCGGCCGTTTCAAAGGCAGCAGTTCAGGCACCCAACTTAGAAAAAAACTGTCAAAGGAATTTACAGACATCTGTCAAAATATCTCCGGAATAAAAACAGAACATCATAATATACACGTCAAAAAATCAAAGTCAAACAGATTTTTTTCTTCATCCTGCAGGAAATATTTGCAAAAACCCGGCAAAGCAGTAAATTAATATGATCAGTACAAGAAAAGAGGTAAGTTTGTGAATCATCAGAGTTTGAAAATTTATTTTGCCGGAGACCTTTTTGATGCCAAAGATCTTGGCGGTAATCTTCTGCTTGCAAGAGCCATAGAAAAAATTTCCTGCGGACGTTTCGTTATTATGCTCCCGCAAAACGGTGAATGTGAAGTACAGGAACGCAATTCACTCAGCATACGGGATGCCGATTTTGAATTACTGTATGACTGTGACCTGATGATTGCAAATTTTGACGGTTGTGATTTGGATTCCGGTACGGTAACAGAATTCTGCTTTGCCAAAATGGTCGATATGCCAACTCTGCTGCTGCGTACCGATTTCCGCAACAGCGGCGACAGTACCCTGCCGGACGGAGACCCGTGGAATTTGATGTGTTCACACTATCCGAGAACAGAAGTACTGCATATAAACAGTATGGTACGATATCATCAATGCAAAGCAAGATCAACAGATACAGAATCATTGTTGACAGGCTTTTATCACTCGATAGCCGCCGAAGTTGTTGCAGCACTGGAGAAACTGCTTTTACAGCCGTCATGGCTGTCTCCGGATGAAATATTCCACCAATACCGCATGGCAGTAAAAAGCGCAGGCGGTTCACTGGCAGAATTGCTGCCGGAATCACGCCTGACGGAAATAACGGAACGGAAAAAAGCCGCCGGGATTTACCTGTAATGCAGTAAAAATCATATTTTTGAACAGATAAAAAACTTTTTCACACACAAATTAACGGCATTTATCTTATTTGCACCGCAAAAGGCTAAATGCCATCTTTTTTCCCCTTCCCTCCAGTTTCCGGCAATTTGCAACAGCCAAACAACAGTAAAAATAAAAAAATTTGGAATTACTTTTTTTGAAAAGAAAAAAGTAATCAGGCGCAAAAGTTTTTGGTAAAAGGGGTGCGGGGAAAAAGACCTTTTTTCAAAAAGGGTTTCCCTCCGAAAGATAACTTGCACAAAAGTTTTTTGTAAAGGGGAGTGCGATTCAACAGCTTTCTAAATACTCCGGTGGCTGTGAACAGTTGAAGCAGGCAAAACAACAGCAAAAAGAAAAATAAAAAAATTTGGAATTACTTTTTTTGAAAAGAAAAAAGTAATTCCGGGCAAAAGTTTTTGCTAAAGGGGTGCAGGGGAAAAACTTTTTTCAAAAAGGTTTGTCCCCTGCAAAACAGCTTTACATAAAAGTTTTTGGTAAAAGGGGTGCGGGGAAAAAGACCTTTTTTCAAAAAGGCTTTTTCCCCGCAAAACAGTTTACATAAAAGTTTTTATGCAAACTTGTTGATGGTCATCAGCAAGCGATGATACTCACGGTGTGGGTATT
>JAZSGI010000021.1:0-3599 GCA_045532655.1 Victivallaceae bacterium
TTGCCACGGCTTCCATGCCGGGGTGATAAAGACGTTTGTGGTTGGCAAGCAGAGCGTTTTCAATTTCACGCAAAGAATCCTTGCCGGGATTTCCGACAGGGATGGCGCAAGATTTGCCGTGGGCGAATTTGTCCATTCAGAAACCGGGGAAACTTATATTATCATCCTGAACAAGGATCTTAACAGATCATTCCCCATAAATCTCAAGTGGCAGGGCAAAGTGCCTGCCTCTGTTGAAATCAATCCCCAATCCCGCAAAGGCGAATGGCACAATTTCGCCGGCGAAGAAAAATGGGTAGCTCCCGGGCACGCAATATTGCTGAAAGTCACTTTCTGACCCGGTTGCTTATTTATCCGTCTGCGGTTCCTGCGGGAACTCGCAGCCGTTTTTGATTTTTCTGTAATCTGCCGGGGTCCTCCGGTAAAACTGCTTGAACCTGCGGTCAAAGTAAGGCCGGTAACCGAAGCCGCACCGGGATGATATTTCTTTGATACTCAAATCGCTGACCTGCAAAAGCATCGCCGCATGCTGCATTTTGTATTTTTCTGACAGTTCACCAAAAGTGCAGCCGGCATATTGCCGGCATAATTTTGATACATACGAGGTCGAAATCCCGAAAGTCCGGGCAATTGTTTCCCGGCTCGCTGCATAATTGCCGGGTGTGTGCAAATATTGATTTATTTCCTGCCACAGCGACGGATTGCGGGTGCCGGGCTGCAGAGAATTGGCAGAAAGTTCCTGCAAAGTCTGTTCCCACAGGGTATTAAGCACCTGCCGGGCTACTGCTGTATCATGCTGCAGATACAGTGTTTCAAACGCATCTGCCAGAAGTGTCCCTCCCGCTGACAGCGGTGAGTTGGTGTGAATGGCAAAGATACTGTTCCAGCCGTCATCCTTGTCCGAAGTATCTACTGCTGATATCCGTATATATTGCGGATAATAACAGAAACTTACCGCTGTCTGCAACTGGTTTCGGGTGGGGGAGTACAGGTAACCGGTACGGGTACAATAATATATGGCAGGAGCGGAGAGAGTGCAAGTTTGCAGTGAGTTTTTGCTGTATAATTCAAAAGTCATGTCGCCGTCAAAAAGAACACTTAAACGGGGTATCCCGTGCACCTGTATTCCTGCCGGAGCTTCGTAAGCAAACAACAATTTCTCTATTGCGGTAAAATCGATTCGGCGGCAATAGTCGATTATTGCCTGTAATTTCTCAGCCGGGGCATCTGGATAAAGCATGATAAATAAATCCTCTTTTTTGAGTTGTCAGTATACAATAGTATAAAAAATAACATATTTCAACTATTGTTCAAGATTTTTTTTAGATTATATTATAAAAGCAGTATTAAGATCATTTGGTAAATATTTTCAGGAGGATCGTAATGAAAACATTCGCAGTTGTTGCAGTCACCGCCGTTCTTGGTACCGCAATACCTTGTGCCGCACAAACAGAAATTCCAGTGAGAAAGGAAAAAGAAATGAATATAGAAGTCTTTGAAATCAAAACTGCGGAAAAAAATTTATTCACTCCGGCTATCACTGTCCGTCAGGACGGCAGATGGGTGCTTGTGGCTCAACCGAACCTGGGGACGGATTTTGGAGGAGAACCATGTTACAGTATATCCCGGGATCAGGGAAAAAGCTGGTCAGAGTTCCGGCACATCGAGCCTTTTGTTACTCAACAGCTTGGAGATGGGGTATTTGAAAATATGGCTGATGTCAGGCCATATGTTTTCGGGGAACATCCGGAAATTTTCTTCTTCGGTTGTACGATACTTTGCAACAAAAAAGGGAACCTCTCCTGGCAGCAGTCCGAACTGCCGCCTACCAAATCACGTTGTGCCATTCTGCACCCGGATGATTCCTGGAGCATACAGGAATTGGAGTTGCCTGTAGTAAGCAATGATGTGCGTTCAGCTTGCATACAGGCAGATATGGCTTCTGATGATGAGATCATTGTGCCATTTCATTTTGTCAATGGTATCTCTGATAATTATTTTGCAAGTGTGGCAACTGTCAGATACAGGATCGAAAACAGTGGTCTTGTTTTTGACGGCATGGGAAATATCCTTGAGCTGCAAGCGGGCAGGGGACTGCTGGAACCATCGGTCATCCGTCTTGCCGACGGCAGGTTTGCCATGACATTGAGGGCGGAAGATAACAACGGGTATTGCACTGTTTCCGATGATGGACTGTTGTGGGAGGAAATCAAGCCGTGGCGGTTCGATGACGGTTCGGAACTTGTGATGAGCACTACCCAGCAGCATTGGATGCGGCTCGGCGAAAAAGTGTTCCTGCTGTATACCCGCAAAGCTCCGGAAACTCAAAATGTGTTCCGCTACCGTTCTGCTGTTTTTGCCGCAGAAGCAATCCCCGACAAAGCTCTCTTGAAAAAAGATACCGAAAAAATGGTGCTTGCTCCGCAAACCCGTCATAATGCAGTAGGGCTGCTTGGTAATTTCCATGTGGCGCAGATCGATGACAACTCTGCTGTGGTGACCGATGCATACCTCTTTGAGTATACTTCGGAGCGGTTGTTCGGGGAAAATGGTGCGGAAACTCAAATCACTGCAGCTGTTATTACGGCAGAATAAAAAACGGTCAATACGTGTAGCGCCCCGGAAACAGGGGTGTTTCCCGGAATATTTGCAGTGTTATGAGTCTATAAGACAACTTTCGGATAACGCCGGTTTGAAAATTTTTATAATCGCTATATATCAGGGGTGTAAATGTATCTTTGAGACTGTTTCCCCAATAGAGGTGATACATGTTTCTGGATAAAAACCGCCCTCTGGGATAAATTCGGTCCCGATTGCGGCGGTTCATCGCTTCAGAAAGCGTGGATTTTGCCACGGCTTCCATGCCGGGGTGATAAAGACGTTTGTGGTTGGCAAGCAGAGCGTTTCAATTTCACGCAAAGAATCCTTGCCGGAAATTTGAGCAAAGAACAAAGTCAGAAATTGTTTCCATGCGGTGAAATGCTTGCAATATCGGTCTCCGTCTGACTTCTTACGATTTTTTCAAAACGATATCGGGGTATGAAGTTGAAAAGTTGAGAATATATGCTATTGTAATACATCGTTCGGGATTTTCGTGTTAAATATTAAGGATTTGAGCGTTTTTAATATATAACAAGTCCCGACAATTTCAATTAACTCCGATAATTTTTACCGGACAGTAGTGAAAAAAGGGCTGTAAATTACAAATGAGTGAAATTTTCTGGCATATCGTTCCCGGACAGAAAGCCGGAGAAAGCGGTTATTATCTTTTCCGGAAAACCTTTACTGCGGCTGATGGAGAGACTTTCAAATTTATTGTATCGGCTGATAATCGTTATAATTTGTATCTTGATGCTGTCGAGATCGGCAGAGGACCGTGCCGTTCCGATCTGCAGCACTATTTTTATGAGGAATACTGTATAACTCCGGGGGCAGGAACTCATGTTCTTGCTCTTGAGGTAGTCGTATGGCAGGGCGGATGGCGCAGTTCAGCTGCACCGTGGGGTGAAATACATGCCGGAGGCGGGGTACTGCTTGATGGTGATCTTGCCATGCCTGACGGGTGGAAATGCTGTAAAGATACCGGGCGCAGATCTTTA
>JAZSGI010000051.1:0-45398 GCA_045532655.1 Victivallaceae bacterium
GTTGAATATACTGTCGGCAGGGAACGCCACGCCGGAACTTCCGTAAGCGACAGCAGCGGAAACACAGCAGATCAACCGGCAGAACTCTCCGTGAATGAAGCAAAAAACAGCCTGCTCCATAACGATGTTTTCGCTCTTTCCCGGTGTCCTTCTCTCGAAAACAATGCTCAAACCATGACTCTTGCCGGGATCATAATCACAGAAGAGACTCGTGGTGCAATCATAATCCAATCGGCAAATAACAGAAACGGTCCGCCCGGTATGAATAACCGCCGCCCCGGAAACGGAGGCAATAACAACGATCAGAATAAGTTGAATCAGCGGTACTTTCATGTTGGAGAAGCAATTAACGATCAGTACACTCTTGCCTCTGTAAGCAGAACTTCGGTAACTCTTACCGGTCCCACCGGCACAAGAGTTCTGGAACTGCAGAAAGCCTCGGCAGGGGCTGGTACCAACAACAATCCGGGCAGAAACTTCGGACCTCAATTCATACCGCCGTGGATGATGGGACCGCAGGGGATGATGATGCCGCCGTGGATGATGGGACCGCAGGGGATGATGGGACCGCAGGGAAACATGATGCCGGGCAATATGCGCGGTTCGCGCGGTCAGTTCAACGGTAATTTCGGACGCGGCCAGTTCAACGGCAGAAGATAACAGGGAAATATCAATTTAACATTCAGGATACTAACATGAAAACATCTTTTACCAGCCAGAAAAAATTAAAATTACGGTTTGCAGTTCTGCTGCTTGCCGGAGCCATTCTGCCGGCAATATCCGGTTGCGAAGGCTTCTCCCTCCTCCCCCCGCTGCCGGAAACTGCAGAAGAAGAGGTAGGCAAATATGATTTCAAAGAATATCTGGATAACCCGATAGACCAACAGCAGCAGACCGCTGCCGGCGAAGCTGTTGCAGCAGAAGATACGGGCATAAATGATATCGTTCCTGCCGAAGTTATTGAAAAACTCAATTCCGTCCCCGGTGCAGCGGACAAAAATACCGTTTCCGGGAACAGCAATGCAGTCACAGAACAGCGCCGGGAGGTGAATTTCTATGATGATATGATCCTCCTTGATGCTGAAGAGGAACTGCCTGTTTCACTGGTATTCAATTCCACCCCGCTTATTGATGCTATCCCGGCGTTTGCAGACATCCTTGGATTTAACTTTGAAGCAGACAGTGCCGTCGCCGGTAATGTGAATTTGAATATCAATTCCACCATGACCCGTAAACAACTCTGGGAGTGCTTTGACCGTATACTTCGTATTTGCAACGCCACAGCCATTGCAAACGGAGATTCACTGTCCATATTGCCGCTTAACAAAATGGCGGCAAATTCCCCAATCCGCACCGACGGCAAAGGAACGGAAACTCTTGAAGTGATTTCCCGGACACTGCACTACTCCGCTGCGGCTGCAGCTGCTGAACAATTGAAAAATTTTATTACCCCTTCCGGTACCATCCTGCAGCTTACGGACAGCAATATAATCATTATCAGCGATATCAGCGGTAATATTGCCAAACTTAACGAGCTTATATCAATCATAGATCAACCGGGACGCAGTTTATGGCCCCGGGCAATAATCCCGTGCCGCAATATCAAACCTTCTGCCCTTGCCACAGAACTCAGTGAAATACTTCCTGTAATAGGTTTTGAAGTGGCTGTAGGCAATAATGCCGATTCCAATCCGGCAGCCATACACCTTACAGGGATAGATCGCCTGCAACTGGTCATAGCCTCTGCTGCAACCATGGAAGCGGTTCAGGAAATTCGTAACTGGGTGGATATCCTCGACAACACGGATCCGTCAAGTCAGGAACGTATCTACGTTTACAAAGTAGCCAACGGCAAAGCGGAGCAGCTGGCACAGGCTTTATCGGTAATTTTTTCCACCCAGGGAACAAGTTTGACCATTGATACCGACACCGGCAATGACCGCACCAGTCAACTGTCCACAGCCAACAACCGCAATCAGGGTTCCGGCAGTAATGACCTCATAGGCAGCGTCACCAACTCCATGGCAAACACTGAAACAGATATTTCTTCCGACCTTTTTGCGGCTCCTGTCCGTATTTTCGCAGACGGAGTTTACAACAGGTTGATAATCCGCACCGCCCCCAGAACATACGCCATGGTAAAGGCACTTCTGGATAAACTTGACAGCGTTCCGGCACAGGTGCTGCTGCAGATAATGATAGTAGAGGTTTCTCTGGATGACTCCACTGAATTCGGCATGGAATTCAGCTACAGCGAAAACGGCACAACCACCCAGACGATCCTTGGTTCCAATTTTGAAAGTCTTTCGGCAAACAATATGCCAAACGGTTATTCTTTCACGCTTCAGGATATGGATGACCCCTCTAATAAATTTGCCACTATCCGCGCCCTCGCCGGACGTAATAATGTGAAAATCATCTCAAGTCCGCAACTGCTTGTAAACAGCAATACCAAGGCATATATACAAATCGGCAATATGGTCCCGCTGCTTTCCAGTGACTATACAGATGTTGATTCTGCCGGAACGACCCAGCGCAGTTATAACTACGAGGATACCGGTATAATCCTCACCATCACCCCGCAGGTGACCAGTACAAATCTCATTGCTCTGGAAATTGATCAGGAAATCTCGGAAGCTGTCAAAAACACCATTACAAGTGCGTCAGATACCCCTGTTATCCAGAAACGCCAGATGACTACTGCCATGACTATTGCCAACGGCAAAACCATGATAATCGGCGGTATGATCGAAGAAAAAATCAAAGACAACAATTCAGGATTACCCATAATCGCAGATATTCCGATCCTCGGACAGCTCTTCGGCCATACAGTGCAATCCGTGGAGAGAGTGGAGCTTCTGGTTCTTGTTACCGGATACATAGTATCCGAGCAGAGTGCCATAGAAGATATGATCCGCCGCTATGACGAAAGCGTGCGCACCCTCAGTGAGTTTGAAAGTAATTTATCAAAAATGGATGCAAAATGACTACCGGCAAGAGATCAGTAAATTTTGCAGCAGCCAACTCCGTCACCGACGGATATCTTGCGGATATACAGCAGACACTGCTCGACTCTTTCGAGCAATACAGTGATTTCCTCTCTGGCGCAGGATCCCGCCGGGAAGCAGACAGGATGCTTATAGACAACAACCTGCTGACAGAAGCGGAATTGGTTGAAATTTATAAAAAATGCTTCCATCTGGATGACGTTATTGAGGATGAACTGCAGATCCCTGATTCTATCCCCGGTATATCCATGGAATATCTGAACGCTGTTTCTGCATTGCCTCTCCTTACTCAGGAAATTGACAACAACAACGAAGAAGCTCCTCCTCTGCCCTGGCTGGTTCAGGATCTGTACGAAACAAACGAACTGGATTACCAATCCCGCAGGCTTTTCGGCAGACCGGCATGTTTTATACCTATGCGGCGCACATTTATCGAACGCCAGCTGGCTGCTGTGGCCCGCAGTGCCGACAATACAGAGCAAATCATGCACGAAGACGAGGAAATGCTGCGCAACATGGCTGGCGAAGCAAGAATAGTACGCCTTGTAAACGATATTTTCAGCCGTGCAGTGGAACTCGGTGCCAGTGATATACATATCGAACCGGGCGAGGAAAACGTCGAAGTCCGCTGCCGTGTTGACGGAGTTCTGACACGAATACTCACCTGCCCCCTGAATCAGTTTCCGGCAATATCATCACGCATAAAACTTATCAGCGGACTTAATATTGCCGAAAGCAGGCTGCCGCAGGATGGCCGTGCAGATTTCCAACTCGGCAGACTGGAACTGGATATGCGAGTCAGCACAATCCCCATCCTTACCGGGGAAAGTATAGTTTTGCGTCTTTTGAGCAAAAATGCAATCGGTTTTGACCTGAAAACTCTGGGCATGAGCGACAAACATTTGTCCCAGTTCGAAAACATGATCCAGATCCCCCACGGTATAATTCTTGTAGTCGGCCCTACAGGAAGCGGCAAAACAACTACTCTTTACAGCATAATTTCACGCCTGAACGATACAGGCAAAAAGATAATCACGATCGAGGATCCTGTTGAATATCAGACTCCCGGTTTGTGTCAGGTGCAGGTGAATCACAAAATAGGAGTGACTTTTGCCAGCGGTTTGCGTTCCATTGTCCGTCAGGACCCGGATATAATCCTTGTTGGCGAGATCCGTGACCGGGAAACAGCAGATATTGCAATAAATGCAGCTCTTACCGGACATCTTGTATTGAGTACACTGCACACAAATGATGCCGTGGGGGCAGTGACCCGCCTTGTAGATATGGGGGTGGAACCGTTTCTTGTGGCTTCTGCTCTTTTCGGAGTATTATCTCAACGGCTTGTCCGCAAAATCTGCCCGGATTGCGGCAACTCCGGTATTGCCTCCGACGGCAGCCGCTGCCGCAAATGCAACGGCACAGGGTACAGGGGACGTTCCGGGATATTTGAATTGCTGCAGGTAGATGATTCTCTCCGCCGGGCAATAAACCAGAATCAACCGAGTTCAGAACTGCTGAAAATCGCAATCGCCAATGGTATGGTAACTCTGATGGAAGACGGCCGGGAAAAGGTCCGTCAGGGGATCACAACAGAAGCAGAACTGGCAAGATCTGCGGCAGAACAGTAAAATCCGGGGAATATAATGGCTTTTTATAAATTTCTGGCAGCAGCAAAAGGACAAAAACCGGCAGAACTGGAAATAGAGGCAGAAAATACGGCAGAGGCAAGAAGAAAACTCAAAAGCCGTAATCTGACACCTATCCGTTATCTCGGCGAAAGCGACAGTAACGGAGCCGGAAGTTTTTTTTCAAATTCCGCCAGGATAGATGTTATATACTTCACATCAGAACTTGCCCCGCTTTTGAAAGCCAATATCCCGCTTGAACGTGCACTGGCAATCATGGCAGAGGGCTGTGAAGATACTGACCAGAAAAATTTTATCCTCACTCTGCGGCAGGGTTTGCATGAAGGTAAAAAACTTTCTGCAATGATCCGTTCTTACGGTACAAAATTTCCCGGTTTTTATGCAAATCTCATTGAATCAGGTGAAGAGTCCGGTGCCCTTGCGGAAGTTGCCGCTGAACTTGAAAGATTCCTGAAAGAAACTAAAGCAACTAAAGATTTTATTATTTCAAGTTCGATATATCCGGCTGTGGTTCTCGTTGTCTCTCTGGCAGTTTCGCTGCTTATGTTTCTTGTTTTCATCCCCCGGTTTGCCAAACTCTTTACAGATATGGGCAGAGAAATGCCGCCATCAATGGATTTTCTCCTGACCTTGAGTTCCATTATGTCATGGCTGTGGTGGCTTCTGCCGCTGGGATGTTTTATTTTATGGAAAGCTGCATTGATGTATTTCGGTCAAAGCAGAGTCAAAGCCTGGAAAAGCAGCGTGTTACTGAAGCTTCCGGTAGCCGGAAAACTTGTTATACAAATGGAACTCAGCCGTTTTATCCGGACTCTGGCGGTACTCCTCGGCAACCATGTTGAAATCATACATTCTGTCAGGATAGCAGTCAAAGTCATACAAAACCAGACCATCCGCAGCAGTTTCGATAAACTGGAAAGTATGCTGAAAGGAGGCAAAAAATTATCCGGAGCATTGCAGGGCAATGCATTTCTCCCCCCCGGACTTGTTTCAAAAATCAGAGTGGGAGAGGAAACAGGAGAAACCGGCGCAATGCTCGGTCACATTGCCGACCAGATGGAAGATGACGCCAGAAAAAAAATCAAACGCCTCTTGAATGCTTTTGAACCCCTTGTTATCGTATGCCTGGCAATGATAGTCGCAGTGGTGGTACTTTCCATATTTATGGCAATAATGGATTTGAATGCAGCTTAAATATAAATATTCAACCCAGGAACGGAGAAAAAAAATGAAAAAAAGAACTGTTTCAGCCAACCGTAAACTTGTCCGCAACTTCACTCTTGTGGAAATCATGGTCGTAGTGGTGATCCTTGTAATGCTGGCGAGCATTGCCACACCGCTCTACTTCAATCACCTGAAAAATTCAAGAATAGCCACAGCAAAAACACAAATTGCCTTGCTGGAACAGGCCCTGCATGACTATCGGCTGGACACCGGTGATTATCCGGAAGAGCTTGAAGCTCTGGAGGAAAATGTTGAAAACAACAGCAAATGGTCAGGCCCTTATATCAAACCTGCTGTTCCGCAGGATCCATGGGGCAGAGATTATGTTTACATCAACCCCGGTGACCACGGTGAATTTGACTTGCTCAGCTACGGCAAAGACGGCAGATCCGGCGGCGAAGGCGAGGATGCCGATATCACCAACTATGTCGTCAAAGATTGACATAAAATAATATTTTACCATGTATTCCTGCCGCAAACGTTTTTTTTCACTTGTTGAAGTGACTGTTGTCATCGCCATTGCTGCAATATTGTGCAGTGTGGCAGCTGTCCGTATGCGTGACGGCAGTCCGGGCAGTAAATTTGAAAAAAATGTGCAGTCCTTCCGGGAATTTCTTCTGCGCAGCCGCAATATTGCACGAGAAGAAGGCAGGAATATCGGTGTTTTTTTTGATCCGGAGAGACGCAAATGTTTTGCAGCACCGCAAAAAGCCCCATCCATTGAGCGGGAAGATGACTCCATGTGGGTAAATTCACCTGCACCGCCGCGGTATATACTTGAAGATTTTGCCGGAGATGCGTTACGCAATAAGTACGGTATTACTGCGGATGACAACGGTGAGGAAAAACTTTCAGAATGGCAGCTTCCGGAAGGATGCAATATTACCGTTGAGCAGGGGCACAAAGAGGAAGATAAAGAGGCAGAATTATTGCTTTTCACCTGTTTTGCCGGGGGCAGAGTTTCCGGACAAGAAGTAACTTTTTCCTGCGGTGCATTTTCAACACTGTTCACGTGCACGGCTCTGACCGGAACTTTAGTAATAAACAGCGGTGATAAAGAATGAAAAGCAAATATTATTTCTCATTATTAGAAGTTATCACCGCCATCGCCATTCTTGCCGGAAGTCTGACAGTGCTGCTGACCTACACAACCAACTCTCAATCACGTCTGCTCAAAACCCAAAAACAATGGCAGGACTTTCATCTGCTGGAACAGGCTGCTGAATTTTATTTGCTGACTATCGACAAAGAACCGGAGTCACCACCGGATTTTGTCTTTACCAGTGACAAATACTCTGTTGAATGTTTCTATCGTGACCCGGAAGATATACCTGAAGATTTTGAAATGGACTCAGGGCAGGCCCCGTTGACAGAATGTTGTATCAGGATAATTGAAAATGCCTCCGGAAAAACTGTACATGAATTGTGCATAGACAGATTTGACTATGAACAACTGCAGAATGGAGGCATTTAATGCGCAGCAGGCACCACTTCACCCTTATGGAGCTTGTTACCTCCATGGCAATACTGGCCCTCGTTGGAACTGTTATTGCTTCAACCCTCGGTATATTTATCAACAGTTATTCCAACAGTAAAAAAGCAGAAAATGCACTGCAGCGAAATTTGAATATTGACAGGGCTGTGAATACACTTTTCGCTCAGGCTGTTCCGTTTACATGGATAAATACAGAATATGTGCTTGAAAGCGAAAGCAATGAGCTTGTTTTTTCCGGCGAATTTGATGAATTGTATCTCACTGCACTCGGCCCGACCCTGCCGGAAAAAGGGGCTTTTACTTTTGCCCGGATATATCTGGAAAATAACAATTTGTGTGCAGACACCTCCCCGTGGCCTCTGCTGCCATGGGAAGACAACTCAGGCAGGAATTATGACAAAGAGATTCTTGCGGAAAAAGTTTCACAAATTGAGTTCCGGTATGCAATGATCGATCCTGAAGATCCGTCACGCATATTATGGTTTGATAATTGGGAAGAAAGTTGCGAAATCACCGGAACTGAACGGCCGCAGGAACTGCCCGCAGCCATATCCATGTCGTGTGTTTTTGAAGACGGGACAGAACTTTCATGGCTGCGGCGTACCGCTGCAGTAAGTGCAACAGGCAGCTTTGTCCCCGGCAACGCTGCCGTTCTTGAAACCACGGGCACCACTCCTTCCTCCGGAGGCCGCAGATAAAATGACAATTTCCCGGAATACAGAAAAAGGAGCAGCACTCATTGCCGTTCTGGCACTCATTGCTGTATGTACCATAATAGCCGGAACGACCGCAATTCTCTGTCAGATCAACAGAGTTGAAGTGGACACGCACTGCAAACTCGGTCTTTCAAGATATAAGGCAGAAAGTGCGATGACAAGAATAATCTGGCTTACAGCAGCCGACAATTCAATATTCAGCAGTGATTCAGTAACTGATTATTCAGAGTATGACCATGACAGATATAAACCTGATGGTGTGGTACATACTATTGACCACAAAGGAACTGAAATCAAGTTTGTTATCGTGGATGCCTGTACCGGACTTGATCTGACTTCCGGTGCAGAAGGCTTGAATCAGCTGTTGACCAACCGGGAAACAGACTCTGCCATAAACGAAAGAGTCATGGCATTTGCCGATAAAGTAACCGATTATATCGATCAGGACGATGCGACCTCAACAGACGGCATGGAAAAAGATGATTATGAAGAATTGAACAGGTCTCCCCTCCCCCGTAACAAAAATCCTCAATACAAAGAAGAACTACTGTGGCTGCCGGAAGCAGAATATTTTTTTCCGGTCGACAATTACGGCAGAGCTGTAAGTTTGCTGCCCGTACAGGAATCTTTGCTCGCCGCACGTGATTCCAGGCCTTATATATATACAGCGACATATACGGAATTGATAACTGCCGGAGGATTTTCCCCGGCAGAGGCCTGCGATATCCTTGACGCCCTGGAAAGATGGAAATATGAACGTGAACCGCTGGAGGAAACTCTGGACGGAACTTTATACATGGATTTGACTCAAAACTTCCGGGAAGAGCCTTCCGGAGCGATCCGCATTACCATTGAGCAGAGTGCGCCTGCAGGAGAACCGGGAGTAAAACTCAGTGCGGTTTTGCAGCATCCTTCAGCCGGAGTGCCGGAAAACGGTAAATTGGCTTTCTGGGAATGGTTGTGGCTGTAAAATTCCATATTTACAAGCCGGGACTTTCGCTCTCCCGGCTTTTTTCTTTTTTTTTAACAATTAAGCCATTTTAATATTTGACATAAGATATATATAGGTGTATATTCCGATTGTGTAACTTCGATAAAAATTTATCCACGGAGATTTATTCCACATGGCAGACCGCATCAAAATCCAGAATTCACCTTCCGTACTCAGAATGCCCTCTTATCTGCATAAACTTATGCACATGCACGCCAACGGCGAAGATACTGCTTCAGCAGCAAAACTCGCAGAATATATGGATCTTGATACGATCATCGTCCGTAAAGACTTTGAACTTACCGGAATTACAGGTCGCCCCGGTGTCGGTTACAGAACTAAAGAACTTATTGCGGCTATAAGAAAGTTTCTCGGCTGGGATATCACCTGCGAAGCATGTCTTGTGGGAGCAGGCTCCCTCGGCAGTGCCCTGCTTGGCCATGAAGAGTTTATGGAATATGGAATGTATATAACAAGTGTCTTTGATTCTGATCCATACAAAATCGGTACGATAATCCATGGTCACCATGTTTATGATATCAGAACAATGCGGGAAAGATTGAAAAACCGCCCCCCGGATATTGCTATTATTTGCGTATCTTCCCATTGCGCCCAGATCATAGCCGAAGAACTTATCGAGTGCGGCGTAAAAGTATTCTGGAACTTTGCCAATGTCTGCCTGCAGGTACCGGAAGATATTATTGTACAGCGGGAAGTTATAGCCGGTGGATTGGCCATGCTCTCTGTCAAAATGGTACAGAGGGGCATAAAAACAGCAGGAGATCCTGTATAACAACCGGTACTAAATGCCAGCAAAAAGAACCGCAACAGGCAACCCCGTTGCGGTTCTTTGTCTTTACTGTGCTTTACAGATCAATCAATCTCAAGCATGAGGGCGGATACAGGATCAAGATGCAATACAACAGATCCTTCAAGATTTCTTACATTTCCAGCCATATCACGCACACTTACTTTTTTACCTTCCGGGATATTGACATTCACATCCCGTTCAGTCATATGATAGTTGGTAATAAAGAGAGCAGTTCTGCCATCCTGCGACCGCCAGGAGCTTGTCAACACATCGTCAACGTAAATATTCCCTTTAGCGATTTGGGAGGGGATTCCGAATTTACCGTTTTCAATATCAATGACAGGCGCAAGCATTTTGCCGTATACAAGGAAATCAAATCCTTCATGGGTACGCCAGTAATTGAGATTGCGGATCAATTTCTTTATTGAATCCTGGTCAGGAGCATCTTCATGCCACTTCATGACCCAACACCAGTGGATATCGCCATGATCTTTAAGGATGGCACCGAGCATATCACCGGAATTAAAACTGTATGCAGTGCGGAAAAGAAGATTTTCCGGTGAGTTGGGCATATCGATGCACCAGGTCAAACCATTCTGATTCCCCATAAAATTGTTGATATATTCATGGAAGATATAACTGTATGCAGGAACAGGTTTTCCGCCTGTCCAGAAAGCATTGACATTGCGGAGATCACTGAACTGCATATATTTGAGATATGGCTGAGCAGCAGCAGCTTCGCAACCGATAAGCATCTTGTTATTTCTGGCAGCAAGAGTATCTTCAACTCTTGAGCAAAGGCGTTTCATGGCCTCGGTCTGCCAGACACCAGGCATATGGGGGTGACCATGAACAGGAGAATAACAAAGATGCGCCGATCCTCCGAGGTTCTGATCGAAATACTGGGTATAGTCAACACCGAAGTCAGCAAGTTTCATAATTTCATTATAAACAGTATTCTGCGTCCATTCACGGTCAATACAACTGTCAAACCCCAAACGCTGGCCGACACCTTTGGGCCCGTTACAGATAAATCCAGTGATATCACCGTCAGGGCCGCAGCTCATTTCTGCACGGAGATTGTCCCGGTCACACTCTTCTTCCCTTGAGTAATCAATGATAGAACTTGTTTGTGTCCAAGCTGTACCGGAACAGTAAACACCAAGGTTATGCCCTTTGGCATGAAGAGCATCACGTAATTCAGCAAGTGGTTCTACTCCTCCGAAAGGCGGCCATACATATGGCGGAGCCCAGGGGGCCGTACCTTCCCAGTGCATAAGCAAAACCATTACTTTGCTGTCAAATTCTTCAGCCAGACGTTCTGCATGGGGCATGATATTTATATAAGGGAAATATTCATTGCCTGACATATCTCCTTTGTCATCCCCATCTCCACGCACGGGGATAAAAAGTGTTACCGGTGAATTAAGAAACCACTCCGGCATTCTGGCATTGTTGATAAGTTTTGCAGGCAGTCCGGGATCTGTTTCTGCCCATTCCCGGTAGAGTTCAGCAGCGGCATACCAGTCGCCATGAAATCCGGCAAGAACATATTCAAAAGGAGAAACATAGTGGCCGGGATCAACCATTCCGCAAAATGTTTGCAGCGAAAGCCGAATACTTTCCGTCTCCGGTAAATATTCCCATTCCACAGCTTTTGTACAGTGAGTGGTATCATGAGCGGCAAAATAAAGACCGGCTTTGTCATTGAAGTATGCAAGCATCTGCATCTGTGCTCCACCGGGATAATAGCCGTTGGAACCGGTATTGGGAAAGCCCATATACTTGTAACGGAACCATTCCTGGTCATATCTGCGTCTCGGATCGCTGATAAGCATACCTTCATTCAAACTATGGAAAAGATACCCCTCTCCGTTTTCGGTATCTGCAAGTTTACCGGAAACAACTATCTGCGGGCCATCCACCCATTCCAGAGCCCATTCATCCTCCAGCGGATTAACTATATCAAAAGACCAGAAAAATTTCTCATCAGCACTCCTGACTCTGACCTTGCAGACAAAATCAGCAGCATCACTCAAGCCGGTGAAGGTAAAAATACCACCGTTTTCATCACAGTCAATAACGAAAGAAGCAAAATCATTTGCACTGACCAAACGCATATCCCCTGCAGCATTACGCAAAGCAATGGTAAACAACGCTTTGGCTTCGCGCAAAAGTTCTTCCCCATCAAAGAAGAATGACTCAAGGCAACCATTGGCGGAATTGACCTTCAGCACAGACCTTTTGCTGACCGTTGAAATATAGAAACTCATTTTTCCTCCTTGGTATTATTATAAAAAACGGTATCGTGATTACTATAATACATTTTAATAAAAAATCAAGCGTATCAATCTTTGCTGATATATTTTTTCCCGGGAAATAGATATTCTGCTATACAAATGCCAACAAAACAGTTAAAAAAACTTGCTGTACAATATATTCCAGCGCGCAACCGAACCTTCACCGAAACGCTTCATTCCCTTCAGTATCTCTTCAACACTTTTTTCCTGCATGTCTCCGGATTTTGAAAAAAATTTATCGGCAACACAAATTATCTCTTCTTCCGGAGTTTCAGGTAAAAAATCTTCGGCAGGTAATGGCAGTCCCTGCCGGACAATCTCCTCTGCACTGATACCGCTCCCGGTATGCCGCTCGCATATACGGGCAAAAACCTCCATATCCGTTCCATATTTCCGCCCCCACTCACGGAGCATTCCACCGCCGATAACTCCGTGCCGGATATACGGCTCATTGCCGGAACAGAAAATTCCGGGAGCATGACAACGGCCGATACCGATATCATGAAGCATGGCTCCGTATACAACAATGTCACGGTTTGCAGAAAATTTTCCGCCGGCAGTATCAAGCAGAGCAAGCGCTTTGCTGCATACCTGTCTTGAATGCTGCAGTAAAATATTGAACATAGAAGTGTCTCCGGGATAAAAATCCCGAAGCACATCCTCAGGAGTGAAATCAAGGTTCACGAGCTGTTTCATCAAAGGCTTTGATAAGGGGATATATCACATATTCAATGACAGTACGGCGGTCGCACTTGATTTCGCATTGCGCCTCCATACCGGGAATAAGACGGAAATTTTCCGGTATTTTATTCAACTCGCCGTCAAGAGTAACCCTGACACGGTAATAGGAATAAGATCCTCCGCCCATCTGTTTTTCCAGAGTGTTTTCAGAAATTGTCCTGACTTTGCCGGGAATAGTGCCGTACTTCTGGAACGGATAAGCAGTAAGTTTGATTCTGGCTTCAGATCCGACCTGCACCTTACTGATATCCTGCGGCCGTATTTCTCCCTCCAGCTCAATATTTCCGGTAAGCGGAATAAGTGTGATCAGCGCCTCGGCTTCCTGCACAGCAGAACCGGCAGGGAAAGATGCGATCTCATGAACAACAGCATCGCATGGGGAACGTAATTCAACATACTCTATAAGTTTGCTGATTTTTTCATAATCCTTGCGGTATGAAGTAAGATTACGGTCAGCGACTACCATACTTTCGGAAATACTGTTGCGCCATTCCTGAATAAAAGATTCACGCTCAGCCTCTATCGCTCCCAACTGATGGCGCAATTCCGTTATGCCATTTTCCAGCTCATCAACAGTAGCTTCCATTTCTATTCTGGTAACAGATATTTCCAGAAGGCTTTTCAGCGAAGCTGCATCTTTTTCCAACAGATCTTCCTGCATTTTTTCCAGTCTCAACACCACAGTAAGTCTTTCACGCTGCTTGGAAAGGCTTGCCTCGTTGCTGGCAATGGCTGCATTTATCTGTTTTTCGGCCTCGGCGAAATATTTCATCCGTTCCTGAAAATACTGCTGTCTCTGCAAGTAAATTGCTGCCTGCGTTTTGGCAAAATGCTCATCACTACCAACGTACGGGAGCTGATTGAATTCAGCCTGCCACCTTGCAAGTTCAGCTTCGTAAGCTCTGATCTCATTGGTAATACGTTCAGCTTCGGAGATATTTATAGAGGGATCAAAGGTGAAAAGTACCTGATCTTTTTTTACCACATCCCCAACCTGTACATTGACATCCTGAATAACAGATTTTTCCATAGGTTTCATAACTATAGTCGGTTCATTGGTAACAAGTTTTCCGCCGCCCTGAACAACTACATCCATCTCCGCCCAGCATGCCCAGATAATTGCCAACGCCATAGCCACAACAGGAAACCAGACACAAAAACTGATAGCAAGCGGCAAACGTTCATTCTGGATTTCCAAGGCATCAGGTTGAAACTTTATTATTTCCTTTGGCGGTTTTTCTTTTTTATTTGCCATGATCAATCATCTCCTCTCATCTGCTGATCCCAGAATTCCTTGTAGATACCGGGAGTATTTTTCAATTCTCTGTGGGGACCGGAGGCTGATTCTTCACCTTTGTCAATTACCACGATCTTGTCTGCATGACTGACGATGCTCAACCGGTGCGAAACAATAAGAACGGTACGTCCCTGAGCAATAGCTTTCAGATTTTTGCGGATAACCTCTTCACTTTCCGGGTCAAGCGCACTGGTTGCTTCATCGAAAATAAGGATCGGAGGATTGGTCAGCAAAGCACGGGCAATAGCCAGCCGCTGCTTCTGACCGCCGGAAAGGTTGGAAGCGTTTTCTTCCAGCATGGTATCATACCCCTTGGGGAGTTTTTGGATAAACTCATCTGCGCCGGAGAGCTTGGCAGCATAAATAATTTCTTCAAGGGAGGCATTCTGTTTGGGAAGAGAGATATTCTCCCTGACTGTACCGCTGAAAAAATAATTTTCCTGCAGCACGACACCGATATTGCGGCGGAGATGTGCTTTATCCAACTCGCGGATATCAATTCCATCTATTTTGATGATACCTTGTGTTACAGGATACAGCCCCTGCAGCAGTTTTGTTATGGTTGTTTTTCCGGACCCGGATCGTCCGACAAATCCGATAGTCATTCCCGGTTTGATATCCAGGTTGAAAGTTTTGATGACCATCGGCAGATCCTGACGGTAACGGAAAGAAACATTTTCAAACTGTATACCGCCTTTGAGCGGGTTGCGGACACCGCCGCCGGCAGGCTCCGGAGCAGTATTCATAACAACACCAAGCATACGCACAGAAAGTGCGATCTGCTGATATTCGTGAATAAGCCCCACCATTTTGACCAACGGTCCGGTCACACGGTTGGCAAGCATCTGAAAAGCGATCAAAGCACCGATGGAAATAACATGATCAAATACCAGATGCGCACCGACCCATATCACACAGATACTCATCATCATTTCCAGCATATGGCTTATGCTCTGGGCGGTCATTGAAATTTTACCGACCCGGAAATAAGACTTGATGGCATATGCGGTGGAGTCATTCCAAATTTTCTTTTCAACAGGCTCCAACGCAAGGGATTTAACCGTTTTCACTCCGTGAATGGATTCCACCAGCATACTCTGCCTTTTTCCCTCTGCCTGATACAATTCATCAAGTCTGCGCTGGAAGGGTTTTATCAATGTAGCAATCACAACTGCCATCAGAGTGGAAAATCCGATCACAATAAGAGTAAGTGTTACGCTGTAAAAGAGCAGAAACGGAATAAAAATACACAGAGCAAAAACATCCAGCAAGGTAAAAAAGAGGTTGCCGGAAAGAAAGCCGCGGATTTTTTCTGTTTGCTGCATGTGTTTCAGCAGTACTCCGGAAGGAACCCGATCGAAAAAATCTACCGGCAGCTTCATCAGATGCGTGAATGTTTTGGTAGCTGTTGCAATATCTATTTTATTAGTAGCAAAAAGCAACAGATAACTTCTTGTAAAATTGACGATCGCATTAAAGATGATCGCCAACAGAATACCAACCCCAAGGACATTGAGGGTGTTGTATGCCTGATTTACAAGAACCTTGTCCACTACTATCTGAAAAAACAGCGGCACGATCAGAGAGAAAATGGTAAGCATTACCACCATAAGGGCAATTCTGCCGAAGATCCCCTTATTTTTGATAAATTCCGGAATAAACCAGCGCAGACTGAAAGGTTGATTCTCATCTGTAAGTTTGTACACCTTTTTCAGCAAAATGAAAGTGAAAGTGAACTCTTCCGCAAATTCATCTTTTGTCATCGGACGGAATCTGTCCGGAGTATTATAATTATCCGAAGCCGGATCAAGGATCACAATTTGCGGTTCGTCATTTTCAACAGCTTTCAATCCGCAGACAACAGCATAAGTTCCGGACGGCTTGATACATATGCAGGGAAAAACATCTGTTGACTTTTTCAGTTTATCCCAGGAAAGTTTAACTTTTTTACATTTGAAATTATAATTGGCAGCAATAGCAGTAAACAGATTTTCCTTAACCTCTTCCTCGCCGACAGCATATTCGTGCATTATTTCCCGGATATCTGCTGCCGTATTATGATGATGCGCTATGGCCAGAAATGATGTCAGCCTGGTCTGTTTGCGGGCATCTACCTGAGCAAGATTGCGGAATATAATGGCAACGCCGTCGAATTGCTGAAGAAATTCTGCAGTATTTACCTTCAGCACCTGATTTGAATTGCCGGGATCGACAAGAGTGGTCTGTCCTTCCGGATTTTTCAAGTGACGGGTATCAAAAACCAGTACCCAACGGCCGCCTTTCAACTGACAAACAGCAGGGCCCGCATAAAGATTCAACTTTTCCTCTCCGATAACTGTTTCCGGAGATAACTGTTGATTTTCAGATAATTTTATAATAATATCTGAAGGACTCTGCTGGTATTCCTGCAACAATGCATCGGTGATCAGAGAGGCGAAATTCACATTTCTCCGCACCTTTGAAAAAAGCATTTGCAGACACCTGAGTCCGCTCACATCCTGTCCATTGCTCATTGCTCATTCCTTATTTTGAGAATATTTACTTACAATATAGCACTTTCCAGCGATTTTTCCAGTCCAAATCACGAAATATGGCTCATTAATATTGTAATTTTCAGAAATAATGTAATCCGGTTGCAATTTTTTAGGCGATTCAGGCGAAAAAAAACGCCCTCCGGAACGATATCCGACAAAAGGGAAATCAACACATTGCACAACAGGCCGCTCCGGCGCACAATATCTGTCCCACCATATTCCCGGATCAAAAAAATCCTCACCCTGCCAATCCTGCTGTATTACCGGTACAAGCACATCAAGAGCTTCAACTTCAATTTTTTTGGAAGGTTTCCATAAGTATTCAAGAGATGTACGGAAGGAATCCCACAACAAAAAAGCTGCGCCGACAGGTATCAGGAGCAAGAGTATCCTGATACGGGTAAGTTCCATCAATGCATAGGCTGCCCACCCCCACAATAGCGGCACTGCCGTCAAAAGATATCTTCTGGAAAGATGCCCGCCCAGAAAACAACATTGCACCACAGTAAAAAATAATGAGGTGAGGTATACAAAAATAATTACACTCTCATACTTTGTCCACTGCCGCCGGTAAATACGCAACATGATACCAAGCAATGCAAAAAAAGCCAGATAAGGATAAAAGCCTTTGAATATCGCACTTAAAACATTCATAATGCACTCTCCGGGATTTCAACCTCCGGCGTTCTGAATGGCGGAATGCCTGATTCCTGCATTACAACGGCATAACGCAATTCCGGCACAGGATAACCCAATACTTTGAAATTATACAGCAGCTGCGGGAGCAGAAGCAGCAAAAAAAGCAGTATTCCTGCTGCAATACGTTTCCAATCCCCAACAAGTTTACAGGCATATACTCCACATACAACAACTATGATCCCCCCCTCGCCCCGAAGTATCACAAGCAGGGCGGCTCCGACAACAAAAACGATTCCAGCCCATAAGGATCTTCTGTTCCGCACGAGGCAGCAGAGTCCATACGCCATCAAAGCAAGTCCGAGACACTTGCCGCTGTCCCGCAAGCCTTCTGCAACAAATCTTACAATATGCGATGTCCCGGCAGTAAGCAATATGGCAACAAAAGCTGTATGCCTGTCCCAAATCATTTCAAAAGTCGCAAAAAGCGGAAAACAGCACAAAGCAAAAAGCAATATACTTGCCGCCTGACATGCGCTTTCCCCTGTCCAGCCGCTTATCCATACGATGCTCCCGGTCAAAGCCGGATAAAACACGCCGATCCTGGGGTGAAATGCATATTTCCAATCGCCACGGGCAAACGCCTCGGCTGCAGGAGCATAAACCTCAGCAATATCAGTTGCAGGCAGTTTTGCCGCCAATGCGGCACTGCCGGCAATAATAATGATCAGAATAAAAACAGACCATACTCCATTTTTTTCAATATTCGTAATTATTTCTCTGAATCGCATCGGCTACCTGTCCGGATGTTCCGGAAAAAATAATTTTCCCTTTGTGCAAATATATGGCATTGGTGCAGAAATCAACGGCGTCATGCAAAGAATGGGTCACAAGAACAACAGTAACCCCCTGCTGCTGCATCTGCCGCAACCGGGCAAGGCATTTACGCCGGAAATCACTGTCCCCGACAGAAAGAACCTCATCTATCAGCAGAATATCCGGCTGCATATGAACCGCAATGGCAAATCCAAGCCGGGTCTGCATACCAGTGGAATATGTACGCAATGGTTCATCAATAAAATCACGTACTCCGGAAAACTCAATAATATCATCTTCCACTTTCTTCAGCCACGAACCTTTTGCACCAAGCAGCAAACCGTTGAGCATGATATTTTCACGCCCGGAAAGATCGTGACAGAAACCTGATCCCAGCTCCAGCATAAGTCCTATCCTGCCGTTTCGCACTATACTGCCGGAAGATGGTTCTATTATTCCGGCAAGCAGAGAAAGCAATGTACTTTTCCCGGCACCGTTCGCTCCGAGTACAGCAAGACTTTCTCCTTGAGCAACCGAGAAGGATATATCATCGACCGCAGTAAACTTTTTTTTTCGTTTCCGCTCCCGCAGCCACAGCACACTGTGCAGCAGTATATCTTTCAAACCGTATTCACTGCGGACGCGTTGAAAATCCTTGGTTACTCCGCAAACATCAAGCATGATCCTGCTCATCAGATCACCTCTGCCAACTTTTTCTGCTGCCAGCGATACACAAGAGTACCTGCAGCAGCTATTACCACACCGCAGCAAAGGGATAAAATACAGGAGAGAAAGCAATTTGCCGGAGCATAAAAAGCACTGCGGAAAAGTTCTACCGGATAATACATACAGTTAAGTTTAAGCAGCCAATGGTATTTCTCCGGCACTTGCCCGATCCCGTAAAAAACAGGAGTAACATAAAACCACACCATCAGCAAAAGCTGCACTATACGCTCCAAATCCCTGAAACAGGCGTTGGCAATGCCAATCATAAGAGCAAATCCATAACCCATAAGCAGTAGAGAAATAAAACCGGCAAGAAGACACCATACCCCGCTCAAAGCCATATTGCGCCCGCAAAGAAACATCAAAAACAGCAAAACCGGAAGTGTGACCAGCAGGTGAAAAGCCTCAGCACCGGTACTGGCAGCCACAAAAATCCACCGCGGAGCCATAGTGCGGCACACAAGACTGCGGTTGGCATTGAATACTGTTGCCCCCAGCATAAGAGTATTATTGAAAAACTGCCAGACTACAAATCCTATAGTAAGAAAAAGAAAATAATTTTCTATAGGGAAACGCAGAAATTCACTGAAAACAAAGAAAAAGACCACACTTTGGAAAAGCGGCATGATAACACTCCATGCATATCCCAGTAAAGTATTTTTATACTTTGCCTTCAAATCTTTGACAAGAAGAGTCATCCAGAGAGACCGCAAATCATAATCAACAGCCCTCATAGATACACCTTAACTCTTCTTTCCGGTACTCTTGCGGAAGCTGATTTCGTCAAATACTGCTATTGCAACACGCTCCGGATCCAAACGCCTCATGCACGGAACCTCATGATGAGCCGGACAGCTTTCCATCCAGCGTTCTGTTGCCCACCAGCAATCATTGCAGAAATCATCCTTAAGATTGATATTCTCTGCATAGGCAAAATATTTCATACTTGTCGGTCCGAAAAGTACAAGCGACTTGGTACCGATAGCTGAAGCTGCATGCACCAGACCGCCCTCGATATCAATATGCAAACGTGATCCCTGCAATACACCGGCAACCTCATCCAGAGACGTCTTGGCGGCAAAATTGAAGTCACATCCGGGAATAATAACACTGTTCTTGCCGCCCACCTGTACAACACCGAGTTCCGGATGTTCTTTTTTCAAGATTTCAACAAGTCTTGCCCAATGCTCCCGAGGCCAACACTTTGTTGCAGTATTTGTGCCGATAACAAACATACTGTCAAAACCGGTGTTGACAGTCACATACAGAGGAAATTTCTTTTTTACTTCTGCCGCACGATTTCTTTTTGCAGGCAATTTCTGCCGCACCGAAGAAAGGGGAAGTCCCATAAGGGAGTGAATGAAATTATAACGGTTTTTACCTTGAGCCGTCAATTGACGGGCAAACGCTCCATCAAGAACAGGATGATTGTCAATAAAAACGTTCCACTGTTTACGGTTTCGGATAGTAGTGGCGATCACTTCAAAAAGTTTGGGAGCAATGCGCCGGATCTTGTCCATCTGAAAATGCTCTTCATCAAAAAAAGCAAAACTGTTCAAATAAAGACCGCAATCACAGTCAAGTTTGCATCTCTCCATAAAAACATCGGGGAACACACCTTTGATGTTCGGGACATCTGCAAATGCCCACTTGGCATAATCGACAGAAGGCAGAAAAAGATAAAAATCCAGAACATTATCACAAACCGCACTGAGATCACGCAAAACACGTGCCAGCACAACGCAGTCGCCGAGACCGCCGGTAACCCTGACTGCCATCATAACTGCGTCAGGATTATCAACGATCTCTTTCTTGCGTAAAATAACTTCAGCGGTCTGAAGTTTTCTCTTCGCCTTACCAAACAACCATCTCATCGTATATCTGCAAAAAGGGAACCACGCATGGTCCGAACTCACATATTCATTATATTTTTTTACTGCCCGGTAATAGAAAGAATTCATCCGGTGGTCAGGCATATCAACTCAACCAGGATTTCTTTTTGGGCTGATTCAGTTTGGCAGCAGCTGCTTTTGCGGCTTCTTCTGCAGCCTTATTGGCAGACGCAAGCTCTGTTTCAAGATAGGCGATACGCTGTTTTGCCTCGATCAACTGGAAATGGATCCGCTGATACACCATGGGAGAAAGCCTGGTTGCAGGAGTACGGTTAGCAACAAAATCAGCAACGACATCATCAAATTCCCTCATGGGACATTCACGCAGACGCTGATACAATGCAACACAGTCACAGGCAGGTTCTTCCTGTTTAACTGCTTTGATATTGAGCGAAATCGCTATCTTTTCATCACCGAGTGCCGCCCAACCGTTGGCACCTTCCGGGAGCTTGGAGTTCCACCAGTCAAATTCGCCGAATCCGAGGAGAGAAAGCACCGGGATAAGCATCTCGCAGGTAAAGCCGAAACGATGCTGCTCATACTTGTTTTCAATTCCGCCGGAACCGAAAATCATACCGGCAGCATAATAAGGTCTTTCACCGGAGGTCAAAAGTTTGAAAATAACGTAAAGATCGGGCACTGAAAGCCTCAAAACACCGCCACGGCGCATGATCCGGGAAATCTCTGCAAGCGCCCGGAACGACTCCGGCCACTCAAGATGTTCAAGCACATGACTGGCAACAACTTCCGAACAAGATCCACTCATAACCTGCGGCATATTGGCAATATCGGCAACAATGTCAGGATTACGGGAGGGATCAATATCCACAACCTTAAATCCTTCGGGGCGGAGATCCCGACAACCAAGATATAATTTCATAATCTTTATCTCTTCATTGAAAGATCATTTCACAACAACTCGTGAAACCATCCTGATTCATTCACGTTATTATTATGCAGACAATGGCGGCAAAAAATATATTTTGCCGCCGCATATACAACATCAGAAAAAAACAGAACCATAACCCTTTCAGATAAGCACCGGGATACTGTCAATTGCAACAACAGAAAATCTCACAATTGCGTCACAACACCCGCCTTCAGTCCCGCGTCGTTTACCGGGCCTATGAACAGATAACTGCCAGCGGTAGGCTTAACTTCTCTGATGTAACCGGAAGAAGTGATACTTACTTCTTGGCTTCGTTCTTCTGCAGCACGCCAGCTTCGAGCAGTTTGTCAATAAGCTGCTGCATAGAGTTGAATGCACTGAGGAATCCCTGGGGAGGCATAATCACACGGACATTACTCTTTGCTTCAGGAGCCTTGCCTTCTTCGCCGGGCTGAAGAGTCACAAAATCATAACGGACCATACCGCCTGCGAAGTGGATCTGACCGATACCGTCTGCAAAAATTTCTTTCTTGTCTGCCATTTTTAACATCTCCTTATAAAATTAGTCTGTTATGCAAAATCTCAAAAGCATAAACTGTGCTTACTATACACCAGCAAAAAACAAAAAGCAAATAGATTTATGAACTTTTTTCCTTTTTTGATGTAAATCATTGTCAATTACGCAACTACCAACAACTATCATTTATACCGCCTAATCCCGTTTTGAAGGGGAATTATTGTTTTTTTTCTGTCAATAAAACTGCCTGACTTCCATGATTGTTACACCTGCTGGCTAAACTTATCTGCAATATTTTCTATTTTTTTTGCAAAAAAATCCATTTTAAGTAGCATTTATAAAAATAAATGGTATATTATATGAGATAAGCTAAACAAAACTGTAGTCCAAGCAGCCGGAACACAGGGTTCCAGGTAATGGCAAGGACAAAAAACAAAGAAGGACTGTATAAGATGTCTAAAGAGAAGAAGTACGTCTACAATTTCGGAGGCGGCAACTCCGAAGGCAACGGTTTGATGCGTGCGATCCTTGGTGGTAAAGGCGCAAACCTTGCTGGAATGGCCAGCCTCGGCCTCCCCGTCCCTCCCGGCTTCACCATCACCACTGAAGCATGTGCCGAATACTACGAAATCGGTGAAGAAAAACTTTTTGAAAAACTTAACGCACCGGTGAAGGCCGCTCTTGCCAACCTCGAAAAAGTTACCGGCAAAACATTCGGCAAAGGCGAAAAACCCCTGCTGGTTTCTGTCCGTTCCGGTGCAGCAGACTCCATGCCCGGTATGATGGATACCATCCTCAACCTCGGTCTTAACGACGAAACCGTCAAAACACTCACCAAACTTACCGGCAACGAGCGTTTCGCCCTTGACAGCTACCGCCGCTTCATTCAGATGTACGGTGATGTGGTTCTCGGCGTGCCGCACCATGATTTTGAAGAGATCCTTTCTGATGTAAAGGCCACAAAACGTGTCAAGTTGGATACCGACCTCACCTGCGATGACCTTGCAAATGTCATCAGCCAGTACAAAGCTCTGGTCAAAAAACACACCGGCAATGATTTCCCCACCGATCCCGAAACCCAGCTCTGGCAGGGTATCCGTGCTGTTTTCTCCAGCTGGAACAACCCCCGTGCAATTTACTACCGCCGCATAAACGATATCCGCGGTCTTCTCGGAACTGCAGTCAACGTGCAGTCAATGGTCTTCGGTAACTCAGGCCCCAACAGCGCAACCGGTGTTGCCTTTACCCGTGACCCCTCAACCGGTGAACACGAATTCTTCTACGGCGAATTTCTTATCAACGCCCAGGGCGAAGATGTTGTTGCCGGTATCCGTACTCCCCAGCAGATCACTGTTGCCGGTTCCCGCAACTGGGCACAGTCCCAAGGCATTTCTGAAGATCGCCGTGCCAAAGAATTCCCCTCTCTGGAAGAAGCAATGCCTGAATGTTTCAAACAGCTTGATGCCATCCGTGTCAAACTGGAAAATCACTATAAGGACATGCAGGATCTTGAGTTCACCATTGAGGACGGCAAACTTTTCATGCTGCAGACCCGTAACGGTAAGCGTACCGCCCAGGCCGCAGTCCGCATTGCTGTTGATCTGCTCAACGAAAAACTTATTGATGAAAAAACCGCTGTTATGCGTGTAAAACCCGATCAGCTGGATCAGCTGCTTCACCCGGTTTTCCCCAAACTCAAACACGAAAATTACAAGAGACTTTCTGTCGGTCTTCCCGCCAGCCCCGGTGCAGCTTCCGGTCAGATCGTCTTTTCTGCACTTGAAGCAGAGCGTGCCCACAACCTGGGTCAGCAGGTCATCCTCTGCCGTATCGAAACCAGCCCCGAAGATATTTCCGGTATGCATGTTGCCGAAGGTATCCTCACTGCCCGCGGCGGTATGACAAGCCACGCTGCTGTGGTTGCCCGCGGAATGGGTAAATGCTGTGTTGCCGGTTGCGGCGAAGCAGTTATCGATTATGCCAAAAAGACAATTTCTTTCGGCGAACAGGTTTTCAACGCCGGTGACTGGATCAGCCTTGATGGTTCTCTCGGCGCAGTATATGCCGGTCGTATCCCCACTGTGGAACCGGAACTTACCGGTCCCTTCGGCGAAATCATGGCTCTGGCAGATAAATACCGCACTATTCAGGTGCGTACCAATGCCGATACCCCCAAAGATACCCAGGTCGCAGTCCGTTTCGGCGCAGAAGGTATCGGACTTTGCCGTACAGAACACATGTTCTTTGAAGACGACCGTATCGTTGAATTCCGCCGTCTGATCCTTGTGGCTGAAACTGTCCGCAAGCAGAAAGATGTCAACGGTGTCGATACTCTTGAAGATCTCAAAAAAGTCGCCAAAGATCTCTCCGCTGTTGAACAGTATGAAAAAGCTCTTGCCGCTTTGATGCCTCTTCAGAAAGCTGACTTCAAGGGAATGTTCTCCGCTCTCGACGGCCGTCCCTGCAATGTCCGTTTGCTGGATCCCCCGCTGCATGAATTCCTGCCCCAGGATGAAAAAGGTCAGCAGGAAATGGCACAGGAACTCGGCACCACTAAGGAAGCTGTCGCCAAAGTTGTTGACAGCCTCCACGAATTCAACCCCATGCTCGGACATCGCGGCTGCCGTCTCGGTATCACCTATCCCGAAGTCACCGCCATGCAGACCCGTGCCATTGCTGAAGCCGCTGCAGAAGTCCCCGGCTCCAAAGCTGAAATCATGGTTCCCCTGGTTGGTAATGTCAAAGAATTGGCTATCCAGAAAAAGATCATCGATGCGGTGATCGCTTCTGTGGAAGCAGAAAAGAACATCAAGCTCAATATCAAAATCGGTACTATGATCGAAGTTCCCAGAGCTGCCGTCACTGCTGATCAGATCGCAGAAGTTGCTGAATATTTCAGCTTCGGTACCAATGACCTTACCCAGATGGGTTGCGGTTTCTCCCGCGATGACTCCGGCAAGTTCCTTGGCGAATATGTCCGCAAGGGCATTTACGAATACGATCCCTTCCAGGTTCTTGACAAGGAAGGTGTCGGCGAACTCGTTCGTATCGCAGCCGAAAAAGGCCGTTCCGTCCGCAAAGATATTAAACTTGGTATCTGCGGTGAACACGGCGGCGATCCCCAGTCTGTGGCATTCTGCTGCAAGATCGGTTTGAATTATGTCTCCTGCAGTCCCTTCCGCGTACCGCTGGCACGTCTGGCGGCAGCGCAGGCTGCCATTGCTGCTGAAGCCGAGAAATAATTCTCCGCATTAATGCACCATTGACCCGTTGTAAGCCCTTGAAAAGTTTACAACGGGTCTTTTTTCCCGGTATATCCCACCAGGAATATTAACCGGGAAAACAGTCGCAAAATAAAGTAACATTTTTATGCCAAAAAACTGCAGAAATCAATCTTTTTTTGCTTTTTTTGCTTCATGTCGTTTGACTTTCCAGCAACAAATGCTATATTAAGAAATGTAAGGCGAGTTAGCTCAGTTGGTAGAGCAGTGGAATCATAATCCACGTGTCACTGGTTCGAGCCCAGTACTCGCTACCAATAAAAATCAAGCCACCTCAGGGTGGCTTTTTTGTTTGGTTGCTGCGTTATATTTCAGTTGGTTTTTACGCTACATTTCTGTTGCTTGCTGTGATCTGTTTCTGTTGCTTGAACAAATTACATATTTATTGCAGCGTGCTGTATTGTATCAATAATGCAGTCTGAGGTTTATCAATTTTTACCACAATCCCCTCTTCGGATAATTGCTTGCCAGTAATTGTTTTTGATTTTATTGCCCCGTCAGCATCCCAAATCCGATATTTCATTTCATGATTCAACCCATGCAATTTGATTATCCGTGCCAGTTCAGGACATTTTTTATCACGGGCAACCAGCACGATACCTTTTCCGCATTCAGGAAGGTCATATTGCATAACCGACATGTTCCGGCAAGAGGGTTCCGGAGCAGCCAGCCAATAAATATCCCCGGCAAAACATTCACGTACCTGCAAAAATTCCAATAATCTTTCCCTAAGCCAGGTATGGGGATAAGTTTCATGAGCAAACTCACTGTTATAAAACCAATGCACATCCAGACCGTTTGCCATTGACACACGAAAATTATAGGTATCACCGCCCTGCTTATTTTGAGTCCCGCAAGCAAATACCGGCAAATAAGAACTGAGTCCGGAAATTTGAGTTAAAACCATTTGCGGATCAAAATTTTCAAAGCACTGCATATCGCTGTACCACAAAGGTACACTGAACCGGAGAAGTTCAAAATCCAGACGGCGACCGCCAGAGGCGCAATTATCTATCTGCAGATGCGGGAACTCCTCACGCAATCTCTTCCAGAAACGGTATAAGCCGGATACATATTTAACTTCGCATACACCGATCCTGCCGGGAAGATCCTTTTTGCGCCAGTAACTCAATGGTGAAATGTTGAAATCAAAACGTATCCAATCAATTTTATATTCCCGTATCAATCCAACATGACTGTTGAAACAATATTCCCATGCCTCATCATCACCAAGATTTAAAAGACAGTTTTCGCTTTCGTCATTGAGAAAAAATTCATTTTTTTCCCGTTCGTTCATACTGCCGCGGCGGGCACGTTCAGGCTCAAACCACAGCAGAAATCTCATTCCTGCCCCGTGAACAGCATCTGCAATTTCCGCAAAACCGCCGGGAAGCGTTTCCGGATGATGTTTCCAATTACCGACGGTTTTAACCCATACCGGTTCATGTTCAGAAATACTTGGCGGAGCGAACCAACCGGCATCCACCCAATACACCTCAAAAGGTAAAGATTTTTCACGGATCATTGAGATTTTCTGCAAATGCATATCTTTTGACACCCCTCCCCAGGTCATGACCGCAAGGGGAGCACTGGCATTATGCATAATATGGGTACGGAAAAATCTCCTCCAAATATTTACACTCATGTGGAAGTCAGAACCGCTGCACCTCATCATAAGTATGGATGGGAAATTCAGTTCTTCCCCCTTCTCCAGAAATGCCGAAAATCTTTCAATTCCCATGCCGGCAGTAAAAGTTCCGTTTTCAAATGCAGCATTACATTCCCACTGTCCGGCCCACCCAATTGCAAAACGCCAGAATACATTATCGTTTTCCACATCAAAAAAAGGCATCCATTGAGCAGAAGGTCTGCCGGAAGTCGCCGAAAAATGCCACCTGGCACCTTCTTCAGCTTCACATTCCACCGGAAGAAAGGAATCATGAAAACTGTCAGGATAACTTTCTGCAACTGCCTCTATTGAACCATGGTAACGGCGGAAGCGGAACGTACCTTTGGAATACGGATTATTCCACAACAGCGATTTAACATCGGCAAGCACCCCGCCGGCAGCCGAACTTGCAGGACGGCTGAACCTGACATGCCATTCCAGCACAGGAAATTCTTTGTATTCAAGGCAAACAAGTTCAAAAACAAGTTCCGGAGAAGAACTTGTATATGTATGCCGCCACCAATCTCCATCATCTTCAACCAAATGGTTCATGCCATTAACAGCAATAAAGTCTGCTGCTCTCACGCCGTTATAAACAAAATCCACAGGAGTTCCGGCAGGAAATGCTTTTCTCAATTCATCGTTCTCTCCCGGATATATCACTCCACCATCTGCAGTTACCAGCTCCGGTGCCCCCCAGTTCGCATGTGCGCAAAAAACAAAATCAGCCTCCGCAACCAGATCAATCTCCTTTATGCCATTGAGGTCAACAGCAATAACTGCAGTCTCCCCGAATGACACTGCAGCAGATGCAACAACACCCCCTTCTGCTTCAACAGAAAAAGTCATATTCCCGGTGAATCCTGCATTGGCACAGACAAAAGCATTGTCAGCGATCCCCACACTGGCTCTGAAATAAACCAATGGCCGTGGCGAAACTACTCTGATTCTGCTTTTGGCATGTGTTCCAAAGCCGCGGTCAAACCTTTTTCCGGCAATACACAGCGGATTACCCTCTACGTCCCTGCCGCACATAAGGCGTCCCCACCCCTGCTCAACTTCAATTACTTCCACTCCGTCAAAAGGCCGCCAACATTCAGTAATCTTATGAAGAAAATCATTTTTCTGCATACAGCATCCCTCATATAAATAAATCTCTATGCCGGAAAATATACTTTTATAATTTTCTTTTTACAAATTCTTTGTTATCCAGGTACATCTCAGAGATACAAAATACCAATCAAAACTCAAAATCCACTCTTGGATACTGCGGCAGTGACCGCAAAAACATGTTACCGTATCTTTTAGTGAGAACTCTGCTGTCAAGAATCGTTATCATCCCTTTATCGCTGGAGGTACGGATGAGTCTGCCGATTCCCTGACGGAGCTTAAGGATCGCTTCCGGCACAGAATACTCCATAAAGGAGTTCCCGCCATCTGCTGTTATCTTTTCGCACCTTGCTTTGATCAGCGGCTGTGTCGGCACAGCAAACGGCAGTTTGGTAACGATCACATTGCGCAGTGCCTCACCGGGGACATCAACCCCTGTCCAGAAGCTGTCTGTCCCGAACAACACCGCATTTGGGGTATTCCTGAACTCACGGAGCAGTACGCTGCGGGAACGGGTACCATCTTGCACAAGAAGCGGGTATCCGGCATCATGCAATTCTTTTTCAAGCTCCCTGGCGCAGCTTTGCAGCAATGAATAACTGGTGAAAAGTACAAGACTGCCGCCCCCGGTAACATTAATGCAGCGGGGAATAAAATACAAAAGCATATTGAGATAATCCTGATGTGCCGGATCCGGCAATCTGTCCGGCAGATACAATTGCACCTGCTCCGGAGAAAATGGCGATTCAAGTGATACCGGAACTTCGCCCTCATACCCTATACGCTTCGTATAATAATCAAATCTGCCATTTACCTGCAGCGTGGCACTGGTAAGAACAACCGGATAAGAGCGGCGGAACAAATGAACGCAAAGCAAATCTGCCACATTGAGAGGAGCACCGTGAAGAACAAGGCAATCCTGATCTTTTTCCACCCAGTATACATATTCGCCCATACTGCGCTGAATGAAGACACTTAAAGCATCGGCGTACTCCCCTACCCTGACAACAGCGCCCTCAAGTTCCGTTTGGATACTTTCATCCTTTTCTGCAGCCGCAACGTCAAGCAGCTGCAGCCTGAACTCCCGCAGTTCAGACGAAAGTATATCCGGAAAAAGTCCTTCTTCTTTGACCTCCCGCACCGTGTCATCGACCTGGGCAAGAAACTGGCCGACTATTTTAAAAAATAATTTTGCCTTTTCCCGCATTTCCACTACCATTGCCCGCAGTTTCTGCATTTCCACGCCGGACTTCAGCAATAAGCCATGACCGGTATCTGGATTGAAAAGCCTGTTGAGATACCCCAGCAAACCTAATTCAGAAACTTGCAGTCCCAGATGATCTGCGGCTGCATCTTCCAGCGTATGCGCCTCATCGATCACGACTGCACTGAAACGCGGCAGAATACCGCCGCCTGCGGATTCTGCATCGGCAAGTTCCTCATTTTCCAGTTTCATATTGGCAAAAAACAGGGCATGGTTTGCAACAATGATATCTGCTTCATCCCAACTTAAACGGGCTTTCCAGTAAAAACAGCGTTTGAAATGCGGACAACGGTTAGACATACAGCTGTTAGCTTCGCATGCGGCAAGATTCCATGCTCTCGGATCAAAACGCACATCCGGTTCATCCCGATCACCGCTTGAACATGAGCGACTCCATTGGGCAATATTTTTCAATTCCCTCCCCAACCCGTCGGTTTCAAACAATCTTGACGCTGCATCACTCAAAGCAAGGTCAAGCCGCCGCAAGCACAGATAATTACTTCGCCCTTTGGCAATGGCTGTTTTGAAAGGGATACCCGTCAATTTTGCCAACATAGGCAGGTCTTTTTTTATAAGCTGTTCCTGCAAATGAATTGTTCCGGTGGAGACAACGGCAGGGTGCGGCAGCAGTTGTGACCAATATACCAGCGGCACAAGATAAGCAAAACTTTTACCGATACCTGTCGGAGCTTCAATAACAAGGTTCTTACCGGCTACCAGAGCCGAAGCAATGCTTTCCGCCATCTTCATCTGTCCGGCACGGAACTCATACTCCCTGCCGGAATGTTTGGAAAAATCCCGCAAAGCACCAGTTTCCGGGTCAAAAAATGCTTCTGTATTCTTTACAATACTCTCCAACGACCCATCTTTTCCGGCAGGCTGTGAGGAACTCACAAAATATGTATTTCCGGCAATAGAACTCCCCGGTTCCGTTTCCGGGGTAAAAGTTATTTCTGCGGCTTGAAAATCAGGAAGACCATCAAATTCATTCTGCAATTTCAACATTACTTCACCGCCTTTTCCGCAATACAGCACCATGCGCCATCATGATTTCCCGATGGCAACAGCAAGTGCGGTGACACATTAAAACCTCTTTCAACAAGCAATCCGGCTAATGCATCATTTTCTTCCGGATCGATACTGCAGGTGCTTAATACAAGAGATCCGGATGGTTTAAGCATGAGACAAGCAGCAGAAACAAGTTTTTTCTGCAATTCAACCAGCGTCATATCCAATCCTTCCGCCTGTCGCCACAAAGCATCGGGGCGGCTCCGGAACACCCCCATATTTGAACATGGAAGATCAGCAAGTATATAGTCAAAACGTTCATGATTTCCGGCAACAGCTGCTAATTCTGCCGCATCAGCAGCAATACATTTGATCTCTGTACCGAGACAATTTTCCTGCAAACGCCGGAATCTCGGCACCGCCCGGTCACAGGAGGTAAGTTTTATTCCAGGCACAAGATCGTACAGTAAAAGACTTTTCCCGCCCGGAGCAGCACACATATCAAGAACCTCATCACCGTCAGCAGGCAGAGCAAAAGAGGCAAAAAAAGCAGTTGCCGGATCCTGTATATATATATTTTTATTTTGTAATTCTACAGCAAGATCATCAAGCGTTATCCCATCCTTGGGAGCGGCAAAAAATTCCACAGGACACTGAAATCCGGGATCTGCAGATACTGCTCCGGCCGGCGGAGGTACTGACGTGTTTTTGCGTCTGCGCCAGAAAAAACGGAATTCAGGTGAAGCGGCAAAAAGTTTGTCCAGTTCCTTTACAGTATCACTTCCCCAGAAACGTTTCCAGCGGTTTTCCACAGCAGGAGGCAGGTGTTTTCCGTCCGGTACAGGCGAAATAACAGCTTTACGTAACAGCCAGTTTACAAAACCACTGCATTTTTTGCCGAAAAGCATTTTAGCGCTCTCCACCGCTCCATTACAGGCAACTTCCGGTGCAACGCCGCTGCGGAACCATATTTGTGTGAAGGCGGCATAAAGAAGCCTTCTGATTCCGGGATCGGGCCTTTTGCTGCAATTATCAGCGATAAAGCCATCGTAAAGACGGCAGTTCCGGTAAAGTTTGAAAAGCAGATCTCCCAGTGTACGGCGTATTTCCCTGCGGGACGACGCATCCAGACAATCATCAAGAGAAGACCTGCCTGAAGCAATTATCTCCTGTACCCTGACTGCTTCACAATAGATACCGGCAATATCCACTTTTACTCATCACCCAGAAAAGCATCACGCAAACGGTATGAATAATAATCCTTTACAGCCTCGTCCAACGACATGGCTTCCCGGGTATAACCAACGGAACGGAGACGGTCAAGTTCCGCACAGGTATAATATTGATATTTACCCTTGAGAGTTTCCGGCATCTCAATATATTCTATATTCAGAGGTTTATCCAAAGCGGCGAATGCTGCTCTGGCAAGAGCGTTCCAGCTTTCCGCCCTGCCGCTGCCCACATTGAAGAGCCCGGCAGCTTCTCTGTTACAGAAAAGATACCAGACAATATCGGCGGCATCCTTAACATACAGGAAATCACGTAACTGTTCACCATCAGCATATTCCGGACGGTATGATTTGAACAACTTCAAAGTACCGCTGGCAGTTATCTGTTCATAGGCCCGGCAGACGACGCTGCGCATATCGTTTTTATGCAATTCATTGGGGCCATAGACATTGGAAAACTTGCACCCGACAAATTCATCAAGCCAGCCTCTCCGTTTGGCATAAAGATCAAACATCTGTTTGCTGTATCCGTACATATTAAGGGGGCGGAGTTTTTCTATAGTATCAACATCATCAGCCCAGCCGTTTGAGCCGTCACCGTAAGTAGCACAACTTGAAGCATAAAGGAAACGGATATTATGTTTCAAAGCCTTTTCAGCGATACGGCAGGTAAAACCGAAATTATTGCGGGCAAGGTAAGTGGCATCTTTTTCAGTTGTAGCTGAACATGCCCCCATGTGAATAATTCCGGCAAGTGAGTTCCAAAACTCTTCATCATTGTCATAACGTTCCCAGAAATCATCCCGTTCGCAATAATCAGCATAAGAAAGAGCCCGGAGATTTTTCCACTTTTCAGAAACGCTCAAGTGGTCAACTGCAACAATGTTATCAATACCTTCACGGTTCATTTTCCAGATGATTGCACTGCCGATAAGACCGGCGGCACCGGTAACCAAATAACGATCCTTCATCTTCACCCCTTAAAATTTAATAGCTCCATCGCCGCCATTCAATGCGCCGAGGCTTGTGTTAAGCCGGGTCTGAACCTTTTCCAGCGGAGAGACCAACCCGGTCAGATAAGCTGTACCGCGGATTGAAAATTCATTTTCATATTCTCTGCCGTTCCACTCCCGTTCATGACCAAGCTCCACAGCAAGCTCCCAACAATGCAAAGTCTTTATAAGCCGGAGGGTCTGTTCAGAGATACTTCCCTGATAGAAATCGTAGCTTATGCTGTAACTGCCTCTGAAATCCCTTGCACGGGTAATGGGGAAAGACACAGAAAAAGTAAGATCCTGAGAAAGATTTCCGGAATAATTATCCCACATACTCGTGGCGTTGGGATTGAGCAGCGTACTGCCCATGGAATAAATGGCTCGTGACCGGTAAGAGTCTTCCAGAGAATATGTAAGACTGAAAATAAGATCTTCCAGCAATGCATAACTCATGGATACGTTCCAGTAATTGAGATTCTCCCATCCAGCCAGACCGGGACGACCGACATTACGGCCGTTGCGGTAAATGTCTTCACGTTCATAATCGCCGTTGACACTGATGGAAATATCCGTACTCAGAGAAAAACCGTTTCCGGGAGCAAAAGTTATCATTGTACCGATATCACCGGCGCCTGATTGTCCCTCTTCTGTCTTAAAGAAGAGATCCCAATAGTTATCCATGGTAAACCAGTTATATATCTCCGGATCGGCAGCATTGCCCCTGCGGGTCTGTAAACGGTTGCGGACGCCGAGACGGATAAAATTGGATTCCGTAATCCGGTCGATATCATCAAAATAATAAATATATTCCGGATCAAGTGTCGGTTCGGTAATATATGTATAGTTGGCATAAGGTTCAAAGACATGCCGCAAACCATCAAGATTCAGGAATGGACTGCGGACGTTTTGCCAGGAACGGTAAAATTTCATTGACGCTTCAACACCGAGTTCCCCAACTACACGCAACTCATGACCGCCGAGATCATCGTAATTATTAAATGCCCCGATTGAAAGACCTTCGATTCTGGTTGCATTGATCATACCGCCGATATCACTGGGAGAAACCGGTTCTCTGGAGGTTTCAGAATAATCAGTCAATCTGATACCGGCCCTCGGAACGATATTGACGGCATCAAAAAGTTTTATCGGATAATAAAGGAAGTTTACAGAGTCAAAACGGAAGGTTTCGTAATCATGCGGTCCCCGCACAATACGGTCATCCACGCCGTCGCCATCAATATCTTCATAGATTTTTTTATCAAAATCACGCCACTTCATGGAAAGATAGTCCATTGAGTGAGTCCCCTGATAATAGAGACCGGTATTGAAAATTTCCTGACGCGGCATATCCAGCACTATCTTCGGCAGCTGCTGAACTGTTGAATAGAACTCATTGATCCGGGGGCGGGCAACAACAGAGAGGCTCGCCCGGTCAAATTGATATTCCAGAGCAGCAAAAGTCGCCGGTTCCGGGTTGCCGTCAAACTTGTCTTCAAAAAAATCTCTCAGAAAATAATAATCGCTGAAAATGTTGAGTTGACCTCTGAAATCAAGCCGCGGGGTAATATGCCCGACTCCTGACAACATGACACCATAACGTTCTTTTGGGATCTCAAGGCGGTAGGCTTCGACCTCGCTGCTTCCGTACCGGTCTTCATCCCGTATTCCATAAGCATAAAGATCTATTTTGATATTTTCAGCAGAAACACCGCCGGTAGCACCATATCCGACACCACGTTTCTCAAACCAGTCTATCCTGGGGCGTACCCGGACGGCAGGATACTGGCTCAAAATGAATTTACGGCTTGCAGAAAGATAATACCCGAAATCACTGTCTTTACCGCCTACCAGCTGGAAAAGTCCAAGAGTCTGATCTTTGGGCTTATAAAAGCACGGCAGCCACAATACCGGCACTCCGAATACCTTGAATGTACAATTCCGGGCAAAAACAGAATGTTCATCAGTATCATGGTTGTAATTGCGCTTGCCGTCATAACCTATATTATAGGCCTTTACAGTGGCACTGGCACACCCGATAGAATAATGACTTTTGTCATCGGTTTGATATTCACAGGTTGTTATCTCGGCATCTTCCAGTTCAAAAATACCGTCGGCTGTACGTTCACCGTATGCAGCAGTTGCAATAAATGACCCGAAATCACCGACCATGTTATCAAATTCAAACCATCCGGATTCCAGATTTCCTGCGACATGGTCTGCAGTTATTCTTTCGCCGGGGATCCAGACATCGACTTTAAGCTGTCTGCCGCCGAAGGGATCGATAACATGTCCGGTGAGCTCTACAGATACATTAGCCTTGCTCAAGAGCCTCTGATACTCATCAAGCGGGATAACATGTGATGTTTTTACAGAACGCACGACCTGCACATTGCCGGAAAGCTGAATATCTTTGTTTTCCGTATCGACAATGGCAGTATCACAGTAAAATATCATGTCCCGGTAGGGAATACGGATATTCCCCCGGAAAACCATGGTTTTGCCGACCCACTCCCATTCATCTGCCTGAGCATTGGAAATATCAGCGATGATCTGATCGGGATCATCTGACAAAGCCGTACCAAAAAGTGATGCGGCATGCAGACTTACAACTCCGGCAAAAAGGGAGCAGATCAAGCATATTTTTACTGCAGTTTTCAAAAGCGTTAACCTCAGAAACGTTCTTTGATTGTCTTTTCGGTGGCCATTGTATAATAACCGGCTCCGTCAAGAGTGGCAACAACATCATCGCCAAGTTTGTCAAGTTCATTGATCGGAACAAGCGGCATTTCGATGCAGTTGGGGAATATAACTGTCTTGCCGGGGAACCTGGCATTGATAACAGCATCAAGACCTTTCTTGAGGTCTTTCATGCCGCCGATGGCAGCGAGAGCAGTAACCGGCTTGAGCTTGCCGCTTTCCGCCAGTTCAAGAGTGTGGCGGAGGTGAGCAGTTTTACTGCCGGATGATCCGACGAAGCGCATACCGTCATAGGCAATACCGGAAACATCAAGATCAGCAGTCTTACCGGCAGGGATACCGGCAAAAATGTTCATAAGACCATCTTTGCCGAGATGCTTTGCGGCAGACATGAGGATAGGCACGACAGGAACAAGCATAACGATATCATCAAAACCTTCAGGAGCAAATTCGGTGACTTTCTGCTCAAACTCTTCAGGAGTCATCTCCGAGGGATTGATGGCAACAAATTCAATATTGCGTGCGGCAATAGTATCTTTAAGCTGACGCTTGACGTTCTCGATACGGTTGGAGTCAAGATCGCTTACGAGAATACGGGAAGGACCGTTGGGGTTCTCAACCGCCATCTGGGTATGCATCTGCCCCATGGCACCGGCCCCGCCGGGCAGCCAGCATGTTCCGCCCTTCTTAAGAGTGCTGCGGACATTGCGACCGAAGGCTGCAGAGCAGTCATTGGAGGCTGTCCCCTGGAAGAACCAGTCTTCATAATGGATCCTGCCGACGTCAACAGCAATGGTTCCGGCAGGGACTGCGCCCACAAAGTTGACAGTTGCGCCGCGGGCACCGAGTACGGCAGCTGCTGCTGCCACTTCTGCATCAGTAACACCGCAGAGATAAATATCATCATAACCGCCCTGTGCAGGAAGTTCAGCAATGGTTTCGGCTCCGGCAATAAAATCAGCAGGAGCTTTACCAACAATCTGTACTGAACTGTAATTGGCTGCAGCGACAGCTGCACCGGCGACAAAATCGCCGCTGCCGAAGACAAAGAGTGCTTTGCCGCCTGCCTTGGGGGCAGTTCTCGGCTCGATCATATAGCTTGCCTGCACGCATGTCCAGGGCTCCATAAGAGCAGCGACAGCAGAGGGGGTATTTTCATCAACAGGCAAAAGATAGCAGCCTTCATCGCCGTCAAGAATCCTTGAGTCGATAATTGAATACTGTGCCATACCGCCATTGATGGCGTAACCGTAGGCAAAACCTTTGCCATTCACATAAACATCAGCCTGAATGATAAAACGCTGACCGACGGAAAACTTGCCTTCCAGATCCTTACCGACCTTGACAATACTCATAACGGCTTCATGGCCGGGAATAACAGGATCGGTACTGAGATCTTTGGAAATGACTCTGGGATGCTCAAGACCGGCACGGATCAGCTTAACGTCAGAAAAACAGAGACCGATCGCCTCAATGCGTACCAGAAGTTCGCCATCTCCGGGAACCGGCACGGGAATAAGTTCGGGCTGATCATTTACACCAAAATTTTCCATACCCGCACCGTGCATGCGCCAAGCCAGCATCTTTTCCGGGACATCAACATTAGCCATTTCAAATCCTCCATTAGAAATTTGTTTAAAATAACATTTCCATAATATGACACAAAAAGAGTGATTTGTCAATCTAAAGAACAATTTTTTCTTTAAATTCACTCAAAAATTTTCAACAAAACCGGCAAAAGCTGTTTTTTCCGGCTTAATACTCCTGGCAGATCAAACAGGCAGTCCCCTACCCTGCGCCATGGCAATTTGCACATCACAACAGGATTACCAACCGCCAGCAACAGGGAGTTTTCCCTGACGACATCAGTAACAAGCAATCCGAAAAACTCCATTTTTTCTTCTTCCGCCATATTTTTTGCAGCAGCGGCAAGCTCCTTTTGCGCCCGGTTGAACTCATCAAAACCAGATTCTTCCACCTGAGAAATTGAAAATGCTCCTTTAGCTCCAGAAAAAAGTTTACGGTCAAGTTCAAGAACTTCCCTGGCCGAACAGCGGGCAATGGGCGAACCGATGGAAAAGAGTTCCTGCATAAGAACTTTCCCCTGTACTCCGCAGAGTTTTTCCAGTGCCTTCACCGCTTTGCGGTCCCTCTCTGTCGTAGTAGGACTGCGCAGCATCAGAGTATCGCTGACGATCCCCCCCAGCAGAATACCGGCTGTAGACGGGGCGATCACAAAGCGTGCCAGTCTGAACATCTCGTAAATAAGGGTACATGTACTACCGACAACATCGCAGGTGACTTTGAAAGGATATGGCGACGGCGGCATACTCAAACGGTGATGATCCAGCACCTCGATCACCTGAGATTCATTTATTCCCGGCACGCTCTGATCAAACTCGTTATGATCCACCAACACAAGTCTGCTGCCGCGGCAGCAGTCAAGAGCAGCACGTGTAAAACTGCCGATATAGTTGTTATTGCCATCAACAACAGGGAAATTATCAGCAGATGATCCTGCGATTTCCGCCCGGACAGATGCAAGCGCCCGTTCCGGCGGGAACACAGGAACATTTTTATCCAGCATCTTGCCAACAGGACTGGCAAATTTTATACGGCGTACGCAGGCGGCTGAATCAAACTTCGTTTTTATTATGGAAACACCTTTGGCACGTGCTGCTTCAAGCACGACCGGATCTATTCTCCGTGATCCGGTAATGATCATCAACCGCACCCCCAGACCTATTCCCAGCAGGTGGATATCGCTCCGGTCACCGACAACAATAGCCAGCTCTCCGGGTCTGTCACGGGGGACGTGTTCTTTGAAACTTTCAACATTCATTGCAGCCACAAAGACCTCAAAATCCTGTTCGCAGGCAGGATTTTTCAAGCTGAGCGCATCACCATCCAGCACCTGTATTATTGCGTTCAGCGAAGTTCTCACCCTTCTGCCTGTCAATCCTGATTCACGGTTCTGAAGCAGCCCGCCGAGGATTTCAAAAAGACAGAGACAACCGGAATATTTATTATTCCTGTCTACTGCCGGCAATCGTGAAATATGATTTTGCTCAAAGAGCTCAATCGCAGAAAAAAGTGTCTGTTTTTCGGAAAGAACCGGTGCATCATTACGCATTATATCCGCAACAACCGGCTCAAGGTTACTCACAGAACGGGGCAATTCCCGGTTAAAACGCTTGAAGAGATATTCCGCTCTTGCCCCCGGCAGCCCCACACATGCGGCAACTGCATTTTTTTCACCGGCAAGACATTTAAATTCTGCATATGCACTTGCCCCGGCAACAGAATCAACATCGGGATTGCGATGCCCGATAACAATCAATTCAGATTCCTGTACCATCAAATACCTCACGCTGTATCCGGATAACGACAAAGAAAAGGGAACTGCATCCGGAGATAAAAAAAATAATGACCGGAGGGTTTGTCACCATCCGGTCCGGGCATCAAGCCTGATCAGTCAAGGCTGATTGCTTCTGCGGGGCATTCGCCGACGCAGGCACCGCAATCGATGCAGGCATCACCGACCTGAGCAGCACCGTCGACCATGCTGATTGCTTCGACAGGGCAAACGCCGACGCAAACTTCGCAACCGGCACACTTCTCTTTGTCAACTTTTGCAGACATTTTCACATTCTCCTTAAAAGATGTTGATACAAACCGGAGATGAATCCGGAATTTTTTTAACAAGTACGGAAAAGTTTCCCTTTCTCTCCTTGCTGACGTGATAATATACCATTAATTTTTAAAAAGTCAACTGGAAAATTTCCATAATGAGTGTATATTTTAGTATGTTAATGCAAGTTGAACATCTTTCCATAGGTTTCGGACACGGCAGCGCATATTGCGAAATCGTGTCTGACGTCTCTCTTGCCATCCCGCACGGCTCCATCACAGCCATCGTAGGCGAAAGCGGATGCGGGAAAAGCATGACCTGTCTTTCACTGGGCGGCCTGCTGCCTCCCGGTGCGGTTGTACGTTGCAGCAGCATGGTATTTGATGCCGGGGACGGTAAAAAAACCGATCTGCAGAAACTTTCATCCAAAGCAAGACGTAAATTCAACGGCAGCGGTATAGCTTATATTTTTCAGGAACCGGCATCCAGCCTGAATCCTGTCTTTACTGTTGCCGGCCAGATCGGCGAGTCACTGCGGCTTCATACCGATCTGGACAGGAAAGCACGTTATGCCAGAACGATAGAATTACTGGAAAGAGTCGGTATCCCGGATCCGGAGGCAAGGGCAAAAGCCTATCCCCACGAACTTTCAGGTGGGATGCAGCAGCGTATCATGATAGCTGTTGCGCTTGCCGGGAACCCCAAACTGCTCATCGCCGACGAACCGACAACTGCGCTTGATGTAACAATACAGGCGCAGATACTGGAACTGCTGCGTGACCTTGCAACCACCTCCGGCATGGGGATACTGCTGGTTACACACAACCTCGGAATAGTAGCTCAAATGGCGGAACATGTAAATGTCATGTATGCCGGAAGGATAGTGGAAAAAGCAGAAACAGCGGAACTTATTTCCAAACCGCTTCATCCCTACACCCGTAAACTGCTGCAGGCGGTACCGCGGCTCCACTCAAGGCAGGGAAAACTTGAAACGATTCCCGGTTCCGTACCGCGGCCGGATGCGTTTCCCGCCGGATGCCGCTTCAGTAACAGATGTTCTTTAACAGTTCCGGAATGTAATACCGTTCCGGAATTACTGGAAGTCTGTCCCGGACACTGTGTCGCATGCTGTAAGACAGCACCTGTCAATGCTGCCGGAACAGCCGGAGAACCGGGCAAATGACAACAAGGTCAAATATATTATTCCGGCACGACCCGCTTGCTGTGCTTGTTGCGGCTCTTCTCCTGATAATCACAACCACCGGAATTATGATTTTTTTTCTCGGCGATACACTCAACGACCCGCAGCAAGAAGAATTTGCCCTGCTCACTGATCCGGTGAATGTTCTTCCGGCAAGCAATGCAACTGCCGCCACCGACAGCACCCCGGATATGCAGCAGCTTGTTTCCTACATAGACACCAATTTTTACGCAATGCCCTCCAGACAACTGCGTGACCTGATCAACGATGTCCTGATAATGGAACCGGATAACCGTGATGCTCTGCTGCTGGCGGCAAAGCTGGCGGAACGGGACGGTAACAGGCAGGCACTGGTCGCTGCGACCCGTTCCCTCTACAGAATATACCCTTCACAGGCCTATCTCTACAGCTATGCCAAAGCACTGCACGATAACAATCAGAGCGATCAGGCATACGATGTTCTGCTGCTCGGCAGGGAAACAGGTATATATTCACCGCTCCTTGACCTTCTTGCAGCAGAACTGGCCATTGTAAACGAGGTAGAAAGTGACGGGCTTGCCAACTGGATCAGGGCAGGCGCACCCGAAATAAAAGCTGCGGAATATCCGTTTCTGGCTGAATACCTTGTAGAATCCGGACATGGAGGCTTTGTGACCGATGAGCAAAATTAATATCCTCCCGGAATCAGTCAGTAATTTGATTGCAGCAGGCGAAGTCGTCGAACGCCCCGGTTCTGCAGTAAAAGAGCTTGTAGAAAATTCCATCGATGCCGGAGCCACTCTTATACGCATCGAAATAAGAAATGCCGGCAGAAAACTCATTTCTGTGACCGACAACGGTTCAGGGATGGATCAGGAAGATGCTCTCCTGTGTCTGCAGCCTCACGGCACAAGCAAAATAGCCGAGGCAGGCGATATCGATGCCATAACCACACTCGGTTTCCGCGGCGAGGCTCTGCCAAGCATAGCCGCAGTATCACGGCTCAGGATAAGAACCAAAACAGCAGATTCACTTGAAGGTTTTGAAGTGGAAACTGAAGCTGGACGGATAACAGATACCCGCCCGTGCGGTATGGCAAAGGGAACCTCCATTGAGATCAGGGATCTTTTTTTCAACGTTCCCGCCCGCAAGAAATTTTTACGTTCCGCCCCCACAGAAGAGGCCCATATCCAGGAAACGGTCATCTCCATAGCCCTGCCCCATCCGGAGGTTGGCTTTGAACTTATTTTTGATTCATCCGTACTCTTCAAATCTGCCCCGTCGTCAGGAACATTGCCCCGCATAAGCGAATTTTTCGGCAAAAAACAGGCTTCGGAATTTCTGGAGATCGCACCGCAGGAAATCCCCGGCAGCAATATCACAATCTGCGGCTTCATAGCTCCTCCCGGTGTTACCAAAGGTTCCCGGCGTGAACAGAGATTTTTTGTCAACGGCAGAGCGGTTGAGTCTGCCGTACTTTTCAGGGGCGTTAAAGATGGTTACGGGGAACGCTGCGAAGCAGGACGTTTCCCGCCTGTAATACTTTTTATAACAATGCCGCCGGAAGAATTCGATATAAACGTTCACCCGACAAAAAAGGAAATCCGGTTCAGGGATGAAACCAAAATAGCCCCCGCTGTTGCCGGAGTCGTTGCCGCACGATTGGCAGAGGCTCTGCGCAATATGGCTGTGTTATCGCCGGAAATCGAACAATTTTCGCCGGAACAGCTTATACAGGGAGCAATGATCAAGTACCTACCGGAAATGCCGCAGAGCGAACTGCCGGGTTTCAACAGCGATACCGGCGCAGACAATGATGAACCTGTTGCTGCCTCTGCGGTCAACCTCCCTTTAACAGCATCTCTCACAGATGCCACCGCCCGGAGAAATGCGTACCGACCGGAACCGCTGCCGCCGCAAACAATACCGGAAAGCAGAGTTCAATACCCGGCACCAACCTACTGCCGGATGCCGGAAATGCGTTTCATCGGAATATTCAATGAGTTGTATATACTGGTAACATGCAACGGTGAACTGCGGATAATAGATCAGCATGCCGCTCACGAAAGGATACTTTTTGAGCGTCTGCAGGATAAATTCGCCTCCGGACATCCATCTGTGCAGCAGCTTCTGATACCGGAACAACTGGAACTGGATAAAAAAACTCTGGCGTTTTTTACCCGTCATCAGAAATCCCTGATGGAATACGGCTTTGATCTGACTTTGCTTTCAAGCAATACCATCATGATCAATGGTTTGCCTGCTGATTTGCCGCCGGCGGCCGATGCTGCCCGGTGTATCCGGGAAATATTTGATTCCCTGATGGAATCCGGAGGGGCAAACTGGCTGTCTGTACCGAGGGATGTATTGGCAAGAGCAGCATGCCGCAGTGCCATCAAGGGCAATGACAAGATTTCAGAAAGCGAAGCCGTTGCTCTTATCAACGATCTCCAGAAGTGCAAAAAGCCGGATTGCTGTCCCCACGGCCGTCCAACCATGATAACGATCTCGCCCAGAGAATTGGAGCGGCGGTTCGGCAGGACATGATACGCCCACGGCAGCTTTACAGAGTTTTCAGAGCATCATCCAATACTCCGGCCTCATAAAGCAGATCGAGTATGGTATAACGTTTGCGGATAAGCTGTGCAGTTTTTATACCGTGAATAAACTGTTCATGACTCAAACCTATTTCCTCAGGAACAGCCGGCGCCCCGGCAGCAGCGAGCATTGCTGACAATTTTTCCGCCGGAATCATTCTCTGCCGCATCCGATCCCGCAGTTCATCCCATTTTTCAGCCAACAGTTTTCTGCGGGTAATGATTTTTTCACCGGTCATGTGTTTGGCAACAGCAGTTTCTCTGACCGCACTGCCGTAACAGCCTTTGACCAGCAGAGTATCGATCTCGGCAATACGCTCCTCCATTGACAGCGGAGGACATGCAACAGCAGATATTTCCTGCCATGAGTGCCTGACAGCATACTCCATAAGTTTCGTTGAAGCAATAAGCCCTATCCCCACTTGAAAACCGTGAAAAACAGATTCCCCGTCTTTTTTCAGCCCCTCCATCTCCCACACATGGCTGAACATGTGTTCTGCGCCGGAGGCAGGACGGCTGTCTTTATACATCTGCATGGCATAACCGGTTGCGGCAAGTCCGTCAAAAATCTCCCGCATATTGCCGGGATCCGCCACCCACCGGTGGATATTGTCCTGTATCAGTGCCCAGACAGGATCACATATTTTTTCCTCGCCCACAGTATCTGCAATTATCCAATCCACGCCTGCCGGAATTTTCGTCAGCAGATCAGCATACCCGGAAGCGACCATATCTGCCGGAGCGGAAGCAAGGATATCCGTGTCGGCACAAATCATAAACGGCGGTGGTCCCGGTACAGTTTTTTTAGTTCCATTCACGACCATAGCTCCGCCGAAAGAAGTATAACCGTCAACCGAACACGCCGTCGGCACGCAGCAATACCGGATTTCAGCTTTTCCGGCGGCACACTTTACAATATCGTTGATAACGCCGGAACCGACAGCAACGGGAATGATTTCCCGATTGAATTTTTCAGCAAGTTCCAATGAATATGAATACTCAGGATGCAGTCTGGGAACAGCCGGGAAGATGAACGGCTCAACAGGTTCCGGGGCATATCCATTCAAAAGTTCCATAACTTTTTTACCGGCCGCCTCCCAGGTATTGCCGTCGGCAATGATCATGGGTTTCCTGCCGGGCAAAAACTCCTTCAGCAAACCGGGCAGAGCGTTCAGTTCCCCGGCACCGAGGGCAAAAACTTTTGTTGTTGTACCATCAGGTACATTGATAAGAGACATAATACGGATCCTTTCCGGACATAGAACTGTACAGTTGCTGCAAAAAACACTATAATATACACCTTATCCACCGGAAAATCTCATCTTTTGCCTGAAAATCCATCTTTTTCGCAGGAAATTTATTGCAAATAAGTGAAATACGGCTATATTTATAGAAGACAAATCAACTTTGTGAGGTAAAAAAATGGATGTAATCATCTGCAAAACTGCTGCCGAAGCTGAAAAGCTTACCGCCCGTATGATCGCTGATGCAATCAATGCAAAACCCGAATTCAAACTCGGTCTTGCCACCGGCGCAACCATGGAAAATGTTTATGCTGAACTTTCCAAAATGAACAAAGCCGGTGAGGTGGACTTCTCTCTTGTCCGCAGTTGGAACCTTGATGAATATGCCGGTCTTGCTCCGGAACATGACCAGAGCTACCGTTATTACATGAACAAACACCTTTTCAACAACGTCAATATCGACAAGCGCAACACCCATCTGCCGGATGGACTTGCAGAGGACGAAGAAGCCGAAGCAGCACGTTACGATGATTCCATCGACGAAGCCGGCGGCATTGACCTGTGGCTTGTTGGTATCGGTTGTTCCGGTCATGTGGGATTCAACGATCCCGGCACCAGCTTTGCCAGCCGTACCCATGTGGCATATCTGACCAACACCACATACGAACAGAACAAGGGTTATTTCAATCCGCCGGAATCCATGCCCCGCCGCGCTTATACTGCCGGTGTCGGCACAGTGCTGGATGCCAAAAAAGTTCTTCAGCTTATTACCGGCAAACGCAAAGCCGCCATTGCCGCCGCCTCCATCGAAGGTCCAATGACTGCTATGATCAGTTCTTCTGCTCTCCAGCTGCATCCGGATACTGTTGTGATCCTTGATGAAGAAGCCGCTGCAGATCTCAAACTCAAAGATTTCTACAAAGAAGTTTTTGAACACGATCCCAAGTGGGCAGCTTACCGGTAATATTTCCCGGCAGCTGAAACTCTGCATTCAAATCTGCAGAGTATAAAAATACATCCGGCCGCAGGTATCGCATCTGCGGCCGGTTTGTTTATCTGTTTTTTATATCACTGAAGTGTCCCTGCAGTACCATTATTGACAAATTCAATGATCTTTCCGCCGCCATCCCCCTGAATACTTCTGAAGCCGCGGGAAAAGAAACTGTTTATCGTACCGTTGTTGCTTATATGGACAATCTCACAGGGATGATGATTTTCCAGAGAACAACTGTCTGCTTCAAGCATATCTATACA
>JAZSGI010000140.1:0-7363 GCA_045532655.1 Victivallaceae bacterium
TTCCCCGTGTCCATCTATACCATGATGACCGAAATGGTTTCACGGGCAGATGCAAGTTTGCAGAATATCTTCGGCTTGCAGGATATCTCCGAAACCATCAACCTCTTCGGTTCTGAAGAGCAGAAGCAGAAGTATCTGCCGCTCTTTGCAGAAGGCCTTGTTGACGGTTCCATGGACCTTACCGAACCCGATTACGGCAGCGATCTGCAGTCTGTACGCCTCCGTGCCTACGAAAAGGACGGTCAGTGGTACCTCAACGGCATGAAACGTTTCATCACCAACGGCTGTGCAAAGGTACACCTGGTGCTTGCCCGTTCAGAGGAAGGCTCCAGCGATGGCCGCGGTCTTTCCATGTTCATCTGCGAAGCATGTCCCCAGCTGGTAGTGCGCCGTATTGAACACAAGTTCGGTATTCACGGCGTTGCCACTTGCGAACTGCAGTTCAACGACGTCCCCGCCCAGCTCTGCGGCAAACGCCGTCTGGGTCTTATCCGTTACGTCATGAGCCTGATGAATGGCGCCCGTGTTGCCATCAGTGCCCAGGCTGTCGGTATCGCCGAAGCTGCATTCAGAGAAGCGAAAAAATATGCTGCCGAGCGTGAACAGTTCAAGCGTTCCATCGATAAGTTCCCTGCCATTTACGACATGCTGGCAAGGATGAAGGCCCGCCTGACTGCCGCCCGTGCCCTGCTTTATGAAACCACCCGTGCAGTTGACCTCCGGGCCGCTTACAACGAAAAGGTGGAACACGGCACTCCTACTGATGAAGACAAAGCAAAGCAGAAATACTACAACAAAGTTGCTGCTGTGCTTACCCCCATGTGCAAAGCACTGGCAACAGAAGCTGCCAATATGATCGCTTACGATGCTCTGCAGATCCATGGAGGAGCCGGGTACATGAAGGACTTCAATATCGAACGCTTCACCCGTGATGCCCGTATTACCAATATTTACGAAGGAACCACCCAGCTGCAGATCGTCGCAGCTATCGGTGGTGTTATCCAGCGTGATAATGATGCACGTATCAATGAACTTGCCAATCTGGCATATGAAGGCAACGCTGCCGCACTGCGTGACCGTGTCATGAAAATGCACGCCACAATGCTGGAAGCTGTCAAACTGGTGGCAGAGCGCAAAGATCCTGCTTATCACGACCTCCGGGCAAGAGATCTGGTGGAAATGGAAACCATTATTTTCACCGGACTGCTGCTGCTGCGTGATTCACTGAAGACACCGGAACTCCTTCCTGTGGCTGAACGCTGGATCATTGATGGCGAAGCAGATTTCCATCTTCGCAATTACCGTGTTACCTCACTGGATACCACCACTATCGAAAATCATCGTTCTGTGATTGATTTCTGATAAAGGAGGAGATATGAATAACGCTTATTTGGACAGAGCAAAAAAAATGATCACGGATCCGCAGATCCTTTCTGTGATTGCCGCACGCAGAGCTAAACAGCTGGCTCTCGGAGCGCGTCCGATGATCAAATGTGATTCAGAAAATCATCTGGATGTGGCATTGTTGGAAATCGCTGAAGGTCTTCTCGGATACGAATTTGTCTCCAAAGAAGAAGAAGAGGCTGAAGCCGCAGCAGCCGCTGCAGCAGAAGCAGCAGAAGCTGCAGAAGCTGCTGAAACTGCCGCTGATACAGAGTAAAAGGGAGCATACCATGAGCAGTACCGGAGCAAAAGTAGCAGTGATAATGGGTTCAAAGAGTGATCTCAGCACCCTTGAAGGGTGTTTCAAGATCCTTGATGATTTCGGTATCAGCTATGTCAAGCGCGTGATGAGTGCTCACAGGACACCGGCAGAAGCGGCTGAATTTTCCGCTTCTGCTGCTGAACAGGGCTTCAAGGTCATTATCTGCGCCGCCGGTATGGCGGCACATCTGGCCGGAGCTATTGCGGCAAATACAGTTCTGCCGGTAATAGGAATACCTGTTTCCTGCGAACCCTTCAATGGGTTTGATGCCCTGCTCTCCACAGTTCAAATGCCTCCCGGCATACCGGTCGCAACTGTTTCTGTAGGCAAAGCAGGCGCCAAAAATGCCGCTTTACTTGCTGTAGAAATGATGGCACTGGCAGATGCCGCACTGACAGAAAAGCTCCTTGCGTTCCGCAAAGAGCAGTCAGATGCCGTCAGAAAAGCTGACAGCGAACTCTGACCGGTTGATATTTCAATAAAAACGGGGATGCTGTAAAACCTCTGAAAGGTAAACAGCATCCCCGTTTTGTACATTCAGGGAGCTATGTACAGATAAGTTCCCGTTTCCCGCCCCCCGCAGCAGTAAGGAGTTTGGTAAATCAGTCCAGAAGTATTTTTACGGCACTCAAAAGATCAGGGGCAAGAAGTCCGCCTTCAGGGACTTCAGCACCCTTGTCAAGCATTTCCTGCCCGTGACCGGTAGTAACCATAACTGACTTTTTAACCCCGGCAGCAATACCGGCAACAACATCCAGAGGTCTGTCACCAATCATATAACTTTCGGCAAGATCGATATCAAGTTCTTCTGCGGCTTTAAGGAGCATACCCGGCAGGGGCTTGCGGCAGGTACAGCCATCATTATTACCGTGGGGACAGTAATACATGGCATCAAGGTTTTCCCCGCAAGCAGCGGCAAGCTGCCGCTGCAATTCGTCATACACTTCAAAGACTGCTTCAGAGCCATAATAACCTTTGGCGATACCGGCCTGATTGGTGATGATCACGGCAAGATAACCGGCCGCATGGATGGCTTTGACTGCTTCAGCGGCACCGTCAATAAGGACGGTATCACAGGCTTTGTGCAGATAATGGACTTCCACATTTACAGTACCGTCACGGTCGAGGAAAAAAGCTTTCTTTTTCATTATTGCAGCCTTTTGAAAAGTGTTTCATAAAATTCAAGGCGCTGCAGCATATCATCAGTGACTTCAGCACCGTTACAGGCAGTTTTCTGCATTGTGACCGCCCGCTCCAAATCTCCCATGCGGTAGGCACACAGTGCTTTGAATTCAAGTACCTCCGGAGTGTCAACGCTCACGGTCTCCAGAAGCTGTTGAGCCATATCAACTGCCCGGATTTCAAATCCATAGCCGTTGAGCAGCATAAAAGCTGCAGCAAGTTTCTGTCTTTCAGTGCCGGAAATAAAATTTTCCGCCTTTACCTTTGCCAAAACTCCTGCGGCAATTTCGCCATGGCGGGCCCCGAAATTCAATGCCTGCATAGCCAGGAAAAGACTCTCTGGCGACTCCGTCATAGCCTTATCCAAAACCTGCCAGGCACCGGCAATGTCACCTGACTGCTCCATAAAAAACATCAACGCCTGAACCGCTGTAGGATTGGCAGGTTCTGCAGCAAGAATAGTTTCTGCAGTTTTTCTGACATTGGGGAAATTACCGGTTCTGATCGCTGCCGCCAGCTCCGAATAATATTGCACAGCTTTTTTACGTTTGCTGTTGTCATAATCTCCGGCAGCAACTGATGGGAATATATCGGCAAATTCCAGCGGTTCCCCCATCCATACGATTTCACCGGCAGAGTCAGCAAGCACGGCAAAAGGCAATACCACGTTGCCCGGCAACACTCTCCGGGCAATATTGTTGCCGCTGTCAAAGGCTATATTGGTATCACGCAAGGATGCAGGGAGCAAAGCTGCATGATCCCTCAGCACAGCTTCGGGGGCACCGGAAACAAAGACCACCTTGCCCAGTTCGCCCATAGTGCTTCCAAGCATGATCTCCATTTCATGTAAATCGCCGTCCGGAAGCTGAAAAAATACCGCCAGCACCCAACTTTGCGTTTTATCCCCTCCTTGCGGGACAAACTCAACACCTTCCCCGGAAAGAAAAACCGGTTTGAATGGGGTTATCTTTTCGCCGATCACGCCACCGCCATCAGCTGCTGACACTGACACCGGCAGAAACAATGCCGCAATAAGCAGCAAAAAAAATGATTTTTTCATAATAATTACTCCTCATATTTCAATGGACTGGCAACGGAAAATTTTCACAGCTCTCCCTGCAAAAAAATAAGGCGACACGCTTTTCAGCGGATCGCCGTTCAGTTTATTAAAGCTCCGGGAAAACTACCGGATGCAGTTTCTCGAAAAGTGCCGCTGCACTTACAAGCGAAGCCTCCTGCATGGCAGGGGCAAATAATTGCAGTCCGACAGGCATACCTGATTCCCTGCCGTTACCGGCGGGTATCGATATACCGCAGTTGCCGGCAAGATTCAGAGCTATTGTAAAAATATCAGACAATTTCATCTGCAGGGGATCAGCCTTTTCGCCGAACCGGAATGCAACTGACGGTGTCACAGGAGCAGCAAGTATGTCACAGGTTTTGAAAGCATCTTCAAAATCCTTGCGGATCAAAGTACGCACCGCCTGCGCTCTGCGGTAATAGGCATCATAATACCCGCTGGAAAGCACGTAAGTGCCAAGAAGAATACGACGCTGTACTTCCTTACCGAATCCATTGCCGCGGCTTTTGAAATAGGTGGAAATAAGATCCTCCGCCTCTTCTCTTCTGCCGTAACGGATACCATCAAAACGTGCAAGATTGGCACTGGCTTCTGCTGTTGCGACTATGTAATACACAGCCACAGCATACTTTGTATGGGGCAGGGATACAGGGACTATTTCACAGCCGAGACTCTTCAAATCTTCCACAGCTGCTCTGAATACCTCCGCAACTTCTGCATCGATACCTTCTGCCCCGACATATTCAGCGGGCAGACCTACACGCATACCCTTCAAATCGCCCTTTGCCATTGCAGCCTTCAAGGCAGCAGATGTTTCAGTGGGCGCGCAGGGCAGAGAGGTGGAATCAAATTTATCTTCACCGGAAATGATATCAAGCAATGCAGCAGCATCTGCCACGCTTCCGGTAATGGGTCCGATCTGATCGAGACTTGAGGCAAAAGCAACAAGTCCGTGACGTGAAACCCTGCCGTAGGTGGGCTTCAACCCCACAACACCGCAGAAAGATGCAGGCTGGCGGATGGAACCGCCGGTATCAGAACCAAGTGCTGCAGGAACCAGGCGGGCAGCTACAGCAGCGGCACTGCCGCCGGAAGAGCCACCGGGAACACGGTTCAAGTCCCAGGGGTTGGCAGTGGGGCCGAATGCGCTGTTTTCACAGCTTGACCCCATGGCAAATTCATCCATATTCAATCTGCCGAAAGGAATTATGCCGCAGGCTTCCATTTTGGCAACACTTGTGGCAGAATACGGACTGATAACTTTTTCAAGAAATTTTGAAGCACAGGAAACACGCTCACCGGCAGTGGCAATACAATCCTTGATACCAACAGGTACACCGTCAAAATCACTGAGAGCATTACCTGCGGCACGACGTTTATCCGACGCTTCGGCCCGGGCGAGAACAGCATCTCTGTCAATGTCAATAAAAGCATTAACAGCACTCAATCTGTCGATACGCTCAAGCAATCCTGCAGTCAGTTCAACAGAAGTGATTTCACCATTTGCCAGCATTTCTCCGGCTTTGATCATTGAATTGATCTCCGTCATATCAGCTCATCCCTTCACCCGGCAGAACCGGGGGTACTTTGATGGTTTCGCCCTTGACAGTTGCAGGAGCATTGGCAAGCATTGCCTTACAGCCGTAAGGAGTGCCGGGAATATCTTCCCGCCAGACATTTACCAGTTCGGCGGCAGGGGCAGTGGGTTCAATACCGGCTACATCCAGCTCCTGAAGAAGCTGGATGTAATCAACTATTGCATCCATATCCTGCTGCAGCTCTGCTTTTGCCTCCGGAGCTATCTCCAGACGGGCAAGGCGTGCAACAGCCTCAAGATCAACTTTCGCCATTTCAGCAACCGGGATGTTCGCTGGCAAGAGTTTTGGTCACCAGATCGCAGACCGCGGAGGGGCCGAAATACTGGATGGGACCGGGATAAACATAAGCAGTTTCAATGGCCCATGCTTCACGGTTGGCGGCGAAAAGTTTGAAAGGAGCACCGTCGAGTTCCACAAGCGCTTTGCGGATAACGGGTTTATCTTCGCCATGGCGGTGTTCAATATTCATCATCATGGTGATGGGAATACCACCTGCAGTCCACTGGTCAGCGGGCAGGAAGGTATTACGGACACTGGACATGTAACCGGTGAGACCTGCACCGAGAAGGGCACTGGCATTGAAGCCGAGGCTGTAGCAGTAGTCGGCATCATAGTTGCTGGGAGCGGCACAGCGGCCTTCATAACCGAAGAAGTGGGTCTGGGTGCTGAATTTGCCGTTGTATTTGCCTTCTGCTGCCCATGCTGCCAACTTGGTTTTGACCATTGCGGCAAGCATCTTTTCAGTTTCGATAAGGGAAACCTGAACGTTACCGTGGGGGTCACGATCAAGGCAGAGCTGAGTCTGGATACCCTTGGGCAGTGATTCAAAAACGGCACGGGAGGAATCAGTGAGGCGGGCAGAAGCAAAAGCAATTTTTCCTTCGGCATCGCAATCGGCAAACTCCTGACCGCCCTTGGCGACAAGATCATTGAGTTCAGCAATCAGAACCTTGATTTCAGGAACAAATTCGATCAGACCTTCGGGAATCAAAGCGATACCGAAGTTGAGACCTTTGGCTGCACGGGCGGCAACAGCACTGGCGATGTATTCAACGATTTCGCCGAGAGTGGTGCGATTGGCAGCGATCTCTTCGGAGATGATGGTCACGTTGGGCTGGGTCTGCAGGGCACATTCCAGAGCAATATGTGAAGCAGAACGGCCCATGAGTTTGATAAAGTGCCAATATTTCTTGGCAGAGTTGGCATCACGGCCGATGTTACCGATAAGTTCAGAATAAACACGACAGGCGGTATCAAAACCGAAACTTGCTTCGATCTGTTCGTTCTTCAGGTCGCCGTCAATGGTCTTGGGGCAGCCGACGACACGGATGGGCACATTATGGCTCTTGTAGTATTCAGCCAGAAGACAGGCGTTGGTATTGGAGTCGTCACCGCCGATAATGACCAGACATTCAATGCCCAGAGCGGCACAGTTGGCGGCACCTTTATCGAACTGTTCGACCTTTTCAAGTTTGGTACGGCCGGAACCGATCATATCAAAACCGCCGGTGTTACGGTAGGCATCAATGATTTCTGCTGTCAGTTCCATATATTCATTTTTGACAAGACCGTCAGGTCCTTTGAGAAAACCGTAAAGGCGGTTTTCCGGATTAAGGCTCTTGAGACCGTCAAAAAGACCGGCAATGACGTTGTGACCGCCGGGGGCCTGACCGCCGGAAAGAATAACACCGGTATTGAATGCTTTGTTGCAGGCTGCAGTTGCGGCTGCTTTGAAGCTGACTTCGGGGCTGCCGAAGGTTGCGGGGAAGAGTTCCTTGATTTTTTCGGTATCACCGG
>JAZSGI010000158.1:0-8033 GCA_045532655.1 Victivallaceae bacterium
GCTTGGCCTCCGACTCCACGGTACAGGTGACGTCTTTTCCAGTACAACAGTCGGAGCTTTGGCTGCCGGCAAAACCCTGCCGGAAGCATTGCAGATCGCAGCAGATTATACCGTGGATTGCATAGAAGTCACCATGTCCGATCAGGATCACGTCGACTATGCAGTGGAATTTGAACGCTGTCTGCCGTCATTGATCCGCCGCATGGGACTTTAAGCCTGCAAAAAGCAATTGCAAAACAAAGCTGTGTACAATTGCTTTTTTGTCATTCGCATCCCGATCAGATGTTTTTCTGCATTACATCTTTGGGTGGAATATTATAGTATTTCTTGAAAAGTTTGGGAAAATAAGATGCAGAAGAAAAGCCTGATGCTTCAGCTGCTTCTTTGACTGAATAATTTTCCCAAAGCAGTTTGATTTACAATACATATTTTTCACAAAACATGTACAAAAGGAACATTATACCGTGTTTTTTTAAAATTCTCCTTTGATAAACATTTGAAGTGCACCCCAAAAGTTGGACATAACCTTTGAGGTGCACTTCAGCTTTTTTTTATACTGCCTTGAATATGTTTTGTATGCAGTTCCGTACAAAATCTGTTACCAGACAAAATCCCGGCAGGCTTCCACGTATGCTTCAATATTTTCCAGCGGGACTTCCGGTTCAACAACATGTGTGGGACAGGGCAGTAATCCACCATGCCGCCCGGCAATACGCAGATTACGGAAAGTTTCTTCTCTGACTTCCTGCGGAGTGCCGAAAGGCATCAACTGCTGTGTTCCCAATGTACCGCAGAAGGAAATACGGTCGCCATAGTTTTTATGGATTTCCTCAAAAGACATACATTCAGGCTGCACCGGATTCAAAACTTCTACTCCGGCATCAATAAGATCATTGATAAAAGGTTCAACAAAACCACAGGAGTGATATCCGATAATAATATCCGGATTGACCTTCTTCGCTTCTTTAATGATATGTGTCAGGCGGGGTTTGATATGCTGCCGGTAAAGTTCCAGAGACATCATAATGGTTTTCTGCATCCCGATATCATCCCCCAGGTTGATCATATCGCACCCTGCAAGAGCATAATTCACCGCCCGTTTTGCTGAAATGGCGGTTACACGGTCAAAGAGTTCATTGGTAAAGCTATCATTGTCCAGCATACCGAGCATCATTGTTTCCATACCGCGCATATACCATGCCGTTTCCCAGATACTGCATGCAAGGATACCACTGGCAAAATATCCCTTCTGATGCCACTTTTCCACCTCTTCCCGGTAAGGAGTAATGTCGATTCCATCACTTTGCGGCAATGGATAAGCATCCAGTTCCGTCAGCGACTCCATCTTCTCAAGGGGATGGTACATGCGCCGCATGTGCATGGATTCAGGAGTTTTTTCATAAGCAACACCCCAGGCATCAAATATAGTATTCTCTAACTTAAAAGTGCCTTCCGGATAAAGTTTTGCCCAGTCGGTATCCCGGTGGACGCCGGGGGGAATATTAATATCACGGTTGGAAAAATCAAAAAGATCGCAATAGTCACAATCCCCATATTTTTCTCTGACTTTTTCTATGACAGCCGGACAAAGTTCAAACTGGACAGGTACAAAATCATAGCCTTCCCGCCGATAGAGCCTGCACAGATTTTCACGGTGGTTTTTCATATTTTACCTATCCCTCCCTGCGGAATACAGAATATCAAAGTGTACCTTTGGTGGAAAGTACCTTGCCTTCAAGCCTCGGATCAACAGATACGGCTTCGGCGAGAGCACGGGCAAATGACTTGAAAATACATTCAATGGCATGATGGGTTTCACCGGCACGCTCAAGGACGATATGACAATTCATTCCGGCTTTTACAGCGAGAGCCTGAAAAAATTCATGGAACAATGCAGCATCTATTCCGCCGACAGTCGGTGCCGGTGTCTCCACTTCATATACCAGATAGGGGCGGTTTGAAAGATCAAGGGCAACCTTGGCACGGGCCTCATCCATTGGCAGCAGGCAGGAACCGTAACGACGGATCCCCGCCCTTGTTCCCAAAGCATCGGATATCGCCTGCCCCAGCACCAGACCGAGATCTTCCATAGTGTGATGTGCGTCCACATGCAGATCGCCATTCACCTTGACCTGAAGAGACAGGAAACCATGTCTGGCGAAGAGTTCCAGCATGTGATCCAGAAAACCGATCCCGGTATCTATACTGCAGTTCCCGGCAGTATCAAAATCCAGAGAAAGAACTATATCGGTTTCACGGGTCGTACGTTTTACTTCACTTTTACGCATATCATTCTCCATTATTTTTATCTGTTTTTTCTAAAATCACAAAACCGGGCAAGGCTTCAATGCCACAGAATTCCACTATATCTGCAAACAGAGGTGAATTACGGGTAACATCCACTGCTGCAAATTGAAATCCTGCCATTGCTTTCTGCACTCTGTCATCGGTAAAAACCTTCTTTTCCATCGCTTTGCAATTCTTGCACCAGTCAGCTGTGAAATCCAGCAGAACAGGTTTGCCGTTTACGTCGGCTGCAGCAAAAGCATCTGCAACTTCCGCAAGTACATATTCAGGATCTGACGGATCAGATGCCGACTCACCCCCATACCACGGACTGATGCGGATCCCAAGCCAGATGTACCAGAAAGCAAGAAGCACGATCACAAGTGCAAAACCTCTCTTGACCCATTCCATCCAGCTGCCGGGCTTGGGGATTATCTTCAAACCTGCCCCCAGCAATGGCCATGGCAGTGCCATTCCCAATCCGAGAGCAAAAGGTATGGCGAAGGCGTACCACGCCCCATCTCCCGCCGCCAGCGCCGTCCATGCAAGTGCCGCAGCAACAACGGGAGCGACACATGCCCCGGCCAGAACAGCAGCCAGTACACCAAGCAGAAATACCGCAGGCAGAGCTGCACGGTTGTCATGGATAAGCATTTTGACAAATTTACCTGAATGGGAGGAAAGATCCAATTTACTGAACAACAGCGCCGCAGCCAGTACCATAAATACGACCCCGGCAAAAATATTGAATCCCCAGTTTGATCCAAGAAGCGACATGGGGATACCGGCAACTGCCGCAAGAGAACCGAGAATACCGTAAGCTGCGACCATTCCCACCCCGTAAGCCGATGCCCTTATCACACCATCTTTCCCGCTGCCGGAACCGATCACTGCGATATTCACAGGAATAAGCGGCAGTACGCAAGGTGTCAGATTAAGGGCAAGCCCGCCCAGCAGAGCAGCCGCAAGCATAAACCAGAACCCGGTCGGGATATCTTCCCTTTCTGCACCTCCGGCAAGAAACTGCAAAAACTGTCTGCTGTTCATATAACCGACTGCCTTGCGGGATATTTCATAACCATCCCACGGCTTGCCCGGCAGAACAGGAGTCATTACAGTTTCCTCAACTGCGGGAAGGACTTCAACTGCTTCTTCTGCTGCCGGGAATTCCCCGGTGGAAAGATCGATGCTTTGCGGCATATGGCACTGTCCGGCAACGTCGCCGACAGTTTCTGTACAAAGCTGATAAAGTACTTTGCAGTGCAGTGCCTCGATCGCCGGGTCGCCAGCCTGCGATACAGAATCACTGAATATCCAACGGTATGTACCGGCGGGAAAAACCTTCACTACTGCTCCTGGAACTTCTGCAAATTCATCGACTTTTTCCACAGACTGCGGAGCAAATATTTCTTCCAGCGGGGTTTTGTCGTTGTCAAAAGGTTCAAATACAAGCCTGTCTGCATAAATATATGCATGTTCAGGAACTGTCAGGGTAACAAGCAGGCTTGGACGGTCCTTGAATTCAACAGCAGTCACATCCCATACGACCCCCTCCCCTGCGGCGGCAGCCAAACAGACAATCACCATAACAACAAATAATGCAAATAATTTTTTCATACGGCACAACTCCTCTTCCTTATTATTTTTTCCCGGTTGACCCGAACCCGCCGGTCCCCCTCTGCGAGCCGGCAAGAACATCAACCTTTATCAACTCTGTTTCCGGTAATTTTGCAATGACCATCTGGGCTATCCTGTCCCCGCGGGAAATCACAAATTCTTCTTTACCGCCGTTGAACATTATTACACCTACCTCACCCCTGTAACCGGCATCAACCGTACCGGGGGAATTTGTAAGAAAAAGATCGTGTTTAAGAGCAAGTCCACTGCGGGGACGCACCTGCGCCTCGTACCCTTCCGGCAATGCCATAAAAACTCCTGTAGGCACAAGAACGCTTCTGCCGCAGGGCAAAACCATATCTGTACGGCTGCGCAAATCATAGGCAGCATCATCATAATGGGCCTTTGCCGGAAAGAGATCATCGCAGCCCTCCGCCATCATAATCTGTATTTCGGCAATCTTTTTCATTAAAATTTCCTTTCGGTATTTGAATTTTCCGCTAAAGTGTATTAAGTTACAGTAACAGGCAACTGTTTTACTTTAACACAAATTATTTTTTTTGCAAGATAAACAGATGCTCTTTTATAATTTTTATACACAACGGGACGGAGAAATGACAGATTTTCGCATAGGCTACGGCAACGACATACACAGACTTGCAGAGAATAGAAAACTTATTCTGGGCGGAGTTCACATCCCCCACTCCATGGGTCTGCAGGGACACAGCGATGCCGATGTGCTTATTCACGCTGTTATTGATGCCTGGCTCGGCGCTTTGGCACTCGGCGATATCGGCAGTCATTTTCCCGATAACGACGATAAATGGAAAGATGCGGACAGCAGGCAACTGTTGGCGGCTGTTCTGGCATTGCCCGCTTCACAGGGATGGCAGTTGAACAACCTTGACATCACCGTAAATGCCCAACGCCCCAAACTGGCACCATTTATCGGAGAAATAAGAGAAATACTGGCTCAAGACCTGCATGCTACCATCTCCCGTATCTCGGTCAAAGCCAAAACCGGCGAACACATAGGTTTTGTCGGCAGGGAAGAAGGCATAATGGTACAGGCTGTATTGACATTGAAGAGGATTTGAAGAGGAACTGAGGAGGAATTCAATGAAAAAAAAATTACATTTCGCTTTTGCAATATTCAAGTATTTCCCTTTCGGCGGCCTGCAGGGAGATATGTTGCGCTTTGCTGAAGCTGCAGCAGCCAAAGGCATCAATGTTACAATTTTCTGCGACAAATGGGAAGGTGAAAAACCGGCACAGCCGCAGATTTCTGTGCGGACGCTCCCGGTAAAAGGCTGGAGCAACCATGCCAGAAGCAAAAGTTACGAAAAACTCTTTCACAAAGCTGTGCAGCAGGAAAAATTTGACGTGACCTTTGCCTTCAACCGCATCGGCGGCTGTGATTATTACTTCGCCGCCGACAACTGCCTCGCCAAACTGGCTTCAGAGAAACATTCAAAACTTGCCCTGAAACTTCTTCCCCGCTACCGAACATTCCTCAGACAGGAAAAAGATATTTTCGCTCCGGATTCAAAAACCGTCATTTTTACAATTTCGCCCCATCAGGAGCCTGATTATGTTCACTTTTATAAAACACCGCGGGAACGTTTTATCGCCCTGCCACCCGGAGTAAGACCGGAATGCCGTTACCCCGGCAGAGAAAAAGCAGAAGCGATCCGCAAAGAAATACGGAAAAAATTGAATATTCCCCAGGATGCCGTACTCCTGATAACAGTAGGAGCCAACCTTGCATTGAAAGGCGGAGACAGAGCGGCTGCTGCAATGAAACAGCTTCCTGCAAATACAATTCTGCTGCTGGTGGGAAATACTTCACAGGCAATAAAAGATGCAGCAGCTCAAATGCCGGGCCGCATACTTTGTCCGGGACCGCAAAAAGATATCCCGCAACTGCTTTTTGCCAGTGATCTCATGATACATCCGGCAAGAGTGGATGCCACAGGCAGTGTTCTCTTGGAGGCCGTTGCCGCAGGATTGCCGGCTGTCGCCAGTGCCTGTTGCGGATTTTCCAGACAGATGCAGGAAGCCGGGATGCCGGTAATTCCGGAACCCTTCGCTCCGGAAGCTCTGCTGGAGTGCATAAAAACTGCTTTGGCAAATCTGCCGGAATTGCAAAAAAAATCTCTGGAGTACGCAGCCTCCAGAGATATTTTCGGCCGTTATGACCAGGGAATAACAGTTATTCAGCAAGCGATGCTGCCATAACCCGCTTGAAGTATATATCCTCCAAGCCGGGCAACCCCTCGTGTCCGAAGTCGGGGTAGAAAATGACTTCTTTCTTTGAAGTTATCTTGTTATACATGGCAAATTGGGTGGATGGCGGACAAATCGTATCCATCAGACCGGTAACCATAAGCACCTCTGCCGTAATGCGGGGCGCAAGGAATTGAATATCAACATAGCCGAGCTTGGTGAATACTTCATCCTCACGTTCATGGCGGGGATCGTATTTACGGAAATAAGTACGTATTTCATCATAAGCTGCAACCGCCAGATCCATTTCCCAGACACGCTTGTAGTCGCTGAGGAACGGGAATGTTATCAACGCCAGCTTCACAACATCAGGAGCAAGGGCCGCACATGCAGTTGACAATGCACCGCCCTGGCTTCCGCCATGGGTCACTACCTGCTTTGTACCGGCAATTTCTGCAGTCACCCTGGCAAGACGGGCGCAGTCAAGAAAGATATTGCGGTATATCAGATTCTCCGGTTCACGGTCAAGATCACGGAATATCTGACCGTTACCGTTGTGATAAATACCTTTATCACATTCACTTTCAAACCCCTGACTGCGGACGTCGAGTGCAGTGACCACTGATCCTGCCGCAGCAAATCTGGCATAATGGGACCAATCTCCGGAATCACCGCCGTATCCGTGGAAGTTGACAACAGGGATCCTTTTCACAGCAGGATCAACCGGTTTAAGAAGTTTTGCATGTATCCTTGCACCGTCAACACCGTTGAAATAAAGGTGATAACATTCGGCATAAGGGAACTCCATATCTGCCTTGACAAGTTCCACCTCAGGATCAACAGCATCAAGCTGAGCCAGAGAGCGATCCCAGAACTCATCAAAATCTGCAGGTCTGGGACTGCGTCCCTGATACTTGAACAGCTCCTCAACAGGCATATCAACCAACATTATAAAACCTCCTTGATTATACTTTGGTTTCTGCAATGGTGGTATAATATATCCCGCATGTGGGAAAAAGCAAGTTGTTTTTCACAACCATGGACTGAAAAATTCTTCAATGGCAGCAATATCTTCTATGACCCGGACCCGCTCCATAGCGGCACATATTGATGTCCGGCAGATGATGACCTTACCGCCGGATTCCACAAATATCCGGGCCATTTCTGCCGTTTCCTGTACAAATCGTCTCGGTCCGTGTATTGCCGCATAGTTTATTTCATCAATATTCAACGGCAGCACCGGACGGCGGCATTCTGCAATTACAGCATTGCGGACGGAGGTGATCTTTTCTTCCAGCTCCGGATCGTTTTCCACAGTACGTCTGCTGTACATTACACACAAACTTTTAAGTTCTTCATAAAGAGCGTGAAGCTCTCTTACACGTCCGGCAAGGGTGATCTCTTCCATAAATAATTCTCCTCTTTTTTTGGTAACGTCCTCTTCTTCGCCTAAAAATACACCGTCCGTAACGTTATTGCAAATTTTTTCAATCAAAAATTTGCACTTTACCGGAAAACAAGTATATTGTGGGTAGAGAAGTGTAAATTGTGACATAACACGAAGGAGGTAAAAATGGAAAACTTTTCTCAACTCAAATCATGGCTTTCACCCAATCCCGTTCTGGCAAAATCCTGGGCACCCCTTATGACTGTCGGCGTACTTTATGCGGCAATAGGAATGACCACTTTGATTTGGAGCAAAGCCGTTTTTGTCTTTTTTGTTTATCTTATAGGGGCAATATTCATCATATTCGGAGCAGAAAACCTGCTTTCTTCTGTAAAACTCAAGGCAGGAACCTGGTCGAATACCCGCAGCATTCTCATGCTGCTTCTGGGGATATTCATCGTACTTTCCCCGCTGGTGAAGATGAAAATCATCGGTTATGTAAGTCGGATCGTAGCCA
>JAZSGI010000066.1:0-3070 GCA_045532655.1 Victivallaceae bacterium
AATAAAGCCATTGCTCTGGCCGGCGGGGTTAAGTATGAACCGGCGAAGTTTATTTCCGGAGGGCCGATGATGGGATTTGCGCAGAAGAACTTTGCTTCAAGTGTGCAGAAAAATACTTCAGGCTTGCTGCTGCTGGGGGCAAAAACTATTTATCAGTATGATTCCACTCCGTGTATCAGATGCGGCCGCTGCCTTGATGTTTGTCCCATGAAACTGTCTCCGGGACCGCTGTCGATGCAGATTGAGTGCGAAGAATTTGAGCTGGCGAATAACAACCATGTCATGGATTGTCTTGAATGTGGTTCCTGTGCTTTTGTCTGCCCATCCAGACGGCCTCTGGTTCAGCATTTCCGCAGAGCAAAAAATGAAATCCGTCAGGCTGCCGCTGCCCGTAAAGAGTCCAATAATACAAAGTGAATATATATTATGAATTCAGATATCAAAGTCAATAATGAAGGCTCAGCAGCCGGAGGAGCTGTTGTGAAAATGCCTACAGGCGAAAAATTACTTTTCAGTTCTTCTCCGCACATCCGTGCCGGGCATGGCGTCCGGGCAATAATGCTGCTGGTTGTGGTGGCATTGCTGCCTGCTGCCGGGGCGGGAATTTATTTCTTCGGCTGGAATGCATTGCGGGTGCTGCTGTTTTCTATAGTTTTTTCCATCGCTGCCGAAATGCTCTGGTGCAAAGTTGCCCGCAAACCGGTGAGCACAGTACTTGATGGCAGTGTGCTGGTTACAGGGCTGCTGCTGGGGATGAATCTGCCGCCTGCTGTTCCGTGGTGGGTGTGTTTGACAGGGGCCGTTATTGCTGTCTGGCTCGGGAAACAGGTTTTCGGCGGACTCGGTCATAACCTTTTCAATCCTGTGATTGTAGCCAGAGTTGCTTTGCTCATTGCTGTTCCCGGGATCATGACAACCTGGAGCGATCCTGACGGCAGTTGGAAACTTAAAACAGAAGCCACTTATGCCAAAACAGGCGCAACGCCGCTGACGGAAGCCAAGATGCTTAAAGGTGCAGATGAGCCGGAAAAATGGAACAGTATAGCCTCTGCAGAAAATCTTGAAGATTATTTCTGGGGCAAACAGGCCGGATGTGTCGGAGAAACCTCTGCCCTGGCTCTGCTTATCGGCGGCGTATTCCTGGTAACATGCGGTGTGATCAAGTGGACAATCCCACTTGCTTTTACCGGGAGTGTGGCGTTGATAACTTTTCTGGTGAACTTTTTTGCGCCGGAAACAACCCCCCCGGCACTTTTTCATGTGCTTACCGGCGGGTTGCTTCTCGGAGCATTTTTCATGGCTACGGATATGGTAACATCGCCAATGACCCTTACCGGGGGGATAGTTTTTGGTGTCGGCTGCGGTGTGATTACTTCTGTTATAAGAATTTGCGGTAATTATCCCGAAGGCGTGAGCTTCTCTATCCTTTTTATGAACGCCGCTGTGCCATTAATTGACAAAGTATGTACTCTCCGGCCATTCGGATTTGTTAAACCGAAAAGGGTGAAAGGAGCGTAAAATGATCAATTTGACAAAAGTAACAGGGATCGTACCGCTGGCTTTAATTCTCGCCGGGTTCGGGGTACTGGCTGCCGTTATTCTTGCTGTTGTTGCAGGTATTACAGCTCCTGCAATTAAAGAGGCTGAACAGAAAAGCCGCAATGAAGTTCTGCTGCTTCTGCTGCCGGAAGGTGTCGCCAATAATCCGGCTGATACAGCAACAGAAAAAGACGGTGTCACCTATTATGGCGGGTTTGATGCCGAAGGTAATTTGCTTGGGGTCGTTGCCAAAAACAGTGCTAACGGGTATGCCGGTACAGTAGAACTTTACATCGGTATGCTCCCTGACGGAACTGTGATGAATGTTTATGCCGGTAATCATAACGAAACACCGGGATTGGGCAGTGTTGTATTGGAACGGCGTCTGCAGAGGACCATCACAAATCCTTTTCCGGAGGCAGAAGGATTACCACCCAATGAGATCCTTGACTGGTTTTCCGGCAAAAAGTCTGACGGCAGTAAGTGGCAGATCAGCAAAGACGGCGGCAGTGCCGGATTCAGAACTGGTGCTACGATCACCAGCCGTGCCGTATGCGAAGCTCTGTGGCCGGCAGCAGAAGGATTCCTGAAAGATCGAGAGAATCTTTGCAACGAAATGAGGAGTAAAAATGGCAGCTATTGATAAAAACAGACGCAAGGGATTATTGAATGAATTTGTCAAAGGATTGTGGGCGGAGAATCCTGTACTTGTGCTTTTGCTTGGTACTTGTCCCACTCTGGCAGTGACCACCAGTGCCCGGAACGGGATGGGCATGGGGGCTGCCACAACTTGTGTGCTTCTCGGCAGCAATATAGTTATTTCATTGATAAAAAACTTTGTGCCGCAAAAGATCCGTATACCGGTATATATTGTGGTGATAGCTGCATTTGTTACTGTGATAGATATGTTTATGCAGGCATACGCTCCGGAGGAGCTTTATAATTCTCTCGGAATTTTTATTCCGTTGATCGTAGTTAACTGTATTGTGTTGGGCCGGGCAGAAGCATTTGCCTCCAAAAACAATGTACTGCGTTCTTTTATGGATGGACTCGGAATGGGAATCGGGTTCATGCTTGTGCTGACTCTGTTGGGTGCATTGAGAGAATTTCTCTGTTCCGGATCTGTATTCGGTATAAAGATGATCCCGGCATGGGAAACGGAGTTCCTGCTGTCAACAGCTGCGCCGGGGGCATTTATAATTGTCGGGATATTGCTGGCCGGTATGAATTATTTCAACTTCCGCCGCAAACTTGCCAAGGGAGAAATATACATCCCGCCGGAAGGTCTTGACTGCCGCCATTGCCGTCTGTGCGACAGACCGCTGGCTGAAGAAGAAAAGCACAGCAGTAATTTCTGAAAAAAACGGCACTTCCCCTCCAGCCTTTATGGCGGAATGAAAAGTGCCGTTATTTTTTATTTACCGTTCGAGGCAAATTCAAAACTCCTCAAAATTGTCAAAGCGCCCTCGCTTCGATCTGACAAAGGGAGCGTTTTCGGCTGTTACCTTACAGGTAGCAACCTCAAACTACC
>JAZSGI010000035.1:0-2547 GCA_045532655.1 Victivallaceae bacterium
CCGGTAAATGGTATATTGCCCTGATAACGCGGATCATCACGGCGCAGTTTCAGTATACCTTTATATACGCTTTTACCATCGGAACTGCGTCTGATTTCAAACTCTTTTCCGGCAAGGTGTTTCAACGGCAACGCTCCGAGGTTCCCCAGCCATGCTCCCATATAGGCATATTTGTGTTTCTGATTTACACCGTTGCCGACCTGATTGAGTTTAAAAATATTGCTGGGTACGGCGGAATCATATTGCAAAACGATCGACATCGACAAGTTGCGTTTTTCCCCATGTTTAAAAGGTGTGCCAAAGACCAAATAAGTATACCCCGTCACATCGGCACTGCGCAATATATTGCCGTTTTTATCCCGCTTCAAACCATTTTCTTTTACCCAGAAACCTTCATTCACGATATTCATTCCCACTGTTGCATGGTTGACTGGCGCGCTCCCGCGTGCTTTAATTACCACCACTTGCGGCGTGAGAAATTCATACTCCACGGCAGCAGCCCGGCTCTCCTGACGGCAGCCGGAAAGCAGCAGCAGGATCAATGCAAAACTTTTATAACAAAACATCTTCATGCCGACACCCCGATTTTTCCGGAAGCGAACTGCCTGCTGTACTTATAAAGGATCCCCAATACGGCAAAAAGAATCATCATCTGAATAAAATTCACCTGCTGTTTCATCACCCATTCCAGAGTGGATTGCAGATAAACAGCGGTCAAACCGCCGACGATCCCTGCCGGGATATAAAAAAGTGTGGTACGCCGCAGCTGTTTCACCAGTTTGCAGGCGGCGATATAGTAATAGCCCAGCCACGCCAGAAATGCACCCAATGCAAGAAAACCGCACTCTGCACCGACCAGCAGATAGCTGGTCTCCACGATGCCCTCTTTGAAATCTTTGGCAATACGTTTATTGTCATATCGGTATTCACAATAGGGGTAAGGCGGATTGATTTTGATGCCCCAGTTATTCAAGCCGACACCGGCAAAGGGCTTATCCTTCATCATGTTCCATGCGGAAGCAGCAAGATATTGTCTGGTCATCAGCGACTCTTTGGGTGCATTTTCAAACCGCTTGATGATATTGGGCAGCAGCAGCAGCACCCCGAAAAAGCAAATCAGAAAGATCGGCAGCAAAATCTGAACTTTACGCATATGGAACTGGTAACGCAGCGAAAGCAACGCCGTTATCAGACATCCGAACGGCAGACAGACCATCGCCCCGCGGGAATAGGTCCGCATACATGCCGCTGATGCCATCAGAAAGAAGCCGGCAAACAGAAAACGCTTCCAGCCTTTGTTGCGATTGAAGTAGTAAGCAAAAAATACCGGTGCAATAAGATTCATGAACATACCCATGCTGTTCTGATGCGGAAACAATCCATTGGCCTGATGGATGCCTTTGATATGCTGATACACCACCGAAAGAAAGGTCACTGATGCCACAATGCCGAAACCGATCATCACCGTATTGAAATCCCTTGTGTTATACAGATAATAATATGCACAGAGGAAAACTATATACATCATGATCATTTTCCACAATTCAAACCATGAATACAGCGCATTGTCAGCATTGATGAGCGACGGCAGACACAGCAGAAAATAGATCCAGTATATCTTGCTTCCGGTATCGGGCAGCAGCGGCTTCCGGTGATACAGGATCAGCATGCCGATCAGCATCGCAATCGCAATCAGATAGACCAGAGAAACTTCCATTCCCCGGGAGGTGCCACGGTAGGTCTCATGGGAAAAGAAGTTGATGGAAACCTGATTGAACATCATCACCGGAAGCAATACTGCCAGAAATGCCCAGCGCATATACTTACGGTTCAACGTAAGCATATACCCCAGCGGCAGCACTCCAATAAAGGCAATGAGAAAAATCAGGTACTTCATTTGCTCACTTAATTCACAAAATTCAGTGCCGGGAAGGTAAATGTACTCAGAAACTGAGCCGTCGGCAGCAGTTTGCGGACAAACACATTGTATTCCGAAACATTGTCGTGCGGAATATAAACCACATCGCCCGGCTGCAGCCGGACATTGGCACAGCGTCCCTGCATGATGCCGTCAATATCCACCCGGTAGAAACGGGGATTATCCATACCGCCGCGGATGATGATCCCGTACTGCCAGTACTGCTCTTTGAGTCCGAGTCCGGACGAAACCAGCTCAAGCACACCGAGATTCTGATCCCACAATCTCTTATGCGGCCGGTTGATACTGCCGATGATACTGACCATTGCTTCGGAACGGACGGCGATATAGATATAATCACCTTTTTTCAGTTTCACATTATGCCAGCGGTCGCCCTTTTCAATAGCAAGAGAAAAATTGACCGGCAGGATTTTCCCGTTGCGTACAATGATACTGTTCTGATAGTCGGCCGCATCGAGCATCTGGTCATCGAAGTCACGCACCGCAGAACCGCCGGCTTTGGCAAAAAGATCTGCCAGACGCATGCCGTTGGAAATTACAAACATCCCCGGATTATTCACCGCTCCGGCGATGGTGGCGGTCTGACTTCTCACATCGATGGCAAAGAC
>JAZSGI010000150.1:0-11692 GCA_045532655.1 Victivallaceae bacterium
ATGGTGATACCGCGCTCACGTTCAATATCATCGTTATCGAGGAAACGGTTGTTTACCTCCTGATTGCTGCGAAAAATCTGGGACTGTTTCAGTATTTCATCCACCAGAGTTGTGTTTCCATGGTCAACGTGGGCTATAATTGCTATATTTCTCAAATCGCGCATAATTCAGCAAAACCTTTTATTTCTATACAGTACGAAAAAATGTCGATTTATAATATACTACTGTTTTGCTGATAAAGCAAATAAAATAATATTCAGTTTTGTAAAAAAAAGGGCTGCCGGAGGAGTATAAAAAACTTTTCTTGCATTCAACGCTGAGTACAAAAAGCCGAAATTCGTGGTTTTTGGGGCAATATAAGCACAAAAAAATGAATATTCAGGGAAAATTAGGGCAAAATCGCTTTGCATTATTGCAGAATGAGGCTAAATTAAGAGATAGAGAGTTGTATAATGTAGGTTTTTTATGCTTGACAGCAGTGATGAAACAAGGTCGGTAAGCCCGTCAGAAATCTGGGAAAAAACCGCCGGAATACGTATTGGGCAGACTCAGAAAAGTTATGCCGCCAGGGATACAGATATAGATTCCCTGCAGTTTTATCTTAAAGATATTGGGGAAATGCCTGTGCTTTCTGCTGAACGTCAGCAGGAAATCGCAGAGGAAATGATCCTGTGTGATGAAAAAATGCGCTCGCTTCTCGGCAGGGTGGGGATGGTCATGCAGGAGCATATAAGACTGCTTGATGAATATGAGGATGAAGCTGATCTTAATGATCTTTTCCTGCCGTCAACTCTCTCTAAATACGGAGATTTTATAAGTGTTTCCCGCAAACACCGGCGTAAACTTATTCATTTTTACGAACGGTGGCAGAACGCGTGGGAAAGTAAAGATGAAAATATTGCGGAATACCGCCGGGATGCCGCTCAACTTCTGATGGAACTGCCACTGGGCAGTGAACAGATGGAAACTTGTTATCAACTGCTTGTTGATTGCAAAAGTTTTAATCTTGAAGATAAGCAGGTAATAAGAAATTTTCTTGAAAAAAAGTTTTTCATGAGCCTTGAGGAGTTTCAGGAAACTGTTGCTGCAGTTGAGGAAGTGCGCAGAAAGCTCAAAGAATTGCGGGAAGAAATGCTTGAAGGAAATCTGCGTCTTGTTGTAAGCGTTGCCAAGGCTTATACGCATCCGAATATTTCCAAAGGCGACTTGATTCAGGAGGGCAATATCGGCCTCATGAAAGCGTTGGAAAAATTCGATTTCCGTCTGGGAAACCGTTTCAGTACATTTGCCACATGGTGGATCAGGCAATACGTGACACGGGCTATTTCCAGGCAAGGAGGGATCATACGCCTGCCCCGGTATATTATCAATACGATCATGGCGATAAAACATGCTGAACAACGCTACATACTCGAACACGGTGTTGCCCCGGAAAATCGTGATATTGCAATGATGCTTGAGATGCCTGAACCACGAATCTCTGCTATCAGAAAAATGGCGAAACAGGCCATTTCTCTGCAGGCTCCGGTCAAGGATGCAGAAAATAAAGTTCTGGAAGATATTATTGCAGATGAATCTTCTGTTGCTTTAAGCAACCCGGTCAATAAAAATGCATTGCAGGATACTGTCAGGGAAATGTTGAGTGTGCTTTCTGAGAGAGAACAACAGATAATTATTTTACGCTTCGGACTTTTTGAACAAAATCAACAAACGCTTGAAGAGATCAGCCAACTGCTGGGAGTGACCAGAGAAAGAGTTCGGCAATTGGAGTCTAAAATCATTGCCAAACTGCGTAACCATGAAATATTGAAAATTACTGAAAAGGATTCCTGATCCTTTTGGAGTTACAGGAAAGTATTTATTGTATGATTGAATTGTTTGATACCCATTTCCATCCTGCCGTCGGGATTGTTGCCGAAGAATATCTCAGGCAGTTGCCGGCGGAAAAATACAAAATTTTTATGATGGCAGTTGGAGCCGGGCTGGAAGAGAGTTTGGCGGCGGCACGTTTTGCCGAAAATTGTGATTCAGCATGGTTCGCCTGTGGCGTGCATCCCCATGGCGCAGAGGAATTCAATGGGGATTATAATGATTTTTCATCCCGTTTTGCCGGTCACGGTAAATTAAAAGCTGTGGGGGAGCTGGGGCTGGATTACTTTTATGATTTTACGCCGCGGGATTTGCAGAAAAATGTTTTTAAAGGATTTCTGCAGTTGGCTCTGACATGGAATTTGCCCGCAGTTGTACACATAAGGGATAAGGAAGATACCTGGAATGCATACATGGAGGCGTGGGAAATATTGCGGGATTTCGCCGGGGCAGGTGGACGGTTTGTTGTTCACTGTTTCGCCGGGTCTGCTATGTGGGCAGAGCGTTTTCTGGAACTCGGTGCATACATCGGTGTAACCGGAATGGTCACGTTTAAAAAAGCAGACAATATACGGGATGTTGTGAAGATGATACCGCATGACAGGCTGCTGATTGAAACAGATTCACCCTATCTTGCTCCTGTACCTTTCCGGGGCAAAGAAAATCATCCCGGACTTTTGCCACATGTAGCAGAATTCACCGCAAATTTTCTTAATACAGATATTGCAGAATTTGCAGCTTTGACAACCGCAAATGCCGGAAGATTTTTCCGGATATGAATGAGGCAATTTTAAAACTCCTCAAATTTGTCAAAGCGCCCTCGCTTCGATCTGACAAAGGGGGCGTTTTCGGCTGTTACCTTACAGGTAGCAACCTCAAACTACCCTTTGCAGCTCTTTGCGAATGGCATCTTTGCCATTTTTTTGAATGACTTTTGAAATTACCTCAATATCAAAAAAAATTTATTACGGAGAGATGATTATAATGAAATTATTCAACTGGTATTTGCGTGTCCCTCTTATTTATCTCAACCTTGGAGCATTTATCTGCGGCTGTGCCGGTGGGCTCTTGCTTTATTGGCTCGGACAAAGGCTGGGCGGTGAATTTTTGAGTACTGCAACTGCTGTTCTTGCCCCATTCGGCAATATACTCGTGAATATGCTGAAAATGATCGTAATGCCGATCATTGCGTGTACTCTGGTAAGTGGAGCTGCCAACCTGCCGCTCAAAACATTCGGAAAAATGGGAATCGCTGTATGCGGATGGTATTTTTTTACCTCACTTTTTGCAGCTGTGTTCGGTACTGTTGTGGCAATCATGTTCAATCCGGCACTTGCTGTTCCCCCGGAAAAGCTGCTGGATGATAATCTGCGCCATCAAGCTGCAGCCATGGCGGCAGGCAGCGGAGAAAACGGCAATGCCTTTCTGAATATTATTTACGGGCTTTTCACCAACCCGTTTGAAGCTTTGGCGCAAGGTAAATTTTTGCCGGTGATCGTTTTCTCCATACTTTTCGGATTGGCGGCACGTGCAGTACTTGACAAGGCAGAGGAAAATAATGATCAGGTGCTGAAACAGCAGGTTTGCGGTATGCTCAATATTTTTGAGGCGTGCCAGAAGACCATCTTCAAAATTGTGGACTGGGTATTGAAATATTTCCCCGTGGGTGTTTTTGCTCTGACGGCATTCTGTTTTGCAAAATTCGGCGCTGCTCTTTTTGAATCTTATCTGCAGGTGGCCGGATGTGTCATTACCGGTATTTTGGTGATGATATTCATTTGTTATCCCGTGGCGATTCTGGTGATCTGCCGGGAAAATCCATACAGAGTATTGTGGAAATTGCGTGAACCCATACTGACAGCTTTTGTTACACGTTCCAGTGCTGCCGCATTGCCGGTATCCATGAAAACAGTCAGTGAAAGATTCGGGATAAAAAAAGAACTTTCCGGTTTCACTTTAAGTTTGGGGGCAACTGTCAATATGGATGGTGTATGCATACATCTGCCGGTATTTGCTGTACTTGCTGCCAATCTTTTCGGTTTTGATATGTCGCTCAACCAGATCCTGCTGATGGTACTGGGGGTTGTCTTTGCCTCCGTAGGGGCAGGGGGGATTCCCGGCGGAAGTGTATTTTTGCTCTTTCTGGTTTTAGCGGGGTTCAATTTATCCGGGGAACAGACTTCCATCATTGTTGCGTTGGCATTGGGTATCAATCCGCTGCTGGATATGTTTGAAACAGCATGCAATGTCGCCGGGGATAATATCGGTACATGCATTATCGGCAAGCGCATGAATATGTTTGATAACAAGAGCTCTCCGGAAAAATGATACTGCACGTTCAGGAACAGGTTTAATTTTACTTTATTGCTGTGCCGGTACTGTTTTTTTGGCTGAACCGGGATCACGGCGGTATTCCCGCGGGGATGTGCCGTAGAAATTCCGGAAACGCTTGGAAAAATAGTTGCTGTCGCTGAAGCCCGTATCTGCTGCTATCTCGGTAATACTCTTCCGGGTCTCGGTCAGCTCTCCTGCGGCATGACGCAAACGCAGGCGCACCAGATATTCCAGCGGGGTGAAACCTGTTGCCGCACGGAAAATACGCAACAGATGATTGGGACTCATTGAGGCAAGTTTGGCGATCTTCGGCAATGTCCAGGGAGCATAATATTCCCGTTCCAGACGGCTTATGACCTCGCCGAGACGCAATATGGCAGCAGGATTGCGTTCACTGATATTCTGATAATAACGGGAAACAAAGCAGAGCAGTTCCACCAGTAATGCTGTAGCCATTGCCTCGCAGCCGCAGTTTTTTTTGTGCAGTTCAGTTTCCAGCCGTGTAATGAGACGTTCGGCTTCTGCCAGGGCTGACGGGGGCATGTGCAGGTGATCCTTGGCGTTGCGTTTTTTCCGCAGATTCGGTTCCAAGTGAAATATTACCTGAAAACCCGGCATTTTGCGTAAAAAAGCCATCGGTATCGGCAGTTTTGCCGGATTGAACATCACATTTATCATGCTGATATCCTGTTCCCGGAGAAAACCATGGATACTGTTGCCCCGAAGGATGAAAGCATCGCCGGAAACTACAGGGAACTCAAGACCGTCGATCACCTGCACGCCGGAGCCTCTGGTGATGATTACCAGTTCTGAAAAATCGTGGCGGTGAGGAACCAGGGAATAGTCGCGACGGTGCTGCGCCTGCAGTACACTGTTTACGCGTACAACGGCGATCGGACATTCCGGCAGGGTGAAAAATTCACTGCCCTGGGCTGTTAATGGAGCGTTTTTTATCATAATGTTGATAAAATACCCTTTTTTGTTGATTTTTTCAAGGAAAATATGCAAAAAAAGTGTAAATTTCTTTCAGGTTCTAACCAAAGGAGTGAAAAATGGAATTTAATCAAGGTGTTGTAACCAAACGTTCGATGCCCTTCTGGTGCGTCGGTAATCCTTGCGGTGACCCCTTCGGTCCCGCAGTTCTGCCCAAAATCGACAGCATCAAAGTTGCTGAAATCCTCGCATGGGGTGCCAAAGAAGGTCTCCTGGAAATGACCAGCGCACACGATGACGATATGGTTCCGTGGGATGCCGCAAATCCCTGCGATGATATGGATCCCAACAGTGAGTGTTACAAAACTATCAGCAAGATCAAAGAGATCCTGGATGCCGCCGGTATTGAATTCAATGCCATGACCTGCGGTCTTCATGGCGATCCCGCTTTCCGCAACGGCGGTCTTGCCAACCCTGATCCCGCTGTCCGTGAACTTGCCAGATTGAAGGTCGAGCGTGCCATCCGTATCGGTAACCGCCTCAATGCAAAACTTTTTGTTTACTGGGTCGCCCGTGACGGTTTTGAAGTTCCCGTCGTCACCCAGTGGGACAAAGTCTACGACTGGATCGCAGATGGTCTTAATCACGCCCGTGACTATATGAAGGAAAACAACTTCACCAACTATGTCGCCGGTACCATCGAACCCAAGCCCAACGAACCCCGCGGCCAGATGTTCATCCCCACCAGCGGTCACGCTGTCGGATTTATCATGACCAAACTTACCGAACCCTCTTTCTGGGGGGTCAATCCTGAACTGCTGCAGCATGAAAGCATGGCTTTGCTCAATGCTGTTATGACTGTCAGCTACCTTCACAGCATGGGCAAGCTCACCATGCTTCATTTCGGCTGCCAGGCCAAGGGCCAGTTCGACAACGACAATCCGCCGCTGATCGGACCCGAAGGCCTCAAGGAAACTGTGTTCATGTTCTGGGCACTGAAGAAGATCGGCTGGAAGGGTGTTGTGGAATTTGACTGCCACATGCTCCGTGCCGAGTCCGATCCCGCAGAATTTATCGAATGCCGCAAGCAGTTCATCCGTGACTGCGCTGAAGCCGTTGATATCACTTTGGCTCTCTCTGACCGCATCAAAGATCCCGCACCGGGCAGATCCATGTCTGCTGCAGATCTTGACAGCATCAAACAGATTTGCGGTCTCTGACCGGCATCTCTGTAATATAATGTAAGCGGAGTAAAATCCGCTTGCGTTGAAAAAATATATGGGTCGCTGCGTAATCTCAAAAGGTACACGGCGGCTCTTTTTTGTCCAAAGTCAGAATAATACAGCTGCAGAAACATATTGCTGCAAAATATCTGCGACAGCTTTCAGCTTTGCAGGATCCGGGGGATCACTTTGCGGCATAGTGTCTTTCTGACCGGCAGCGGCATATTTTTCTCTTGCCATTGAATGGTATGGCAGTAAACGTATTGCTTTTATTGCTTGCAGCGGATGTAAAAATTTACCCGCAGCGTGGAATTCACACTCACTGTCATTACAGCCCGGAACGATGGGCATTCTTATTTCCACCGGAATATTTCCTGAACCGGTTTTTTTCAGATTTTCGAGGATAAGCCGGTTGGAACGTCCGGTGTTGGTCTGGTGCTTTGAATCATCCATCCCTTTCAAATCAAAAAGTATCATGTCTGTAAAGGGCAATACTTTCTCAAAGGCTCCGAATGGTACATGACCGCAGGTATCCAATGCCGTGTGGATTTGATGTTTGCGGAGCAGCATAAATAATTCACGTATAAAGTCAGGATAAAGCAACGGTTCCCCACCGGAAACAGTGACTCCGCCACCGGAATCATAGAATTTTTTATCTTTTAATAAAATCTCCAGCAATTCTTCTGGCGCATATTCCCTGCCGCAGATATCCAGTGCATTCCGCAGACACGTTTCGACACATGCTCCGCACAGGGAACAGTTGTTCCGCTCCAGAAAATGACCGGAACCGGTAAAGTGATGTACTGCTTTACTGCAAGCCTTTTCACATTTCCGGCAATTATTGCAAAGATTACTGTGAAAAAGCAATTGCGGACCGGGGGAAAAAGTTTCCGGATTGTGGCACCAGATACATCGCAGGGGGCAGCCTTTTACAAAAACAGTTGTTCTGGTGCCGGGACCGTCATGAAGTGTCAAACGGCGGATTGCTGCAATGACAGGATATCCCATTTGTTATTTCCCTTCAGCTTCATGGATCAGCCAATCCTGATGTTCTTTACTCAGATCAATAAAACGGACATTCCAACCGCAAAGCCGAACTTGTAAATTTCTGTATTTTTCCGGATGGATTTGTGCTTCCTGCAGTTGTTTGAGCGAAAGTATGTTGAAATGGATAAACATTCCACCGTTTGCGAAAAAAGTTTTTACCAGATTCGTAATATAATTGCGTCCTTCTGCGCCGGTTGTTGCTGCGGGCGATAACATGACATCAAGAACGGCACCGTCAGGAAACCGGGAGTGATCTACCTTGGCAAGCGATTCAAACAATCCGGCTATTCCTTCCGAATCACACCCGGCAGTGCAGCCTGAATTTTTGGAAACAGTTGTGCCCGCATGCCGTCCATCTGCCGTTGCTTTCATGCTTTGCCCGAAAATCAGGCAGAAATATATACTCCACAGACCCATCTGATAACGACCGCCTTTGGCGTTGGATGTGTTATTTATCAAATCGGCAGCTGTGTCGCATATTTTTTTACCGATCCGGTCTGCCTCCGGATTGCCACATCCCCATTTGGGCGGACGTTTTCCGGCAAACAACTGTAATTCTTCATGTCCCTGCCAGTCATTTGCCAATATTTGCCGTAATTCGTCAAAAGAAAGCATTTTACGATCAAATACCATTGTTTTTATTGCCATGAGAGAATCAACTGCAGTGGCAAGCCCCGCACACATTACTCCGCTGGTTGCATATTTTGTACCATATTCAGAAACGTCAAGGTCACGCTCCATGCATTCTTTCATCGTACCGGAAAGAATGGGCGACGGATTTACTTTGTTCCACATTTTTTCATATTCAACTGCCCTTGACATTACATCGGTCAAAGTTGAACAGAGTAATTCAAAATAGTATTTTTCAACCTCTTCAAAAGATGCAGGAGTGAATGTTTTATCATCGAAGATCAATTCTGCCGGCTTTGCCAGATTATAATCACAAGTCATGGTGCAGGAAAGTTCTTTGCCCATAATTGCCGGTTCATAACATCCTATGGGGACGAAGTTTGCCAGATCATGCCGGTCTTTGCCCTGTTGCAGAAAAGCCTTGCGGATAAGCGGTTCGTTGGCAAATACCATGGAGTTTTGCCCCTCCTGGATACATTGTGCAGCAAAATCAAGTATTTCATCAGGGGTGTACGGATTTACCCGCAGAGAAAATTTAGGTGTGGGGTTACCAAGTTTGCGGAATGCCTGCCAGGCAAGATAAGTCAGTTTATTGCAGCCGTCTTCTGTGTCATTTCCAGGTAAAAGCCCCCCGAAACAAATAGCAGTTCCGGCATCTTTGCCTTTTGATTCTGCATGAAAAAATGAGAAATAATGTATAAGCAGATCTTCTGCACTTTCTTCTGTCAGGCGGCCGCATAACATGTCTTTCTCAAAAAATGGCAGAAATTGACGGTCAAAGAGCCCGAATGAGCGTACCCATTCACCTTCGATTTCCTGAACATGAAAATAAAGGATCGACAGTTGCAATGCTTCATGCAGAGTTTGCGGAGCATGTCGGGCAAGGCCGGAAAGTATTCCGGCAAGATCACTTCGTCCATGTTTTCCGGCAATTCCGGCAAACCGTACAATAAAATCTCTGAAGGCTCTGTAAGCAATAAGTACCGACTCATTGAATACAGATGGATTTTTATTATACTTATCCTCTGCCAATTGTAATAATCCCGTTACTCCCAGTGTCAATATCCTTTCCCAGTCCGGACAGGTATGGCTCAAGTCCAACGCGGCAACAGAAGTTCCTTTTTCTGATTCTGTTTTATTCCTGTTATAAATATCTGGAAACTCTTCCCGGGCGATTTTATCGTAACGTTCCCATTGGATGAATCTTATTGCACTTGTTTCATAGCGGTTTGACAGGTAATCACGCTCAACAACTCCGGCAAACTTGCCGGAAGCGTTTATCGCAATTCTGATATTCTGTAATGTAAAAGCAAGCATTTTTGCTCTGGTTACAGCAAACGGTACACCTGATGCCTGATCTGAATTGAATATTTCCCTGACGGCTTCATTTATTTGAGGTACCGGCATGCCGTCAACAAATTCTGCCCGGTCAAAAATACTGTCAAGGCTTTCATATACTTCAAGCGGTAAGGATCCATTCATGAGCAACTCTCCTGTATTTATTCTTTTTGAGTCCGGAATAATATACAGCATCAATATACTCCGCAAAATGGAGGAAAAATGCAAAAACATATACTATTCTGTAAAAAATACTTGATTTTCTGCAAAAAAGATATATTTTAATAAAAACGGGGGGAGCGACAATGAGTTCTTACTGCAATATGTCTCTGGTGCATGCCGCGGCATTTTTCAAGCTGAATATCTGCAATATCGCCTGCGGTACTTTTACCGGCAAATGGACCTGTGCCTTGCCATTCAACCGCTTGATCTACATTTTTCAAGGGAGTGAACCTGTCAGCAGTATTTCTGACGGCAGGAGTACATTCAGGATGCTTCCCGGACATTGGCTTTTTATTCCTGCCGGGAGTCATACTGTACATGAACAATACGACGGGTTATATCTTATCAGTTTGCATTTCAATTTGGAATTTATTACCGGAATTGAATGTATGTCAGGGTGTTCCGGGCTTTATATGGGGGAGGCGGCAGAAGCAAAAGATGATTTCATGTCTCTGCTGGCAACTGATACTGTAATAACAGATATATTCATGCTGCAAAAGCTGGTCTGGGATTTTGTGCAGCCGATTGCAATACAGGAATCCGGGAATATTTTGCGCCAATCAGAGAAACTTGCCGGATTTCAGCCGCTTCTCGATGAACTCAACCGTAATCTGTACCGGGATCGCTCCGTGGCAGAGATGGCAAAGAAAATGAAAATGGGCAGAGAAACTTTTGTCAAAAGGTTTTCCACGCAATTCGGGGTGCCTCCAAAATTGTTTTTTCACAGACTTCGTGCTGCTGCGGCGGCAAAAGAATTGCTGGATGCAAATCTTACGATCCGGGAAGTTGCCGCAAGATTCAATTTTTCCAGTGAATTTTATTTTTCCAGATTTATGAAAAAAATGACAGGATTATCTCCGCGAGAGTACAGGAAACGTATGGCTTTCCCGCGTAATTAAAAATTTACCCGGAATTCAGGCAGAAATGTACTGTCTATGGCCAATTCGTAAACCTTCCCCATTGGAAATCCCGCAGCATGGGTATGGTTCATTGTGGTAAAGTAAAGTTTTTCTCCTATTGCCACGCTTGTGATCCCCCAAATGCCCGGGAAATAATAACAACGCAGCAACGTACCATCCGGACCGTAGCAGTAAATATGTTGAGAACAGTCCGCCACCCATATTCTGCCGTCCCGGTCGACAGTGATCCCGTCCGGGCAATAATCCAGGGAGAGAAATTTCCGTTTCCCGCCCAGTGACGGGTAATCATATTCATAAATGCAATTATGATCTGTTATTGCAAAATAGTATTTTTTGCGGTCTGGCGAGAATGCCATGCCATTGGGAATGTTGCCGGCGTCAGCTTCCCGCAGCAATAAATCCCCTGACGGAGTCAGTTGCCACATTGTGCCTGGGATACCGTTCTGTTTGGCTGGGTCAAAAAAATAATCTGTCAAGATCCCGAAATATATTGAGCCGTCAGGCGCGGCAATGACATCATTTATAAGCGTGCCTGCTCCTGAACCGGGAACTGTGGCAATATCACGAATATCTTTCCCCCAGCGGTAGCCGATTATTTTACCTTTTGCTCCGAGCAAAATCAACTCATCATCATGTTCGCCTAAAACAAAACCGCCGATTACTTCCGGTAAAAGTACGGATTCCGTTTCCGCAAAGGGGTCATTTGTCCTTTTTCGATAAAGATCGCCTTTACTGCCGCGCCAATAAAGAATGTGTTTTTTATCATCCCAAAGGGGATTTTCTGCAATGTCACATTGTGTATCTGCAAATATTACCGGTTCTTTTATAAGTACAGTCTTATCCATATTCCCTCCGTAGAAGCAGCCAGTAATATTAATATAGTGTCACGTGTATCCATTGTCAAGAAATTTGATAAAGTTGGTGTCCCGGTATGGTTTTTCTGAAATTTTGCCGATTCCCCGGTAAAATCGTTTTCCCCCTCTGAAATCATGCTCAAAACGTGAAAAAAGGGTAAAAAAGGTCAAAAAGCGTGAAAAAAAGGCAAAAAAAGTTAAAAAAAGTGCGTGAAGTCATTTGACAAAATACAAAACGATGATAAATTAAGTTTCTGTTGTCCGCTCCACGACGAACAAACTGAGTGAAACGGCAACGAGTTGGTTTGAAAATCGAATAGTG
>JAZSGI010000243.1:0-7780 GCA_045532655.1 Victivallaceae bacterium
CCGAATTTTTCCAATAAATCAATCATCCTGGAATCTTTAGCAAAAAATGCCGGTGTTTGTCCCCTTACATCAGCAATATTGGGGTCTGCTCCATTTTCTAAAAGACGTCTGGCTGCAGCATAATTATTAAAAACAACGGCAAAATAAAGAGCCGTACGCCCATGATGATATTGTTTGTTTATTGGAAAAAATGGCAAAAAAGTGGTAATATCAGGTGCATCGCACAGAATTCTTTGCGGAATACTGCAGCCACTCCACGCCCAAAAAAGTTCCTCTTGTTCTTCTTGCGTTAAAGCACAAACCTCATTTGAGATGTAATCATAAATTTTATCCCATTTTTTTTGACGGCAAAGCTTTCCCATTTTCAAGTCAATCATGTTATTTTCCTCGTTTTTTTATTTTTAGTTTCGGGGCGATGTAAACATAGAAGCAAAAAGCGTGCCAAATATGCCATAAAATAAGAATTCTGAACAATCAACAGGAAAAACTCTGAATATTTGCTATTTAACTTTAAGCTGATGTTCAAATATTTGTCATAATGTTCAAAAATTGCAATTTGATTTATGACAAAAATCAAAGTGCAGGGGCGATATAACTGCAATAACCCGTTAAAACAGGAACTGAAATATTTTCTGCCGATATAACAATCTGCAAACTTTTGCCAGGGAATTCGCAGTATTGTTGGGAGTTTGATGATTTGCATAGCAGATGAGTGAATTTTGAAATTCAGATCCAGAATCAAATTAATCAGACCTTAGGACTTCGTCCTTTACCCAAAATAGAAAAATAGAGAAAAATGTCTCTCTGTTTTATTGATTTCTGTCAAAAGCAGTAATAGGGAGAATATTTATCATCGGTTCGTTGGAGATGTTGCAATTCATTATAGCGCAACATTTTCAATGCAAATAAAAACGGAACCAAATCTTTGAGACTTGATTCCGTACTTTTTTCAAATGGTGGAGCTGATGGGAGTCGAACCCACTACCTCAACGATGCGAACGTCGTGCTCTAGCCAAATGAGCTACAGCCCCTTGTTATTATAACCTAATATACACCTTGTTTGCAAAAAAGCAAATCATACAAATTAAAAATCATAATTATTAGTTGTGCCACGCTGACGGAATTTACTGTTGCGTTGCAGCCGGGGTTTTATTGATTTTTTGTACTTTGAAATACAAAAATAAGGCTATTTTGCATTTTTTTTGTGATTTTTTATGAAAAAAGTTTAAAATAGGACTTGCATTTCTCAAAAGTGTTGCTAATGTAACCAATGGCGGGGGCTTCGCTCGTGGTGAGCGGTGACCCGGACGCCGGAAGCTAACACGGAAAGGACTTAGTCACATGGTTACAGGTATTGTGCTGGTCAATGTTGAACGTCAGAAGATCACCGAAGCAATCGATAGTCTGATGGGTATTCAAGGAGTTTCAGAAGTTTACACCGTCGCAGGGGAATATGACCTTGTGGTTATGATCCGTGTTAAATCCAACGCTGAACTTTCAGAAATCGTAGCAACCCGTATGACTCATGATATCCCGGGAATCGGACGTACCAGGACTTTGGTTACTCTTGATGCCAAGAGCCGCATCGATCTGCCAAAAGTCTTCGGGTTGGCCTGATATCCGGGTCGATTAAAAAGACATTCTTTGAAATCCCCGTCTTGAGGCGGGGGTTTTAATTTTTTTATTTAACACGTATTTATGGAAATCAAAACTGCTTCTTTGGCTGTATGGCATGGAACACCTGTAACTGTTTCGGCATGCAGCGGTGACAAGATAACTGTTACTGATATGAAGGGGGGGACCAAAACCGTACGTCCCAAAGATATCGAAGTCATTCATCCCGGCCCGTATAAAGGCGGTGAAATCGTAGTGTTGCCAACCCCGGACTGGCAGGAAACCATTGACCTTGTTGCCGGGGAAACGGTTGACTTTGTCGAATGGGTTGAGCTGGCTTGGGGGGAATGGTCGCCGGAGGCCGCATGGAGCGGGTTCCTGGTATTGCAGGAAAAATTTTATTGGGAGGGAAGTGTCCTTACCGGGGTGAAGGCAAGAACACCGGAAGAAATTGCTGCTGTTTTGGCAAAAAAGCAGGCAAAAGAAGCAAAAAAAGAATCATTCAATGCACTTGTCAAGCGTATAGGCGAAGGGTGTATTTTGCCCGAAGATGAGCTGCCTATGCGGGAAATTGTTGCTGTAGCCAGGGCGGAAAGGGAAAAAAGTGCTCTGCTTGAGGCATTAAATATTGAATCCTCTCCCCGGCAGGCGCACCGTCTGCTTTTGCGTTGCGGGGCGGTTGACGATACTTTCAATCCGCATCCGGCAAGATATAAAACCGGATATCCCTTTGAAGCGGAGGAGTTGCTGGAGACAGATGGTATTTTTGCCGGAGAAGCCGGAGGTTTTCCGGAAACAGCTGTTGCCATAGATGCCGCCGGAAGTAAAGATCCGGATGATGCGATTTCTCCGGAAGCTGACGGAACTTTTTGGGTGCATGTTGCTGATCCTGCCGATCTTATTCCTGACTGCAGTGAGGTGGACAGGGAAGCCATGCTCAGAGGGGTTACTTTGTATCTGCCGGAAGGAAATGTCCCGATGCTTCCCGGAAACACAATCGATTTTTGCGGCTTGGGGTTGCGGGAGAAAAACAGGGCTTTAAGTTTTCATATCGGATTCAATGCTGACGGCAGTGTATTTCTCAAAACGTTTTTGCGTACTGAAATTGCTGTAACAAGAATGACTTATGCCGAAGCTGAAACCCTTGCGGCTGATCCTTGCTGGGAAAAAACGCTTGAAAACTTAGAACGGTATGAACGGTACCGGAAAGCAAATGGCGGAATAGAGCTTACCTTGCCGGAAGTTGATATTCACGTTGACACTTCTGCCAACTCTATTGAGTTGCAGGAAGTTCATGATGATTTCGGACACCGGGTTGTAAGAAATGCTATGGTTGCGGCAGGTAATGCTGTCGGCTGTTGGGCGGAAGAACATGATTTGCCAATGCCTTTTGCCGTACAAAGTTTTGCAGAAGATGCCCCGGAATGGGGAGAATTTGGCGGTTCATGGGTTGAGTCTTTTGAGCGAAGACAGTATTTCCAGCCGACAAGTGTTTCTATTTTGCCGGGGCGGCATGCCGGACTGGGGATTGAAAATTATGTCAGAGTGACAAGTCCATTGCGCAGGTATTGCGATCTGCTTGCCCACCGTCAGCTGCTGGCTTTTCTCGATGGAAATGCCGTATTGGACGGGGAAGAAATCGAAAGACGTCTGTGTTATTCGGAGGAGGGGGCAAAGGTGCGCCGTAATGCTGAGCGGGATTCAGAATCACATTGGATGACTGTTTATTTAAAGCGTCTGGGAGCATGGTCAGGCAAAGCAGTCAAACTTGGAGAAATAAGGGAAAAGAGTGTTTTCCTGCTGCCGCAGCTTGGTTTGGAAGTGCGGACACGCTGGGGGATCGGTATTGAGCCGGGGCGGGAATTGACAGCGGTATTAAAAAATACGGATATCCCTGATTGTGAGTGTAAATTTGATTTCAGCTGAAACTTTCTTCCAGTTTATGAACCTGTGAGGTCAGCCTGCGGTTAAATGGTGCGGCAGCATTGTTTTCCGCTGCAATGGCTGCAATTGCGCCGTTGATATGGTCAATTTCTGTTTTTCTGCAGAAAATTCTATCCTGAAGCATTGAAGATGTGCCATCTGCGGTCAAAATGCATATATTATGTATATGTTGCAGCATTTCGTTGTAATCAAGGCGTACGCCGCGGCACCGGGCGGCGGCAATTCCCTCCTCAAGCAAAATCTTTACCTGTTGCCAGAGTGCAGGATCAGAAGCAACAAAACCATTTTTTTTGCCGCTGATCATTGTCAATGGATTTATTGCCATATTTACCAAAAGTTTACGCCAAATATGCGGATATATGTCGTGTACAACCCTGATTCTGCTCTCGGAGGCAGTGAAAAGTGCGGCTGTATCTTGGGCCTTTGTTGTATCTGTACCGGAAAAAGGTCCGATGATCGTTTCGGCTTCCGGTGTCGGATGTATGATTTCACCTTCATGTAATTTTGTACTGTTGTGATTTGAAATTCCTGCAATGATATTTTCTGCCGGAACAAACGCAGCAATAGTTTCGCAGTTGCCAAGACCGTTTTGCAAGGAAACTATTGTTGCGTCCGGGGGCAGATGTTTACCGGCATCATGCAGTGCCTGCTGTGTCTGATGGGCCTTTACCAATATAAATATCCAGTCGTAATTACCTGCAGCTGTATCGCCTGTCAAAACTGCATTTACTCTGAAACGGTTGATAATGCCATTCTCATGTATTGCGATGCCGTTGCTGCGTAAAAAGTTTGCCCGTTCCGGGGAGTGGTCTATGTATGTGACCACATTATTGGGATCACAGCAAAGCCGGGCTCCATACAGAATACCCATTGCTCCGGCTCCGATTATTCCGATATTTGCCAATTTGTCAACACTCAACAAAAATATTACGGCAGGCGTCAATGCTTTCCGAGTTGCCGAGAACAGTAAGAATATCGCCTTCAAAAAGACATGTACTGCCTTTGGGCACGATTATACCGTCATCACGGCGTATCAGAAGGATCAACGCATTGCCGGGAAGTTTAAGATCGGCCAGTACCTGTTTGTCGATTTCAGCAGGGACTTGAAACTCTCTGGAAACAGTATGCCTGTCTCCAGTTTCCTCAATAGATAAGGGGAGGCGGGGAGCTTTCCGCAATGGTGCATCCAGTTTCAAAAGTTTTGCACAAGGCATTATTGTCATACCCTGAAACAGCACGGAAATGAGAACTACAAAGAAAACTATGTGAAACATAAACCCGGCTTGCGGAACCTCTGTCATCAAGGGAATCGTTGCCAGCATAATCGGCGCACCGCCGCGCAAACCCACCCATGATACCAGAAGACGTTCCCGGAGACTGAATTTACTGCCGATCATTCCCAGAAAAACAGCAAGGGGGCGCGCCAGTAACATCAGTATAACCGCTGCTCCAAGGCCGAACCATTTCGCTTCCCAGACCTGGGTTGGAAAGGCCAGGATACCAAGCATTGTAAACAGAATAACCTGCATCATCCAGGAAATACCATCGTAAAATCTGCCGACGCCATTATGGAATACAAAACGCCGGTTTCCCATGGTGATCCCTGCTGCATAAACAGCCATAAAACCGTTGCCGTTCAATAACTCTGTTGCTGAATAGGTAAAAAGAACCATTGCAATCCCCAATACATAATAAAGACCATTGAAATCAAAGTTGATCTTATTATACAGCCAGACTGCCAGACGTCCGAAAATATACCCGAGTACTACGCCGACAGACATTTTTACTACGAACCATGGGATGATTGCAAGGTATTCGGTAAAAGAAGCAGATACCCCTGTTTCTGCTTCCTGCATAACGATATCTACCATAAATACCGTCAGAAATGCGGCCATCGGGTCGTTGCTGCCGGATTCAAATTCCAGCAACGGTTGCAAATTCCCTTTCAAACTCACACTTTTAGAACGTAATATGGAAAATACTGCTGCCGCATCTGTTGAGGAAATTATGCTTCCCAGCAACAAACACCAGGATAACGGAATATTTTTACCGGGAGCAAATAAATGCAGCAGCAACCATATGCCACCGCCGCAGAAAAATGCGGTCATAAGAACACCTAAACTGGATAAAATCCCGCCTGTCAGAAATATGGGTTTGACAAATTTCCAGTCGGTATCGAAGCCGCCGGAAAACAGTATGAATGCCATTGCTGCCGAGCCGATATAATTGGCAATAGTTGCATTGCTGAATTCTATTCCGCCGATACCTTCACTACCTGCAAGCATACCTACTGCCAGAAACAACAACAGACTGGGCATATTTACAATGCTGGATATTTTGCTGGAAAGCAGACAGAATATCATCAATATTGCAAGGATACATAAACCTATATATAATTCCATAATGCTGGAAACCTTTTTTAAAATGCATTTTTGTGGTAATTAGTTTGATTATTACATAATATACATTATAAATATGGAAAATTCAAACAAGATTGAAGGCAGCAAATATTGAAAAAAAGAATAAAAATGCTATATTGTTATAATGCAGTCTTCCGGGGGGGAATGATGCCGGAAGGCCGAAAGAGTGTTTTGGATTTTTGCTGAATATACCATGTGAAGACAATGAGTCTGCAGGGAGAATAAATACAAGGAGTTTTTTTATGTCGCAGAAACGTGAATTGTTTGCTTCCAGGATCGGTTTTCTTCTTATGACTGCGGGATGTGCCATCGGGCTGGGGAATATCTGGCGTTTCCCATATATAACAGGTCAATATGGCGGCGGCTTGTTTGTTTTGCTGTATCTGTTCTTTCTCATTGTACTTGGCTGGCCGGTCATGCTTATGGAGTTGGCCCTTGGAAGGGCAGGGCGCAGCACCTATCCCGGTGCATTCAGAAATTTACACTCTGGGCGGGGGGAATGTCCATGGTACAGTTGGGCGACGGTGCTTTTTTCCGGAAACTTTTTATTGCTTATGTTTTATGTACCGGTTACCGGATGGCTGCTTGCCTACTCCTTTTTTGCTGCTGAAGGTTTTTCTGAAAAAGCCGGTGGTGATTCCGGTAAACTTTTCAATGATTTTACCAGTGGCTGGGAAATGCAGACTGTGTGTATGGTAATTGCTTTGCTGATTACATTCTGCGTATGTGCCGGCGGGGTAAGAAAAAGTGTTGAAAAATCTGTTAAATATATGATGGGTGGTCTTTTTCTGCTCCTTGCCGTGCTGGTGGTGAAAGCTCTTACTCTGGAAAACGCCATGAAAGGTGTTGAGTTTTTCTTACGGCCGAGTTTAGATTCTTTTGCACATAACGGAGTGTGGGAAACGGTTTCTGCTGCCATGTCTCAGGCATTTTTTACTCTCAGTCTGGGGATCGGCAGTATTGCCGTATGTGGCAGCTATATTGATAAAACCCGTTCTCTGCCAATGGAAGGTGTGGTGATCATTATTCTTGATTCGATAGTTTCCATTTGTGCCGGATTGATTATATTTCCTGCTTGCGGAGCTTATAATATTGCTCCTGACGCCGGACCGGGGCTTATTTTTGTTACATTGCCAAATGTTTTTATGAATATGGCCGGCGGCAGATTCTGGGGAACGCTGTTCTTTATATTCCTTGCGATTGCTGCTCTGTCCACTCTGGTTGCTGTTTTTGAAAATGTCGTTGCTTATGGTATTGATGAATTTAATTGGAGCCGCAAAAAATCGTGTATGATTTTCGGAGGTGCTTTACTGTTTTTGTGTATGCCCTGTATTCTCGGATTCAATCTTTGGAAAAAAATAACTTTTTTGGGTAAGGATATTCAAGGGTTTGAAGACTTTCTTGTGAGTGATAATCTTCTGCCGTTGGGCGCATTTACTTTAGTGCTTTTCTGCAGCTGGAGATTCGGATGGGGGATGAAAAACTTTTATCTGGAGGTCAACACCGGAAAAGGTTGGAAACTTACACCGGTTCTTGTGCCTTATATGAAGTATGCACTGCCTGTGATCATACTTGCATTGTGGGGTATCCGTCTTTGGGAATTCATTGGCAAATAACGTTAAAAATCCCTGAAAAGGTCCTGAAAACGACGAGAAAATGGCAAAAAGGCAAAAAAAGTTAAAAAAAGTGCGTGAAGTCATTTGACAAAATACAAAACGATGATAAATTAAGTTTCTGTTGTCCGCTCCACGACGAACAAACTGAGTGAAACGGCAACGAGTTGGTTTGAAAATCGAATAGTG
>JAZSGI010000160.1:0-5208 GCA_045532655.1 Victivallaceae bacterium
GCGGACAGTACCTGCTCCGGTGATCTCAATGGAATTTGTACCGCCGTTGAAGAGGAGCCCGATAATTTCCAGTTTGATAGCATCGCCGGAGACCTTGAAGATACCGTTGGTATCCTTTGCGGCATGGAAGACTGTTCTGCCGTCTGCTCTGATAACGCACTTTTCGGGAATAGTGAGAGGCGCAGGGATAATGAATTTCCTGCCGGGCAGACGTACAAGGGGATTTTCAGTTTTTGCCGCTTCGTCAAAAAGTTTCTGCAGATTTGCAATATCATCCGGAGAATCCTCATAGCCGATGCCGAAATCGGCGGCATCGAGGATATTGCACTTGCTTGTGTCGATGGGGTCAAGAACCGCTTCCGGAACGGGGAATGTTGCCGCATATTCAGAGGTTGTGTCCCGGGAGAGGAATTGATCATATACAGCCGGCAGAGCGGTATCGACTTCACTGCCGTTATTTACAAAGAGGTAAGAATGACTATTTTCCAGTCGCGGACGGGCAGCAGAAGGGCTGGCTCTCTGGGGATATTCAGCAATAAGACCGGCATCGTCAACGGGGACATTGTCAAAAGTCACGGCTTTGCAGTAATTGCCGTTGGCTTCATGGTTGTTTACCATTTTCAGCTGTTCGATGGTGTAGGTACACCAGAGGATAGCATCGTCATGATTGCTGTTGGCAGATGCAGAAACACAGTTTTCGACAGTGACAGAGTGCGGATGTGCATAATGTCCTCCCGGAGCTTCATTCCAGTGCATGAGCGGGGCGCCGTATTCGCTGGATGAACGGAAAGTAACATTGCGGAGATATCCCGGATTCTTTATTATGCCATTCTGATAATCTGCGGGGATATTGGCAGTTATGTGGCAGTTCCATACTGAACATGTCCAGCCGCTGATGAATACAGGCAGCTCCTGAGGAAGTTCGGACACAAAACTGCAGTTGGAAATAAACCCGCCGTCAGCAGCCACTCCGCTTGCGCCTGCGCAATTGATAAAATCACAATGTTCAAGGATAAACTTTGTTGAGTTGGGTGCGCCGCCTTCCCAGGTTTCTTCGACAAGTGTCGGCACATCATTTTCCCAGAGAACCTTCCACGGAGCAATAATTTCCACAGGACCATCAAAATTTACGCCGGCATGACGGCTGTAATTGGCAGCATCCACAGCGAAATAAGAACTGTTCTCAAAGGTACAGTTTTCAGCCACAAAGCTCATTACATCCATATTGCGTGTCGAGAAGAAAACATGGGTTTTCCCGCCGCGAAAAGTTAGATTACGCAAGCTGATACGGTACGCAGGGCTCAGGAACAGTATCAGCAGATCAGGATCTTCGGTAAAGATAACAGAGCCATCTTCGCCGGAAAGAGTAACGGCATGACCGCCGACAAGTGTACGGGAGATCTTGTAATTACCGGCGGGGAAAAATATCTCTTTATTCGGCCCGTCCCAAACACCCCAGCCGTCGATCCTGCCGTAATCGTTTGCATAAATTTCACGGAAGGACTTGCTGTGCTTTTCCACGGCAAGCAGTGCTTTCTGAATGGCGGCGGTATCGTCGGTAATACCGTCGCCGACCGCCCCGAAATCTTTGACATTCAGCGGTGCAGCAGAGAGTATTGCTCCTGCGGAGAGCGTGATTATAATGGTCAAAAGTTTCATTTTTTACTCTGATAATGTTTGGTGTTGCAGAAAAACGCCTGCTGTAAAATTTGTATTTTGCAGCAGGCGATTATCAATCATCGATCATTTATAATGGAAATGATTGATACCGATAACATTTCTGGCATTGTTCTCTGATGCGGCATGACCGTCAACATAAATAATATTTGATGAGCCGAAACCGCCGTATGCGGATTGAGAACCACCGTTATGCGGTATTGCCATAAAGCCGTTCATAGCGGAAGGATAGACCCAGACATCCCAAAAACTGAAAAAGCCACTTCTTGCCATGCCGTATGTATCTACTGAAGTTTCTACACCGAGGATGACTTTTGTCGGATTCAAAACAGCTGTCACTTGGGGAGGAGTGCAGTTGCCCCAGCCGTTTTCATAACCACTTCCCAAGAATAAGTTCATGCCATAAGGCATGAGGCCCCATTCGAATTCATTGATATCGCTGCCGGAGGTTCCATTATAAAATTTTATGGTTGCGGAATGTGAAAAACTCATGGCTGGGCAAGTCATTACATTGGGCTGCAGATAACCGCCATAATACAGATGGTATCCCCAACCGCGTGATATATTGTCGTAGTCGAATGCATCAGCAGTGTATATCCCCTTTTCCATAGCCAGATTTAGGGGCATAAAGGTATCGTTGCTGTCGTTGAGATACATGGCAACGCCGAGACCCATCTGTTTGAGGTTGCTTACGCATTTAATGGACTGGGCGGCTGCGCGTGCCTTGCTTAAAGCGGGCAGCAGCATGGAGGCGAGAATTGCAATGATGGCGATGACCACGAGCAATTCTATGAGTGTGAAGGCCTTTTTCATTTTTAACTCCTTTCTGTTGTTGGTTAATGATTTACCTTCGTGACGGTGTTTCCTTTATATAAATCAGGATTTATAAGTATCCTGGTGTTTTCTCCATGGTAATCAACAAGTGCATTGAACAATGCAGAGAATATTTTGCCGAATGGCTGGATAATGGTGGTCATATCTGCAAAACCGGGATAACCGTATATGTTGCCCCAGCTGCCGAACCCGGCAATTGAAAGTTCTTCCGGTACCGCTATATTGTTTGCCAAAGCCGCATGCCGTAAGAGGTTGGCAAAGAAATCCGACGAACAGAATACCGCAGTGGGCGGCTCCTTCAGCCGCTTTATGTGCCGCAAAAATGAATTGGCAAGCTGTATGGCTCTTTTGTGATCACTGTACAGATCATCCTCTGCCGCAACAGCAAGATCATCCGTATCGTATATGCCGTTTGCCGCCAGTTTATTTTTCCATACCATATAGAGCTTGCCGTCTGCCTGTTCGCCGAAAAAGGCTATGTGCCGGTGACCGCACCGGCGCAAATGATTCATCATCATTTCCGCACCCTGCCATATATCGGAGTAGGCCTGAATGCATCTGCCGGACAATTGGGGTATGTTGCCGAAAACTGCGATCCTGTCGGGATTCGCCGCAATAATATTGATACCGGCGGCACTGCAGGCTGTTGTTGTAATGGCAAAAGCATCCGGTGAAGCGGCAACGGTGTTCAGTATCTCCTCTTCCTTTTGGGCATGGGAACCTGTGGCATGGAGAGCTATCCCGTAATTACAGCCGGAGTGTTCATGCCAAAAAGCGTGCTGCATAAACATATTGTCCAGAGGACGGTGGACATCTTTTATGATAATATGCAATGTACGGCGGTCCTCCGGTGGACGGCATATCACTGTACTGCGCCGTGGACCGTCGGTCAGGAGACCGGCAGAGCGCAGACTGTTCAGGGCGGAACGCACTGTGGTACGGCTCACGCCGTACTGATTGCAAAGCATCTCTTCTGACGGCAGCCGGTCGCCCGTATGCCACAAGCCGTGAAGAATATTTTGCCGCAGCTGCGATTCTATTTTCTGACTTTTGTTCATTGCTATTGTTATTTGTATTTTATTTTTGTATTTTATGTTATATCATTCATTATAGTATATTTTTCTTTAAAAGTCAATACCTCTGTGAGGGAAAAAATAGAATTTTTCATCCTTTGAGCTCAAAAAATATTTGCGGGGAAGCCGAAAATTCCTGTGCGATGCGGTTTTGTATCTATTTGTTATTTATTGTTTGTGAAAAATTACCTTTATTTGTATTACAAAACAAGAGGTATCATATCATTTCCCCATTAAGCACAGGGGGGAATATCAGATGAGTTTGGCAAGAGAATTGCCGTAGTGCAGGGTCGGACGTATAAGTATGCGGGGATTTTCTCCCTTGTAATTCAGGAGAGAATTCACCGCTGTCTGGATCATCCTGCTGATGGGCTGTACCACTGTAGTGAGAAAATGACCGCTGCCTGAATCAGGATCAAGATACACTCCGTCAAATCCCGTTACAGAAATATCTTCCGGCACATTTTTGCCATTGGCATATATGGTATGTATAAGTGCATTTGCCCACATGTCCGCCACACAGAATACGGCCGTCGGCGGTTCGTTGAAGGAAAAAATATGTTTGAAAAATTTATCCGCATATTTGATGAATTTTTCGTCAGAATCATAAGCCTGGAGATTGGGCAGTGCAACAAGATCACTGTCAGGGGTCAAGCCGGCGGCAAGCTGGCAATTCTTCCACGCAAGATAGCGGTAGCCGTTCAAAAATGAACCGAGAAATGCAATACGTTTGTGTCCCATGGCGATGATATGTTCCATCATCATCTGTGCCCCTGATTCCATATCGGTATTGATCTGACAGCACAAACCGGAGAGTTCCGGCGCAAAACCCAGAACAGCGATCCGGTCGGAATTGTTGATGGACATCGTTCTGCTGTGATCAGAGGAAACTATACTTGTCAGCAACAGGCTGTCCTTTTCTTTCAATACCTGAGTTATTGCCGCTGCCTCCCGGCGGCGGTCGTGACCGGTATACAGCAAATGCAATTCAAATTCCGGGTGGTCGCAGCCGTAAGCAAGGAAGTTGCGTACAAAGAGCATATCTATGGAGGCATGGGGTGAACCCGTCATCAGGTACAACTTCCGGCGTCTGGTACTGCCGGAGGCAACGATTGTCCCTGCACGGGGCTTGCTGTACAGTTGACCTTCGGCACGCAATGCAGAGAGAGCCGCACGTACTGTTGTCCGGCTGACGTCGAATTGACGGCACAACTCATCTTCGGTGGGGATCCTGTGGTTTATCGCCCATTCGCCGCTGCGGATCAATTCCCGCATTTTGATTTCCAACTCTGTGCTTTTGCTCATATTTTCCCGTTTTGTTGATACTGTTAGATAAAATTAGCACAGAATAGCTTTTTGTCAAGTTTAAATATCTGCTCGAAAAGGTAAAATTTTCGGGTATTCCCCTCCGGCGCATCCGCAGTGCCGTCAGGAAACTTTTGTAACGATGCCGCGTTCCATGCGGCAGACAACTCCTATGAGCACAGCCAGAAGGATGTCAGCGGTGACAATACCCATACCGTACAAAGTCAGATTCCGTTGCTGAAAGCTATCGCCAACGGTATTCAGTGGCAGCAGTACCTGGATGACGGATTGTTCAAAAGCGCGCAGGAGCTTGCCAAGC
>JAZSGI010000167.1:0-12881 GCA_045532655.1 Victivallaceae bacterium
CTGCGATCCGTCATGCCGGCGATATGCAGCCCTTCTCTGCATTGATCTTTAAGATCATGACCGACCCCTTTGTCGGTAAGCTCTACTACTTCCGTGTATACTCCGGTGTTGCAGAGCGCGGTATGGAAGTTGTCAACCCCCGTACCGGCCGCCGTGAACGTGTCGGTCGTCTTCTGCAGATGCACGCCAACAGCCGTGAAGAGATCGATCAGGTCTTCTCCGGTGATATTGCAGCTGCTGTCGGCTTGAAGAATGTCACTACCGGTGATACCATTTGTATTGAATCCAAGCCCATCGTGCTTGAATCCATGCACTTCCCCGAACCCGTCATCTCAATTGCCGTTGAGCCCAAGACCACTGCTGAGCGTGATAAGCTGGCAAAAGGTCTGGTCGCTCTTTCTGAGGAAGATCCCACCTTCCAGGTCAAAACTGATGAAGAAACCGGTCAGACAATTATTTCCGGTATGGGTGAACTTCACCTTGAGATTATTCTCGACCGCCTTATCCGTGAATTCAAAGTGGAAGCCAATACCGGCGCTCCTCAGGTCGCTTACCGTGAAGCCCTCAATGGCCCCGGCGATGCCAACACCAAGTTTGTCCGTCAGACTGGTGGTCACGGTCAGTATGGTCACGTGCTTCTTACAGTCGAACCCAAGGAACGCGGTTACGGTCTTGTTGTTGAAAACAAGGTTGTCGGCGGTAACATTCCCAAGGAATTTATCAAGCCCACCGAAATGGGTATCCGTGAAGCTGCAGCCAGTGGCGTGATCGCCGGTTATCCGGTCATCGACTGCCATGTCTGCATTACTGACGGCAGCTCCCACCCTGTGGACTCCTCTGAAATGGCATTTAAGATCGCCGGTTCCATGGCGTTCAAAGAAGCCGCCCGTAAAGCAGGTACCTACCTTCTTGAACCTATTATGAAGGTTGAGATCACTGCTCCCGAAGAAAACATGGGTGACCTTATCGGTGACGTTACCAGCCGCCGCGGTATCATTGCTCAACTCGATACCACCGGCCAGGCAGGTTTCGGCAAGATTCTGGCGCACATTCCTCTGTCTGAGCTTTTCGGTTATGCCACTGCGATCCGTTCGCTTTCCCGTGGCCGTGCCTCCTACTCAATGGAGCCTGCGCACTTCGAAAAGGTACCAAAACAAATTCAAGATAAAGTCGTAACGGAGAGAAACTAAGATGAGCGGTAAATCTCAGCGTATCCGCATTCGCCTTCAGGCGTATGAACATCGTATTTTGGATCAGTCTGTGCAGGAAATCCTCAAGACTGCCAAACACACCGGCAGTATGGTTGCAGGCCCCATTCCGCTTCCTACCCGCGTGGAACGTTGGACGGTCAACCGTTCACCCCACGTTGATAAGAAATCAATGGAGCAGTTTGAAATCCGCACCCATACCCGTGTTCTTGATATCGTCAACCCCACCGGCAAAACTGTGGATGAGCTTAAAAAGCTCAACCTGCCTGCAGGTGTTGATATCTCCATCAAGATCGGTCTGTGATGTTGAATTGACAGGATCTGCTGCAGCACGTTGCTGCAGCAGTTTTCAGTAACCTGATACCGATGCCGCAAATCCGATTAGCGGTAAGTATCGAAAGGAGTATTATGAAAGGTTTGATCGGAAAGAAAATCGGGATGACGCAAGTCTACGATGAAAAGGGTGTCCTGATCCCCGTTACTGTGGTTCAGGCCGGTCCCTGTGTCGTAGTTGACGTCAAGACCCAGGCACGTGATGGCTACTCTGCCATCCAGCTGGGCTTCGGCGAACGTAAGCCCAAGAATGCCGGTAAGGCTATTCTCGGACACGTTGCCAAGGCCAATTACTCTGCAACCGCCCCTGCCTGCCTCCGTGAAATCCGCCTTGCTGCGGATGAAGCTGTTGAGCTTGGTACTGTGGTCAAAGCAGATGTCTTTGCAGAAGGCGACTACCTGGATATCACCGGTACCACCAAGGGCCGTGGTTTCGCAGGTGTTGTGAAGCGTTACCGTTTTGGCGGCGGTCGTGCCAGCCATGGTGGTGCATGGACCCGTCGTACCGGTTCCATCGGCTGCCGTGAATTCCCTGGCAATGTTATCAAGGGCAAGAAGATGCCCGGACACATGGGCAATACCCGCTGCACTATGCAGAATCTGAAGGTCGTCCGTGTTATGAATGATGAAAACGTCATTCTTGTCAAGGGGGCGATCCCCGGTGCAAACGGCGGTATTCTCGTGATCCGCTCCGCAGTCAAAAAGCAGAGTAAGTAAGATAGGAGAATACAAAAATGTCGAATAATCTTGATATTTTCAATATTCAGGGCGAATGTGTCGGATCTTACGAGATCCCCAGCGAAGCCATTGAACTGGTCAAGGGCGAGCAGGCTGTTCACGATTGTGTTGTTGCTTTCCAGGCCAGCCTCCGTGCTTCCAGTGCCCATACCAAGACCCGCGGCGAAGTTTCCGGCGGCGGTGCCAAGCCCTTTCGTCAGAAAGGTCTCGGCCGCGGTCGTGCCGGTTCCGGCAGAAGCCCCGTCTGGGTTGGCGGCGGTGTGATTTTCGGACCCCGCAATGAACGTAACTACACCAAGAAAGTCAACCGCAAGGTTGCACAGCTTGCTCTCAAGCGTGCTTTCAGCGAACGTGTTGTCGATGGTTCCATCGTTGTTGTTGATGCCCTCAACTTCCCCGATCACAAGACCCGCAACGCAGCTGCCATGCTCAAGGCTTTGAAACTTGACCGTACCGTGCTTATTGCAGTTCCCGAATACGAGGAAACTGTGGTTTGTGCCACCGGCAATCTCGCCAACGCCATTTTGCGCCGTACCTCCAGCATCAATGTTTACGAGATGCTGCGGTTCCACAAGCTGGTATTCACTAAAGATGCACTGGACGCATTCATTGCGCGACTGGTCTAACAGAGGACTAAATCATGAATAACGAATATGGTATCATCATCAGTCCGGTCGTCACTGAAAAGAACAATGATCTGGCAAGCCAGAACAAGTATGTGTTCAAAGTCAGTCCCCGTGCCGGAAAGATCGAGATCGGCAAAGCTGTTGAAAAGCTTTTCAACGGTGTTAAAGTCAAGTCGGTCAATGTTATGAACTGCTCGGGCAAGCCCAAGCGCGTCGGCCGTACCCCCCAGGTCGGACGTCGTGCTGATTGGAAGAAAGCTATCGTTACGCTTTCTGAAGGCACCATCGAGTTCATCTAAGCGAGGTAAGAAATGGGACTCAAAACTTTTAAACCTACTTCGGCTTCCCGTCGTAATATGTCGGTGCCGGATTTTGCAGAAATCACTGCAAAGTCTCCGGAAAAGAGCCTGACAACCGGTAAAAAATCCACAGGCGGCCGCAACTCTTACGGTCGTATTACCACCCGTTTCCGCGGTGCTGGCAACAAGGTTCGCTATCGTGCGATCGACTTCAAGCGTGACAAGGACGGTGTCCCCGGCCGCGTTGCAACCATTGAATACGATCCCAACCGCAGCTGCTATATTGCTCTTATCAATTATGCAGACGGCGAAAAGCGTTATATCCTTGCCCCCGTCGGTCTCAAGGTTGGCGATGCAGTTATTTCCGGCGACAAGGCTGAACCCAGAAACGGCAACAGCCTCAAGCTGAAAAATATCCCTGTGGGTGTTACCATCCACAACATTGAGCTTACTCCCGGTCAGGGTGCCAAGATAGCCCGTTCTGCCGGTCAGTACGCCACTCTCCGCGGTAAGGATGAGGAATACGTCCAGGTCAAATTGCCCTCCGGCGAAGTCCGTATGATCCATGCTGAATGCCGTGCCACCGTTGGTCAGGTCGGTAATCAGGATCACATGAACGTCAAGCTTGGTAAGGCCGGTAAGAAGCGTTACAAAGGCTTCCGCCCCCACGTCCGCGGCGTTGTTCAGAACCCTGTCGATCACCCGATGGGTGGTGGTGAAGGCCGTTCTTCCGGCGGCGGACATCCTGTTTCGCCCTGGGGACAGCTTGCCAAGGGTAAGCGCACCCGTAATCCCAAGAAGGGATCTAAGAAGTTCATCGTTGAACGGAGGAAGAAGTAATGCCCAGATCAATTAAAAAGGGACCCTTTGTTGATGCCTGCCTTATTAAGAAGGTTGAGAAGATGAAGGGGCCGAAGCGCCCGATCAAGACATGGTCACGCAGATCCATGATCATTCCGGATTTTGTTGGTCACACCTTCGAAGTCCACAACGGCAAAAGTTTCGTTCCGGTCTTTGTTACTGAAAACATGGTCGGACATAAGCTTGGTGAATTTTCTCCCACCCGTGTCTTCAAAGATCACGGTGTGATGTCCGGTAAATAATCCGGTTGCCAATTTGAACAGGTCACTTTGTAAAAAGTGACCTGTTTTTCATTTATGATGAATACTTTTTTTATGGAGAAGTTTTATGTTTTTTGACGATAATGTTTTGGAGTTTATGTGTCAGACGGCAAAAGAAGCCGGAGAAAAGACTGTTGAAGGACGCAAGGCACTGAATTCAAATGAAATTGATTCCAAGGCGACGGTGAAGGATATCGTAACTGTTTGTGACAGAGATACTGAAAAATTTATCGTTTCCAAACTTCTCAGCAAATTCCCTGATTCCGGTATTTATGGCGAAGAGTTCGGCAGAATCAATCAGGAATCACCCTGGTGCTGGATAATCGATCCCATTGACGGTACAGCAAGTTTTGTGCATAATCAGCCTGCATATTCGGTATCCATAGCTCTCTGGCACGAAGGACAACCTGTGGCAGGAGCAGTTTATGCGCCTAAATTAAATGAACTCTATTACGGAAAAGCCTCCGGCGGAGCATGGTGTAATGGCGAAGCCATCCATGTAAGCAGTAACAGTGAAATGAATTCCGCCATGCTTATTTCCGGTTTTGCCTGTTTGCGTGCCGGTTGGACAAATAACAATCTGCCATTTTTCTGCAAAGCCGCCACACTCGCCCGTGAGATCCGGCGTTTCGGATCTGCGGCGCTGGATATATGTTTTGTAGCTTCCGGCAAAGCAGATGCTTTCTGGGAACTGAATCTGGCTCTTTATGATTACGCCGGGGCTGTACCCATTTTGCTCGGGGCCGGCGGAAAGGTCAGTGACACAAAAGGAAATAAGATATTTACCAGGGGAATCATCTGTTCCAACGGTGTTATGCATGATGCTATGGTTGAACTGCTTGCAGAGTATGACCCTGATTGAAGATTTTTAACTGCTAACAGTATTGTTGTTTAATTTTTGCAGCAATATTGCCAGTGCTTCTTCCTGAGGATATTTCCCTGTTACAATTCCTTTTTCAAAAATCACGGCGCAACCGTCGCCCCCGGCAAGTCCGAGATCTGCATCAGAGGCTTCGCCGGGGCCATTTACTGCACAGCCCATAACAGCGACCTTTTTTATATTTGCTGTGGATTTCTCGCTTTCTTCAATGCGTTTAAGTTCATTCCGTACAGCAGAAGCCATTTTTTCCAGATCGATTCTTGTTCTGCCGCAGCCCGGGCAGGAGATAAGTTCAATACCGAATGAACGTATTCCTGAAGCCTGAAGTATTTGTTTGGCGGCATAAACTTCCTGTACAGGATCTCCTGTCAGGCTGACTCTGACAGTATCACCGATGCCATCCAGAAGCAATGCTCCGACACCAATTGCTGATTTTACGATACCATCTGCCGGTAAACCTGCTTCAGTTATCCCCAGATGCTGCGGGTAATCCCGCAGAGCTGCAAATTTTCTGCACGCTGCGACGGTCACAGGTACAGATGAGGCTTTCATTGAAACAACGATATTTGTGAAGCCGAAATCTTCCAGAGCTTTACATTCATTTATCGCACTGGCAAGCATTGCCTGTACAAGTTTTTCATCCCGCAATTTTCTGTCTGTTATTTGCAGAAGTTCACGGCGCATATCTTTGGCGATACTTCCGGCATTAACTCCTACCCGGATGGGGATCCCGGCATTTCCGGCAGCCTCAGCAACGGCTTTCACTCTTTCCCGGCTGCCGATATTGCCGGGGTTTATCCGTACGGCATCTGCTCCGGAAGCAATAGCAGCAAGGGCGAGTTTCCAGTCAAAATGGATATCTGCCACTACCGGTATGGGGGAAGAGGCGACAATATCCTGCAAGACTTCAGCTGATGCCATATCCGGAACTGCACTGCGGGTTATTTCGCACCCGGCTGCGGCAAGTTTATTTATCTGTGCAGAAAGTTCGTCTTTTGCCGTAAGGGGGATATTGTTCATGGATTGAACAGTAACAGGAGCCCCACCGCCGATAAAGATATTTCTGATTTTTACCTGTCTGGTCATTCGTCAACTTTTGAAGTTATTGTGTCATCAACAATACGTTTAACGTCATAGAATGTCACATAGATCATAAAACCTACGAGAATGACAATGAAAATATATGTCAGAACCTTCAAAATACATCTGGGAACCGGTTTCCCCACCACAAGTTCTATCAGGGCGAAGAAAGTATGTCCGCCGTCCAGTACCGGAAGGGGCAGCAGATTGAAAAATGCCAAAGCAAAACAAACTACCACAACAAAATAAAGCCCCGTCATAAAGGATGTACTGGAGGCGGTGAAAAGTATTGTTGCCATTCCCACGATACCTGACATGTTTCTCGGTTTAATGGCACTTTCCGTCTCAGTAAGATTAAGTTTGTTGCCAAGATATATAAGCATACCTTTCAAGGAGTTAACGCTTAAAGTTACAGTGCTGCACAGTTGTTCGACAGGATTGGGATATCCTTTACTCATGATGATCCCTTCCAGAATCGGAGCAGCGAAAATTTCCGGGACAATGGTGAAATCGACCTTTTCGTTCTGCCGCAGGATTGTGACTGTAATGGGGGCATCTTCATTTTCTGCCATAACGGCTCTGAAATCCTCAATTCCGGAACATTCTTTCCCGCCCAGAGCGATCACCTTGTCTCCTGGTCTTATACCTGCATTGTAAGCCGGACCGTCAATAGAAACATTGACGATTTCGCTGCCTCCCTCTGCCGGGAAAATTACACCTGCCATATATGCAGGTTCGCCATTGATTTCCAACTGTACCGGCGGCAGATCAACAACTTTGTCATCTCTGATAACGGAGAAGGTCACCGGCTGCATGGAGATTTTGTAGAGGTTGTTGATGAATTCGGGCAAACTTGAGTGCGGTTTGCCGTTTACTGCATACAACAGTTCTTTTTCGCCCATGCCGATTTCCCTCAGATTGGAGTCGGGGAGGGAGTGGAACTCCAGCGGTAGAGCGACGGTAAAGTAGGGATAAGGCATACCCTCTGCTTCAAGCTTTGCCGGTTTCATTTTATTTGGACCGCAACTGGCAGTATATTCTACAGTTACAAGTTCCGGGCAGCCTTCTCTGCGGACTTCAAATTTAACCTTCAATCCCGGCTGAAGCATGATTGCCTGTATCATATCCATCCATGACATGCGGAAGTTGTCATCGTTGAAGGAAACGATAACATCCCCGGGACGCAGACCGGCTTCATATTCCGGGCTGCCCTCTTCCACGGTCAGGACTCTGAATTCCTGCAGATCGGCAGCATCCGGCGGCATCGGCATCCCGAATATCCAGATGAAACAGGCAAGAAAAAGCCCGAAAATAATGTTGAAAAGCGGTCCTGCCACTGCTGTGATTATTCTGTCAAGCGGTTTGGCGGGGGGCAATTCGGTTCCGTCTGCCGCATGTGGAGTTGCATCTGTGCCGTCAACCTGAGGCAATTCAACGTAACCACCGAAAGGCAGACAGCCGATACGGTATTCTACGCCGTTGATTTTCTTTCCCCAGATTTTTTTAAATCCGATGGAAAATGCATCAATGTGCAACCCCCGCCATTTTGCGGCAAGGAAGTGCCCCAGCTCATGGATGAAAATACACATTCCGATAAAAAAGGCGACAAATAACACATTGCCTGCGATTTCAAGGATTTCCAATATTGTACTTGAAAACATTTCTTCTCCTCACTTCTGTATTTTATGTAAAAACTCCTCTGCGCGTATACGTGCCTCTTTGTCTGCTGCGACAACTGTTTCCAGATCGTTTTGCGGAATATCCGGAATTACAGAGAGAACATGCTGCACAGAATCAATAATTTCACGGTATTTGATTTCGTTGCGCAAAAATGCGGCAACTGCGACTTCATTTGCTGCATTCATCACCGCCGGGGCACATCCGCCACGCCGCAGTACCTCCCCGGCAACAGTAAGGGCAGGAAATTTTTCTGTATCCGGCTTGAAAAATGTCAGCGGCTGCTTTGTAAGATCCAACCCCGGTAACGCTCCATTCCATCTGCCGGGACAGGAAAGAGCATACTGGATGGCAAAACGCATATCAGGCGCAGAGAGCTGAGCAAGAAACGCTCCATCTTTGAATTTCACCATGGAGTGTACGATACTTTCCGGATGGATAATTACTTCCAGTTGTTCCGGAGCAGCGTTAAAGAGAAATTTTGCCTCTACCAGTTCCAGAGCTTTATTCATGAGCGTAGATGAGTCTATCGTTATTTTTGCCCCCATGCTCCATACCGGATGCCGCAAAGCATCTGCTGCTGAAGCTGTAAATATTTTTTCAGCCGGCCATTCCCTGAAAGGGCCACCGGAGCAGGTAAGAACGAGTTTTGCGACATCAGCCATATTTCTGCTTTCAAGACACTGATATATGGCACTGTGTTCAGAGTCTACCGGAACGATTCTGCCGGAGCTTTCTGACAGAACTTTGTTGACGATCTCTCCTGCCATGACCATGACTTCTTTGCTGGCAAGAGCGACTGTCTTGCCTGCTCGCAATGCTGCCAGCACCGGCATCAATCCAGCCGTACCTACAATGGCGCACAAAACCACATCGACTTCGTCCGAGGCGCAGAATTCTGTAACTGCTTCAATTCCTGCTGCGGCTTTGCATCCCTGCGGCAGAAGAGCTTTCAATTCATCGAGCTTACCATGATCTGCGGTAACGGCACATGATACCCCCAGTATTTCTGCCTGTTCGGCAAGGCGTTTGACATTTTGATTTGCCGCAAGCATTGTGACCTGAAAACGTTCAGGGAATGCACGCAGAACTTTGAATGTGCTTTCGCCTATGGAGCCTGTTGCTCCGAGAAGTGCTATTTTTCTTTTCACCTTCCTGAACTCTCCAGTAAAAATGTCACCGGCCCATCGTTAAGCAGTGAAACTTTCATATCTGCCCCGAATGATCCTGTTTCCACTTTGATCCCTGCTTCACGCAGACGGCTTACAAAACGGTCGTAAAGTTTTTCCGCCTTTTCCGGCGGCATGGCTGTTGAGAAAGACGGACGCAGACCTTTTGCGGTATCAGCTGCCAGGGTAAATTGACTGACACACAAAACCGCCCCGCCAATATCCTCCACCGAAAGATTCATTTTGTCATTCTCATCGGTAAAAATACGTAATTTACGGCATTTTTCCACAAGATGATCCACATCATTGACAGTGTCTCCCAGCGCCACGCCCACGAAAACAAGCAATCCGGCCTCTATGCTGCCGATCACTTCTCCGTTGACCCTGACCGATGCTTCTGTGACTCTTTGCAGTAATGCCCGCATATTTCTTATCCTTTGATCAGGCGCATAAATTCAGCTCTGGTGGGAGCTTCATCCCGGAAACTGCCCAACATGCATGAGGTTGACATTTCCGAATTCTGTTTCTCCACTCCGCGCATCTGCATACACAGGTGACGGGCCTCTACGATCACGCCCACACCCTCTGCATCAAGAATTTCCATCATGGCATCTGCCACCTGTCTTGTCAATCTTTCCTGAATTTGCAGACGCTGGGCGAACATATCGACGATTCTGGCAACTTTACTGACGCCGAGGATCTTTGTTTTGGGTATATATCCCACATGACAGCGGCCGAAAAATGGCAGCATGTGATGTTCACACATGCTGAAAAATTCAATATCTTTCACCACGATCATATCATCGGAAGCCGCTTCAAAAATTGCCCCGTTTACCACTTCCTCCAGTGTTCTGGAATAACCTGAAGTGAGAAAACGCAGGCTTTTGTCCACCCGTTCCGGAGTTTTGATAAGACCTTCACGCCGGGGATCCTCCCCGATTTTCAAAAGTATTTCACGGATAAGTTCCTGCACTGTTTACCTCTTTATGTTATGGAGCATGGGGGTATATCTGTCCATGACTTCAAAGCCCATGCTTTTATAAAATCCCTCATTGCCGGGAGTGGCTATCAATCCTATCCAGTCGCAACCCTTTGTTTTGAGTATTTCAGTCAAAGCCTCAACGACTTTTCTGCCCAACCCCATTCCACGGCAGGATGGTAAAACAAAAACATCTTGAATATAACCGTCTGAACAGCCGTCAGAAATTGCTCTGCCGACAGCTGCCAGACCTTTGCCTTTGATTTCGATACCTACTGCTGCTGCGCCGGTCAACATGCTTTTGACGGCGGCCTCCGGAGCATCGGATTCAAGCCATCCTGCTTCTGCAAGAAGATTTCTGAATTCCTGCCAGCATGATGCATCAAGTTGTTTCAGTACGATATCTGAATCAACAAACATTGGTTACATTCTTTCCACAACAGCTTCGGAGAAGGCGAAGCAGCCGACTTCAGTGGCATTTTCTGTCAATCTTGCGAAGTCATAGGTGACGATTTTGTCGGCAATGGCTCTTTCGATACCTTTAATGACCAGATCTGCAGCCTCTGTCCAACCCATATAACGGAGCATCATTTCGCCGGAAAGCACCAAACTTGACGGATTGACTTTGTCCAGTCCGGCATATTTCGGGGCTGTACCGTGAGTGGCTTCAAAGAGTGCGTGACCGGTCATGTAGTTGATATTTGCTCCCGGTGCGATACCGATACCGCCTACTGTTGCGGCAAGGGCATCGGAAACATAATCGCCGTTGAGGTTCATGGTTGCAATGATATCATATTCGGCGGGACGGGTGAGTATCTGCTGCAGAAATGCATCGCAAATGCAGTCTTTGACCACAATCTTGCCTGCAGGTGCCCCATCGGGGTAATCGGCGGCTACGACAGCAACATCAGCATATTCACGGCGGACAAGATCATAACCCCAGTTTTTAAAGGCCCCTTCGGTAAATTTCATAATATTACCCTTGTGTACCAGAGTAACGCTTTTCCTGTTTTCCTTGACGGCATAATCCATAGCTGCACGGATAAGTCTTTCTGAACCCTCCCTGGAAACAGGTTTGATACCGATACCGGAGGTTTCCGGGAAACGGATCTTGCCAACATTCATTTCGTTACGGAGGAAGTCAATGACTTTGACTGCGCCTTCTGTTTCAGCTGCCCACTCGATACCGGCGTAAATATCCTCTGTATTTTCCCGGAAGACGACCATATCAGTAAGTTCAGGGTGCTTGACTGGTGAGGGAACCCCTTCAAAATAACGTACAGGACGCAGGCAGACATAAAGATCAAGCTGCTGCCGGAGAGCCACATTCAAACTGCGAGCTCCTTTGCCTACCGGAGTGGTGAGGGGACCTTTGATACCTACCAGATAATCTTTCATGGCATCAACAGTTTCCTGGGGCAGGTTTACTCCTGCACCGTAAATACTTTCTGCCTTATCTCCGGCAAAGACCTCCATCCATGCTATTTTGCGTTTGCCGTTGTATGCTTTGTCTATAGCGGAATTCCATATGTTCATAGCGGCTCTGGTGATATCCGGGCCGATGCCGTCGCCCTCGATATAAGCAACGATGGGATTGTCGGGAACGATAAGTTTGCCGTTGGCATCAATGGATATTCTGGAACCGTTGGCGGGTACTTTGACTTTTGTTTCAGACATGATTTTTGACCTTGTTTTGTTAATGGTTACTGTTACTCCATACTATACACCACAAAGGGCGATATTTCCAGTTTTTAAAGTTGTTTTGATTGAAATATTACGCATTGGATATATATTATAGAGTTGCAGAAGATAAAAAGATCTTATCGGTAGTGAGTACGGTATAACTCTATTTGACGGTAAATTGAAAATCACGGCTTTCTGCCGTGTCTTTTTTTTCCGGCAGTAAGTTTTTCTGAAGGAGAGATTGCATGGAAATATTGCAGAAAATTCCTGTTTGGTTTGCCCCTGTTGTCGTATCGGCAATATTGCTCGGGGTCAATGATCTTATGAAGAAACATGCGGTACGGGATAATGCTTTTGCCCATGTTCTTTTTCTTGCAACACTCTCCGGGAGTCTTTTCTTTCTGACAGTAAAGGCTCTTACGGGAGATGTATGGGCGATGTTTTTGTGCGGGTGGAAGGTTTTTGGTCTTGTTGCTGCCAAAAGTACTCTGGTGGCAGCCTCGTGGTGGTGCGTTTACCGTGCCATGCGGGATCTGCCTATAAGTATTGCCGCTCCAATCAGAGCTTCCAGCCCTTTGTGGACACTTATGGGAGCGATGATATTTATGGGTGAACTCCCCACAGTGCTGCAGCTGGGGGGAATGGTGTTGATACTTGCGGGATTTTTTATATTCAGTGCAGCAGGCGGGAAAGAAGGGTTTTCCTGGAAAAGCAGGAGTATGATATGGCTTTTTGCCGGGACACTTTTCGGGTCATGCAGTGCGCTTTATGATAAATTTCTGCTGAACACTATGGAGCTGGACAGAGAAGTTGTACAGTTGTACTTCTCCATTGACCTGGTAGTACTGCTCGGTTGTGCGCTGCTTGTAATGCGGTTGAAAAAAACCGGATACAGTTTCAAGTGGCGTTGGAGCATACCGGCGACAGGTATATTGCTGATCCTCTCCGACTGGTTTTATTTTTACACTGTTGGTTTGCCTGATATACAAATATCAGTTATTTCCATGGTCAGACGCTGCAGTTGCGTAGTGTCCTTTGGCATAGGGGTATGGCTTTTCAAGGATAAAAATATCAAGCGCAAGGCGTTT
>JAZSGI010000014.1:0-6227 GCA_045532655.1 Victivallaceae bacterium
AATAACTTTGTGGATAACTATTGTCCAAAATCACCGTGTGAGGATATTTCTGGCAAAAACTTTGCAATTTTATCTTTTTATGCTAAGTCGGATCGTAGCCATGTCGTTCTGTGAGCCAAGGAGTTGTAAAAGTTTATTGTCTTCCTAAGACCGCTTGGCCTCCGACTTAATAACTTTGTGGATAACTATTGTCCAAAATCACCGTGTGAGGATATTTCTGGCAAAAACTTTGCAATTTTATCTTTTTATGCTATATTCAGAAGAATACAGTAACAAACTTGCAAATCAAATCCATGTCTATACTTGAGCACATAAAAAATCATAACGATCTGACAGCCCTGCCTGATACAGATTTGCCGCTTCTGGCGGAAGAAATCCGCGAGAGACTGATCGAAACTGTCTCCTGTAATGGCGGACATCTTGCTGCAAATCTTGGTGTTGTTGAGCTTACGATAGCTTTAGAAAGGTGTTTTGATTCTGCTGCAGACAGGATCATCTGGGATGTGGGGCATCAGGTGTATGTCCACAAGCTCCTCACCGGCAGGAGTGATGTTTTTGACTCTTTGAGGAAGAAAGACGGCATAAGCGGCTTCCCCTCCCCGGCAGAGAGCCAATGTGATGCTTTTATTTCCGGACACGCAGGCAACGCATTGAGTGTTGCTTCCGGCATGGCTGTTGCCGGGAAGTTGACAGGAAGCACCAATAAGATCGTTGCTGTTACAGGTGATGCATCCATTGCGTGCGGTATAAGCCTTGAAGCACTGAATCTCATGACCAGAAACAGTACTGGTATGATTATGATATTGAATGACAATACCATGGCAATATCCCGCACTGTCGGAGGATTATCCACGCACCTGACCCGTTTAATAAGCAGCCGCGGGTACAACAGGATAAAGCGCAGGATAAAAAAAATGCTTGGACCTGGAAGTCGTTTTTCCGGTTTTATTTCCCGTATCACCGATATGTTTAAATACGGCATGATTCCCTCCTCTCTTTTTGACATTTTAGGCGTAAGATATTTCGGGCCGATAAACGGTCATGATATACACGAAATGGAAAGAATATTCACTGCAGTCAAGGATTTGGAGCATCCGGTAATTGTGCATGTTGTGACAACAAAAGGGAAAGGATATCTGCCTGCCGAGAAAGATCCTGAAAAATTTCACGGAATATCTCCGTTCAACAGTTCAAACGGCGAAGTGCCGGTCAGAAAAGAACGGGATTTTTCAGCTTGTTTCGGGGATAAGCTCGCAGAGATGGCATCTGCAGACAAGAGAATATGTGCAATTACTGCCGGGATGCCACAGGGAACAGGTCTGAGTAAATTTGCTGCAGAATATCCGGAACGTTTTTTTGATGTGGGGATCGCAGAGGAACATGGTGCAGTCTTTGCTGCCGGACTGGCGGCTGCAGGCATGAAACCGGTACTGGCGTTGTACTCATCCTTTTCCCAAAGATGTTTTGATTGTTTTTTTCAGGATATTTCTCTTGCCGGGATGCCGGTTGTTGTTGCTGTCGACAGAGCCGGAGCTGTAGAAGACGGTCCGACGCATCACGGTTTACGTGATATCGCCTTGCTGCGGACACTGAAAAATTTCACTTTTCTGGCCCCGGCAGATGGAAAAGAACTGGAAATGATGCTTGAATTTGCTCTTGAATCCCCCTGCCCTGTTGCTATCAGATATCCCCGCGGGACTCCTCCTGCTCCGGAAAAAGATTTGCCTCCATTGCACTATGGCAAAGCCCGTATACTGGCTGATGGTAATGATTGTGCCATCTGGGCAGTTGGTACTGAATGTGCTGCAGCATTGAAGGCAAGGGAAATACTGGCAAATCATGGTATCTGTGCCAAAGTGGTAAATGTGAGATTTTTGAATCCTTTTGATCGTGAACTTGCCTGTGAATGTTGCAGAAATATGCCAATTTTTACGCTTGAAGATCATTTGCTCGAAGGCGGATTGTTTTCAATTATGACCGGAATTGCGGCCGAATCCGGCATTACCGGACATAAAATTTACGGTTTCGGCTGGCATACCGATCCGGGACACGGCAAAGTTGAACTGTTGAAACAAGAAGCAGGACTTGATGCAGAGTCTGTTGCCTTGAAAATACGTTCTGAATTACAGAACCAGTGATCAACACAGCGTGAATCCGTTTGCTGCAGCTTCCTCCTGATCGGAAAAGTGTGTTATCTCCCCATTATATTCCTGTGTATTTTCGTGGCCTTTGCCTGCAATAAGCACAATATCATCGCTGTCGGCTTTTTGACAGGCGATCCTGATTGCTTCACGGCGGTTGACACAAGTCTTTATATCGCATACGCTATTCTGCATCCCGGCAAGAATATCTGCAATGATATCTTCGGGGACTTCACCGCGGGGATTATCACTGGTTACGATTGCCACATCAGCAAACTCTGCTGCGGCTCTGCCCATCGCAGGTCTTTTCCCTTTATCCCGATCACCCCCTGCCCCGAAAACAACTATCAGTTTGCCGGAGGTGAGTTTCCGCAACTCATTTAACACGCGCCTCAAGGCATCGTCTGTATGGGCAAAGTCAATAAAAACTTTTGCGCCGTCTTCCCTTTTCATGGCTTCCATACGTCCGGGAACATTCACTGTGATTTCTTGCGGGATATCATCAAATGGCGATGCCAGTATTGCCCCTGCAAGATTATACGCATTAAATTCACCGCTCATATTGCTGTGAAATGTTTTGCCGTCAAGAGTGAAACTTACCCCCCTGCCCTCTCCCCCTGGCATCAGTTGCAGTTCATGAGCGGCACCGGCAGAGCCGAAATCATGGATTTGGAATCTGCCCGGATATTCTTCAAGCAGTTCCTCTTTCAGTCTTTTGCCGAATGGATCACCGGAATTAATAACCGCCTTGCCATTATCAGCAAGGAAATCAGTGAAAAGTTTTTTCTTGCACAGAAAGTAATTTTCCATAGTGCCATGATAATCAAGGTGATCCTGCGTAAGATTGGTAAAAACTGCATTTTTCAATTTTACATTGCCCATCCGTGATTGACTCAATGCATGGCTTGAGGCTTCAAAATATACCCGGCGGCAGCCGCAGTCACGCATTTGCTGCAGTACGGAGAAAAAAGTTTCAGCATCCGGAGTTGTATGTGTTGCTTTCTGAAAACTTTTGCCGCAGTTGATTGTTACGGTTGTCATCATACCTGATTCTTCCGGTACTTTTTCGAGAGCTTTCAAGGCATATACCGTTGTAGTTTTGCCATTTGTTCCGGTAACAGCCGTCAGATGCAAATTATTATCAGGGCACCCGCAAAAATATCGTACCAGCAAGGCGAATGCCCTGTAATCATTACTTACATACACCACCGGCACCGGAGATTTCAGTAGTTTGCCGGCTGTGATAATGGCAGCGGCCCCTGCGACAACCGCTTGATCTGTAAATAAATTCCCGTCAGCACGACTGCCTTTGATGGCACAGAAAATCATACCCGGAATGATCTTTCTTGAGTCTGCACTGACTCCGGCAAGAGGTATATCCGGCAGGAAGTTCCCTTGCACTCCCGCAAGTATCCCGTCTTCTGCCAAAATTTTGAGCAACTCCGCAGAACGCATAAATCACACCTGCGAAGCGATATTTTCCGGCAGGGCTCTCACAAGACCGATACCATTGGAAGCCTTGAGGGCAACAACCGAATTTTCGAGCCCGGCAAGCACGGGAGCTACATCTTCAGCTTTGGAGAAATGGGTCACATCGGCAGAAAAGTTCCCATTGCGGCAGAGAGCTCCGAATATTTCTCCCACCAGGCAGAATTTCGCCTCCGGGAATTTAGTGAATGCGCTCTCAAGGACATGCCGGTGCGCTTCTGCCGCCCCCTCCCCCAGTTCGAGCATATCGCCGAGAACCAGAATAAGTTTCCGTTCCGCAATACCGGATAATGCAATGTTATTCAGCAGAGCTTCCATACTGGCAGGATTTGCATTATACGCATCAAGGAGCCAGATATTCCCTCCATGTCTGATAACTTTCGCCCGCATACCCGGCAGAACCGTCGCAGCAAGCCCGGAAGCGATTTGGTCTGTTGCAATTCCCATTGCCCACGCTGCAAGAGCTGCAGCGCAGGCATCAAGAGCCATATATTTACCGGCAAGCTCCCATTCAAAAGAAATCGTTTCTTTCTGCTGCAACCGCATGACCACTCTGCCCGGAACCAACAGCGAAGTTCCCCAGCTGATCAATTCCATATCCGCACCGCTTCCTGCAGGTCCGAATGTCAGTATGCGGCGTTCGCCGGCAGATTGGCGCAATTCGTCAACCGCAAGCACATCTGCAGGCATAATTACTGCGGCATCACGGCGCAAGGTCGAGAAAATATGCCCTTTCTCAAAAGCAACACCATGCAAATCGCCAAGATGTTCAAGATGACACTGGGCTATTGTAGTAATTATTGCAGCTGAGGCATCAGCCAAAGGGGCTATTCTGCCGATTTCTCCATGATGATTGGTGCCCATCTCTATGACAGCATAACGGTGTTCCGGGGTGAGTTTCAGCAAATTCTGCGGCACCCCCACCTGATTATTGGTGTTTCCGACAGTTGCATGGACGCAGGATGGGGCAACGGCTTCAAAAATTGCTCTGAGCATTTCTTTGGTGGCTGTTTTGCCTACACTGCCTGTAACGGCGCATACTGTTAAACTTTTCATCCGGTCCCGGTGGGCTTTTCCGACAAGCTGGTAAGCACGGAGAGTATCCGGAACCACGAGAACGGGACATCCGGCAGTCACTGTTCCGGCAAATTTGGCAGCCGAAAGAGCGTCTGCAACAACAGCAGCAGCTCCGTTTTCCCAGGCTTTCCCAAGAAAATCATGTCCGTCAAAACGTTCTCCTTTTATGGCAAAAAACACTTTACCGGCAAGATCCCCTCTTGTATCTGTTACCGGGGAAGCTGTACCTTTGTATTTTCTGCCCAGCCACCAATAACCGTCAACGGCAACTGCCAATTCATCTGCAGTAAACATGATGGTCACTCAAGCATATCATCGACTTCACGGACATAATCACCACGGAAAAACACCCTCATGCTGACACAAGACCTGGCAGTGGGATATATCCACGTATTGTTGGTAAGTGCAGGAGTCCGCATGGGTGAAGGTATGCCGCAGCACATAAGAACTTCGTTGCGGCTCATACCGGGAATGATTTGAGCGGAACGGATGGCATTTGCGTTTTCCGGCGATACACCTTGCAGCATTTCGTCAAGATTTTTTGTAGTGAAAGTATGTCTGATATAATCTTCAACGGCCATCTGCATCATTCCGGCGTTGAATTCAATGACCCGGTGATTGCCGTCAGCATCTGTAAATTCAATGCTGCGCAATGTTACTTCGCCGGGGAAGATCTCTGTTCCGGCGGGCAGAAAATTGCCATCATTTATACGGTTTACAGAGTGAATTTTCCCATCATTTATCCACAGGTTACATGCGGTATACACACGATCAGTTTTCTTTAATTGCATCACTTCGGCAAAAATTACCGGACGCTCGTTAAGTATTTCACTGTACCATATCCCTTTTGCAGACCTGCAGCCGGTAATACAGCCCAGCAGTAAAACAGCGGCAATAGCAGCGCATATTAAAGATAAAAATTTCATATCATTCTCCTTTGTCTATATGAACATCACGGCGCTGCCATGTGGGAATATCAAGGTCTGCGCCATTGTAAATACTCTGTGCTGTTTTTATAAATATACCGCGAGATACCGGTTCCAGCGGCAAAGAGGGCTGTATCGGGCCGTTTTTGACGTTTTTGCGCCCCCTGCCCTGCTTGACTGGAGGTTGCGGCATTGCAAAAAGCTCGCCATTGGCAGCTTCGTAAACAGTTTCCTGAACCGGTGCAGCCGGTGCCGGGGTGAGGTATTTGACTGTAAGAGCGGTTATCTGCAGAAAGTCCCCGAATCCCGGCTCTGCAGCAACAGCTACACTTATATTGGCATTGTCATCGACAAATTTCCGGGCAGCCTCAAGTATGCTCAACGCTTCGCCGCAAGCCAGATCTGAGTTGCCGGTTACGGAAAAAAGCACAGCATCGGCTTCTTTTATTTTCCCCGGTCCGCCGAGGTAGGGAGAATTTATCATTTTCTCCACAGCAAGCAGTCCCGGATTAAGCTCTCCGGAACGTTGAACTCTGCCGACTCCGATACCGCAATAACTTTTTCTGTTTTTCAATATCTCTGTAAGCACAGCAAA
>JAZSGI010000197.1:0-2544 GCA_045532655.1 Victivallaceae bacterium
AGAATATTCTGCCTTCAGCTTCCACAAAATAATGTGTTTGACCATAACTTTCTCCATTTAAAATCTTTACTGCGGCGGTGCCCTGTGAACACTCCCGGCAGTGTCTGAGCATCCCTGTTTACAACTGATAGCCGCCGTCGCGCATTTTCTGCCGCAGTGCCGCAATGGAAATTCCCCGCAGGGCACAATTTTTTTCCACCGCCTGTTTGGCTGCCAGAGCAGCTGCTTCCCCCATTGCCATACAATCGGCGATCAAACGGTAACTTGCCAACGCTTTGTGACTGCCGCCGATGCAGCGCCCGATCACCAGCAGATGGTTCAATCCGTACGGCAGCAGTGAACCATAACGGATCTGATAAGGCTGAACCTTGATGATTTCGATCGCCGGCTCCCCATCTTTGCACCGGTGGATATCGACATTGTGACGGACAGTGAATATGGCATCATCATAGAAATTTCCGTCGGTAAAATCCCGATCAGTGACCATGGCATCACAGATGATGCGACGGGATTCCCTCACGCCCGGCAAGGGGCTGAAAGTTCCGATCTCCAGTTGGGTGGAGTAAGCCTGATCGATCATTTTGACGATATCAACGGACTGTTTGCGCAGTTTCATCATTGACCGGGAAAGACTTTCTGCATTCAGCACATTGCACTCCCAGTCATGGGAGATCATCAACCAGAACGAAGCATCGGTTCCGTACATGGGACGCATATTACCGGCATCATAAGGCAACTCATATCCCGGCTGTATCTCCTGCAATCGGGGCAGCAGCTCCTCTTTGAGATTGATCATGTCCCGCAGATGATAATTGTTGACCAACAGCGACATTGAAAGCGATTGTATCCTGCCGTCACTGGGGCGGCCGTATTCAAATTCTGCTCCGGCAAGAACCGCAACATCACCGTCACCGGTGGCATCAATGATTATCCTGCCCATGACGGCATGACGTCCCTGCTTGGATTCAACGATCACTCCGGTAACGGTATTGTGTTCCATGACCACAGAAACCACTCTGGTCAACAGCAGCGGGGTGATGTTGTGTTCAATTATCAGTTGGTCAAAATAGGAAACCAACGCGCAGGGATTGTAACGCGGGCGGCTGTAAATGCCGTTTTCTTCCATGTACTGAAAAACTTCTTTTACAAATCCGCCTTTGTTATCCACATCGCCAGACCACGCCGTGACTGCGGACATCATGCCGCCGAACTGGGCGGAGTTTTCAATAATGATAACTTTCAATCCCTGACGGGCGGCGCAGACGGCGGCGGCAACACCGGCGGTCCCTCCGCCGCAAACCACCACATCGGCTTCATGGGTAACGGGAACGCTGCGTGCCGGTTCAAAAACTGTTCTGTTCATAACTCGATCCTCTTATTACTGGGTGACCTTGATTCTTGTACTGCCTGCGGCACCATATTTGCCAATGGTGAAATAGACATATCTACCGGTAAGATCAACTACACCATTATTATAATCAAGGAACCGGACTTTACTCGCACTTGCAACTTCATACATGGAAAGAGGAGCACTGTGTCCATCAAGAAAGAGCATATTGGTCTTTTTGTTGTGGAAGGTCGCGATACGGGCGTAACTGCTGCTGGATGAAGCGATCAGAATTTTGAAAAAGGGAGTTCCGACCCCATTGGCTTTTCCGGCACATCCAATTACGGAAACTTTGCCGAAACCGGCTTTCTGTACTCCGTTGTGGTCTGTTTTAAAGGCAAATTGCCCTTGAGCGATTTCGCCATACCTCGCACCATAGGTATAGCTCCATCTGCCAGATGTAACATTATCTATGGCATCAAAATTAGCGGGGGCCGTACACATGAATGAACGAGATGCCGCTCTTGCTGATTTGAGATAAAGCAAGCTGTACAAATTTCCCCAGGCCCAACCCTTTGAGTGCATATCGTCCAAAGCCCCCCGGTTGACCGATGTCGTATCATGATTGACAAAATAACTGCCGAAATCGCTAGTGTAGAAGGAAAATATCTGCGCCATCTGCTTTTGATTTGAGTTGCAGTTTGCCGTTTTTCCCCGATTCCGGGCACTCTGCAACGCCGGGAGCAAAATTGCCGCCAGAATGGCGATTATCGCAATGACAACGAGAAGCTCTATCAAGGTGAAGCTGTTCAGCTTCACCTGTCCGCGGACAGGCGGGAAAGAAACCTGCTTTGCAGTATATTTTTTCAGTGTACTCATATCTGCATCCTTTCCGTTATGAAACCATGCTTATTTTTCGCAATAAATTTTGAAGCAAACCGCCTGAAGCGGGGCAAGAGCCACTTCAAAATTACCTTCCGGAGCCGTAAACTTTTTATCTTTGGGATCGAGGATATCCCTGACCGTGATTTGAGAACCGTAAACCAGATTGTCCACCATCGCCTTAACGGGGGTTTCGGCGGAGTTGACGATCAGCACATAGCGGGCGTTGTTCCACACCACCTGCTTGACGGAAAGAGAGGGATAGGTTGTTTTGTTGCCTTTGCGCAGTCTGGCTTCGATCTTCTCAACACCCTCGATCACTGAAACTTCCAGAT
>JAZSGI010000241.1:0-4057 GCA_045532655.1 Victivallaceae bacterium
AGGGATTGAGATCTTCAATGATTTCCATTGAATTCAACCCGCCGGATTTTCCGTCGTGTTCATATTTACCTCCACGGTAAATGGTATTGGCATAAAGCAAGTGTACAATACAGCGTTTTTCATCCGGCTGTTCCATATATGTCACCCTGCCCTGCGAAGGCAGATTGCAGATGATCTGCCTGTCGGAACCGAGAAATTCAATAATGGCATTGACAATAAATTCACGCAGACATACATTGCCGTAACCGCGATATACAGTGAACACGTTATGAGCAAAATAAAGCACATTATCTGTCATGACCCCGGCGGCAAATCCGTTTGATTCATTTCTGTAAGGTGCATGCTGATGACTGCAAAATGCTTTATAACTCCGCTGGAAATATGGTTCAAAGACCTCACCGAGACTTTTTGCCCCTTCCTGCGGTATGATATTGCATGCCTTTGAATAAATCACAAAGGGCGTGGAAAGATATTCCGGCATATACCCGTCTGCCCCCTTTATGTATGTGGGCGAGAGAGTTCCCATACCGCAAAATTCAGCTCCGGCAGAAACAGCAAATTCATCAGCATCTTTTTTCATCCCGGATGTACCGGAAAGCACGATCCTGCCGCCTCCTGCAAGATATTCATTGATCCTGCGGGCATTAACACTGTTCAGACGGACATTGTCCGGGAGGATTATCATTTTGAAGCGTGCAAGATCCATATCCGGGCGGATATATTCAAAGGGCAAATGCATTTCCTGCAATATACGGGATGCCCCGATGTCACCGTTTTTGTCAGCCGTCACAGACTCAAGGACATCTTCAACAACAGATTCAGCCCCCATGATCGCAATATTGGCAAGGCTTTTTGCATTATCACACCATTTTTCTTTGGCTTCCACCTCTTTATAAGCTGCCCCGATGATCTTATAGGTGGATACATCAAGCTGTCCGTTGGGATGCAGCTGATCACCGACGCTGCACTTTGAACCGTTTGCGATCATACTGGCACATTCATAGCGCAGAGCATTGGGATGTTTGAAACCGCCGAATTCTCCCCAGAAGGTATGAAATTTCCCGGTCATACCCAGAAATTCCAGATCAAGGTTACGGCAGTACGCTGCCGACAGCGGATAATGATCGTACCCCCAGCCCCCTGTGGGCAGGGATTCCAGTTCAAGGTGCGAAAAATAAGGCAGTATCTCCGTATCACTTTTTGAAATATGCCCGGAATTGTGAAATATGGGCATCTCCGGGACAACCCCGTGAACTGTTTCTGTACTTCTCCGGTAATAATCCAGCAGCACCTGTCTGGCGAAACGTCTGCGGTCGTGTGGATCCTGCGGATCATAACCACTTGCAAGCATATCCCTGACACATGCCGGGCAACAACATTCCCCCTGGTGAATGATATCCGTGAATATACCGTCTGCATCCGGGAAAAGCGTAACCGTTTCCTGCAGCAGGCAGCAGAACCAGTCAAGATACGGAGTGTTGAAACAGAGTTTGCGGAATCCCGGTTCAAAAGGGATATTCAGCGGGAACCCGTCGCTGGCACATTCCCGCCACTCCGGATGAACTTCCATAATCATGTCATTCAGACCGGCAGAAACATACACCGGGACTTTTACATTCACCTCATGGCAGGCATCTATCTGGGCCCGCAACAAGTCAAAATCCAGTCCCGGATGCATTTTCCCGACTTTCGTAGGGTGATAACTGTACCCGTGATGACAACAGGAAAAACATGTAATGGAATCCACTCCGGCCTCCAGCAATGTATCCTGCCACTGCCTCTTATCAAATTTAATGCCGATACCGGGAATTGCCGGTGAAGTATGAAAATCAAGATGAACCTGCCGGAAACGCATATAAAACTCCTTTATGCTGCAATTATTTTTGCAATAATTTACACACCTTTCCGGAAAATGTCAAGAGGCTGTCATATGAATAAAAACCATAGAAATATGAATTTTTTTCAACTCAGCAGCAGTTCTTGCCACACATACAAAAAAAACTCCTGTCCCGCAAAAAGCATCACGGAACAGGAGCATTGATTATCAGGAATTATTTGAAAACAGAGTCAAATGCCTGATTGGAGGGGGTAAAGTCGATCTTGCGGGTGAACTCGCAGGCATCTTTGGCTCCGAATTCACGGTTCATGCCGCAATCTTCCCATTCCACAGAGAGCGGCCCCTGATAACCGATACGGTTGAGTTCACGGATAATGGCCTCGAAATCCACCTGACCATGTCCGGGACTGCGGAAATCCCAGCCGCGGCGGCCGTCACCGAAATTGAGATGACTTGCCAGAATACCAGAACAGCCGTCAAGAGTAACTGCACAATCCTTGATGTGGCAATGATAGATACGGTCGGGGAACATACGCAGGAATTTGACAGGATCAACCCCCTGCCAGAGCAGGTGGCTGGGGTCAAAGTTGAAGCCGAATTCCGGACGGTTATCAAGAGCATCCAGAGCCATCTTTGCGGTATAAGCATCGAATGCGATCTCAGTGGGATGGACTTCCAAAGCAAACTTGATACCGTATTTGGCATATTCATCCATAATGGGATTGAACTTTTCTGCAAAGAATTTGTACCCTTCGGCAATGTCGTTGGGGCCGATGGGCGGGAAACTGTAGAAAAGATGCCAGATGGGTGAACCGGTAAAACCGGTAACTACCTTGACGCCCAGATTGTGAGCGGCTTTGGCACTGGCTTTCATGCAGCGGATGGCCCATTCACGTTTGGCTTCGGCATTGCCTGCATACTGGGCAGGAGCAAAGCAGTCGGAACGGGAATCATTGTTGAGATCACAAACCAGTTGACCGGCAAAGTGGGCACTGATAGCCCAGACGTTGAGTCCGTAACTGTCAAGTTTTGCTTTCAGACTATCACAGTAAGCCTGATCTTCTGCTGCTTTTTCTATATCCAGATAACCGCCCATAGTGGCGATTTCCAAACCATCATAACCGAAATCTTTGACCATTTTGCAAAGATCATCAAAAGCCATATCACTGAATTGGGCAGTAAAAAGAGTTACAGGGCGTGCCATAATCAAACCTCCACAGGGAGCCAAGCTCCGTTTTGTGCCGAACTTGCGACAACAGATTCTACAAATTTCATTTCTCTTACACCGGCAACAACATCGGGATACAATGCAGTATATTCCCTGCCTTCCCAGCGTGCAGCGACAGCGTTGGCGAATTCAAGATAAATATTGGCAAAGGCTTCAATGAAACCTTCCGGATGTCCGGCGGGCAGACGGACAATGCCCTTGATGGAATCATCCATTTCGGCCCATCCGCGGCGGATGACCTTGATGGCACTGTCATTAGTACGCATAATAAGATTTTCCGGTTCTTGCTGACGCCATTCCAAACTGCCGAGAGAACCGTAAACACGGAGACTGAGCTGGTTTTCTTCACCGCAGGCAACACTGCTGACTTCGATGACACCTTTGGCTCCATTGTTGAAACGGAGCAGAATGGTGGCATCATCATCAAGAGTACGGCCCTCAACAAAAGTGGCAAGATCAGCAGAGATCTCTGTAATATCCAGGCCGGTGGTGAATTCGATCAGGTGTTCGGCATGAGTACCGATATCCCCCACACATGCTGAAATGCCTGACTGTTTGGGATTGGTGCGCCATGCGGCCTGTTTGCCGGCATTGGGACTGGCGAGCCAGCCGAGGTCGTAACAGGCTACGATCTTGCGGAGTTCGCCCAGCTTGCCGTCCGCGATCATTTTCTTCATCTGCCGGATCATTGGATAAGCAGAATAATTGTGAGTAAGAGCAAAAAGCAGACCGGTTTCCTCAACCTTTTTCTGCAGCTGCAGAGCTTCGTCACAAGTCATGGTCATGGGTTTTTCGCAAACCACATGAAATCCGTGATCAAGCGCAGCCATAGCGGCAGGGAAGTGGGTTGCATTGGGGGTGGTAATGGCAACAAAATCCATACGTTCACCATCCGGCAGCTTGCTTTCCTTTTCAAACATCTCATCATAGCTGTTGTAGCAGCGTTCCAGAGGCAGGAAAAGAGTTTCTGACATTTCTTTGTTGCCCTCGGG
>JAZSGI010000070.1:0-12360 GCA_045532655.1 Victivallaceae bacterium
CCGAGAAAAGCATTGAGCTGGCTGGTAAACTGCTGTTCCGGCAACCACACTCCCAGCAGAAAACTGTTGAGAATAAGAATACCGCCGATAAGGGCAAAAATCAATCTGCCCTGGGTGCGCTCCACCCCGTCATTACGTTTCTGCGTATTGTTGTTTTTGCTCATTGTGCGTTCCTTTCTTCTCCGGCGGCATCACCGTCTGCAGCAGGTGCGGGCAGTTCCGGGTTCAAGCGCATTCTTACCTCATGTTCATTGCCTGTACCAAGCAGGAATTTATCTTTACTTGTTTTGATGACCTCGCCGACTGCATCGTAGTAAAGGGGAATGAGAACAGCTTTGGCATTATCTTTGCAAGCCTCGTTGATTTTTTTGAAGTACTGGGCATCGGCGGCAATGGATTTAACCACTTCCAGACGGTAATTTTCGGCTGCTGAAATTATTGCACTGCACTCTGCCTCGGTTGAATATGCCAGATTGTCGCTGTAACTTGTCGCTGCTTCCAACTGCGTAGCCTGGGCAGCTTTGGCAGCCTGTGCAGCATCAAAAGCAGGCTTTACCGCCAGCGGCACACCTGATTGCTGGAGTATAAGACTTTCGATCTCGATGCCTGAATCAAGAATATCAAGTGATGAGGCAAGCTGTGCTCTTACTCTGCTGACATAGTCACTTGAAGCATAAAGCACCTCATCAACAGTCACCTGACAGGTAACGTTGATAACAGCATTGGTCAAAAGGTTGCGGAGAGTGGTTTCAGGACCTCTTCTGCCGTTGGGTCTGCCCTTGCTGTCAAAGACAAGTTCATCTGCCCCCATGGGATCTTTTGGGGTGGCAAGATTTGTATAATATTTGCGGGGGTCAGTGATCTTGTAGGTAAGTCCCCATGAGGCATGGACAATATTTTTATCTGCAGTGATCAGATATTTATCCCTGCCGGGGATGAGTAAAGGCATCTGCCCCGGAGCCTGTCCGCCCAGCTCTGCTGCATTGAAATCAACGCTCATGGTACGCTGGGAAACAGGTATACGCACATAGCTTGTTACCGGATAAGGCATAAACCACTGCCAGCCGGAGTCATAAACATCGATAATTTTGCCGAAACGCATGGCAATGACCGCTTCCTGCGGAAGCACCTGGAATGCACTGTCGAAACCGATGAAATACACCAGCATCCCCAGTATCACCAGTATCAAACCGCCAAAGGCCATACGAAGGGCCTTGAGCAAAGAATTCACACCAGCATCAAAACGTCCCTGACCAACGGAACCATTACGCACCGGTTCTTGATTTTCGTTCATCGCAAAGACTCCTTGTTACTGCTGTGCCGGGAGGGTTTTGACATCCTGAATGGCAGAGGGTTTGAGAAGATCAAACGGGCTTGTGTTGTCATCAAGGATCAGAGTAGTCTTATTGCTGGTGATTTCACGGAGGGCCTGGAGTTTATGGAGGAACTCAGCCAGTTCCGGATTTTCCTCGAAAGTCTTGTAATAAGCGGCGGCCTCGGCATCACCTTCCGCCTGGATCTCTCTTGCCATTGCCTGTGCTTCAGCAAGTTTCTGATTACGGAAGGAGTTGGCACGGATACGGATCATTTCCGCCTGCTGTGCGCCCTGGGAAACAGCTTTCTGCGCTTCAGCGTCACGCTCAGCAGCCATACGCTGGAATACCGTCTGGGTAACTCCCTGCGGGATATTCAGTGAATGAAGTCCAACCATTTTGATTTGGATACCGCGTCCGGCGCAAGCGATATCAAGTTCGTTTTTGATCTTTTCAAGGATTTCATCAAGTTTGATATTTGCTGAATTTGAATTGAAGATCTGCGCTGAACCGTACTGGGTGAAGATATTCTTCTTGGCACCGCTCATCCACACATCAAGAGCCGCTTCTGCCTCTGCAGTAGTCTTGTAAGCGGCAAAGAATTTCTGAACGTCAGAAATACGGTAAATGACATACACGCCAACAAGAATATTTTCGTGTCCGCTCAGATTGGTTTCTTCTATTGCCCCGATCTGCCCGCCGAATGTCTGATCACGGCCGTCAAATCTGTGTATTTCCTGAATGGGATAGGGCCAGCGGAAATGCAGTCCCGGTTCCGGTTGATAATCCTCCACCTTACCGAGAGTGGTTACCACCACCAGTTCAGTTTCGGCGACCTGATAAGAGAAAACAGCGATCAGCAGGATCACTGCCACCAGAGTCCCCAGAAGAGCAGTGGGCCAGTGGCGAAGCAGGTTGTTATTAGACATGATTCAAACCTTCCTTGATTTTATATATTATTACCTTATTATTATATACATTAATTACCGGTTATATCCGCCACTCCGGAATCCAGCAGATTGAGTGCCGGTGTAACTTCAAAATTGAAATCGATTATCTCACGGTCAATAGAACTTGAAAGTATGTATTTCCGCAAGTGGGCGCAATCGTTTTTCAGGAAATCCAGATAACTGCGTAATTTAAAGATAGATGGCATTGCTTCGTACGCAGAAAGCTGTTTATTGAAGCGGATACTGTCCGCCTCAGCCTCGTAAGTCACCTTGGCACGGTAATCAGTTGCAGCCGCCACTGTAACAGCGTAAGCAGTTTCTGCACCGGGAACAGTAACGTTATAATAGGTTTGGGCAGAAAGTTCATCGATCCTGGCATTTTCCTGTGCTATATAAATAGCTTCAAACTTCTTTATCACATCGCCGCCCATGGGGGGGTGGACATGGTGGATATTGACATTTACGATCTCCACTCCCAGATCGTTGGCGTCGGTAAGGTTCTGCAGCTCCGCTTTCATAGTCTCGGCGATCTTTCTGCGGTCGCCGGTAAGAACGTCATCTACAGTCAGACGTGCAAGATTCTGAGTAACAACGGACTGTGCAAGCAGCTGCACAAGGACATCGGCATCTTTGTTTGCCAGCACATAATCAAACACCCCTTCCCGTCTGATACGGTATTCAACAGGGATTGTCAACCCCACAAGAGCCACTTGCATACCACGTGTTTCCACAACTGCAGCAGCGGGAGAAGCAACAACAAAATCGTGATTATGTTCACTCTGCTGCATTGTCCAGGTAACGACTGTATCAACAGCGTTGGGATCTTTTTTGGGAGCGGAACCGCCATGGCTGTGGCCATGACCATCGTCCTCTTCCTCCTCTTCTTCCTCCTCCTCTTCAGCATGGCCGCCGACAACGCAAGTGTGTATTTCGGAACAACTGACAGTTTCGATGCTGCCGAATGGCCACGGCAGAGCCAGATAAACTCCGGAATCCAGCAATTCCTTCTGCACCTTGCCGAAAGTTACTCTGTACCCCACCTGGTTGGGACCGACATCATAAATGGCAGTGGCAAGCCAGATTATCAGCACCCACAGGAAAAGCATGGGGTAGAGGGCACGTTCGATAAAAGTGTATATCCATGTGGTGGAAACCCTGAATCCGAACTGGTAATCCAGAGTATCAGCGATATTTCTCATAACGCCGCCGGGTTCGGTGAAAAGGGCAAGTATCTTGCTTTCAAAGAGGGGCCGTTCCTCAACAATAGTGCGGGGACGGTAGAATTCGATAACGAAACCGATAATAAATTCAGCTCCCAGGATCAGGTATATGATCAACAGTACATTTGCCAGAGTACCATCGGCGGAAGAAACGTGAAAATGATTCAGCACCGAAGCAACTGCTGCAAAGAGCATAGTAAAAAATGCCATCACATACCAGGCCCCGATGGAACGCAGCCAGCGGAATCCGGCCTGTCTTGCCTGTCCGGTAAAAAATGCTCCGATAAAAGCGCACAGCCCCATTGCCACAGCAGCTACAAAAGCCGCCCGCAGAGAATTTTCCGGCAGCGGTTTTATGAGTCTCGTGTGCCAGTGTTCCCAGAAAACCCACACCAGCACCACCGTGATAACGGCACCGAGGGCACTGAGGACATATGGTGCAAATTTAGTATAATTGTCAAAAGAACGTTCTGCAGTAAAGCGGACATCCTCTTCAACATCAAGGGCATTTGTAGTTTCTTTGCGCCGTGCGAGCAGGATCTTTTCCTCGGCTTCCTGCGCCGCAGCTTTGGCAAGAATACCATAGATAAAATCACCGAGACTGAAAAGAGCCGCCAGCGCCAGCGGAATCAGCGCAAGAGTGAAACAGTCACTTCCTGCAAAATTTTCATTGGAAATACCGAGAACAGTGACCGCCAGAGCAAAAACCGCTGCCAATATTCCTGCGATCACAGAAAGTTTGGTAAGAACTCCCGCCCCCTGCGCTGTTATCTTTTCCTTTTCCTTATCAAGCATTTAACCATATCTCCTTATCCGTAATAAACTCAAACACGGGCAAACTTTGCGTATTTTCTGCAATAAATGCACACAAAATACCTTACCCATACAGTAGCATAATTTCCGGAAAAGTCAAGAGAAAAAAGGCAGAGCAAACTATATTCAGTAAAAAACGAACCACAACCCCGTTGCCGCAACAACCAGAGCCAGCAGAACAAGTATAAGCCGGGGGAAAAAGGCAAAACTCTCTGTAACTGCACGGAACGCCTCCGGATTTGCCCCCTTCGCCCGCAGCCGTAAAGACCTTTCCTCCCTGCGCAACTGCCGTCTCTGCATCAAATGCCTCCGTTAATGGCGGCAAAAAAGAATATACCTGTTATAAAAGCGGCAAGAATTATACTCAATGCCAGAACAAGATGAAAAGCAGCTCCGGCAGTGAAACGGGCGGCAAAGTGCTCCGGAAAACCACCGGAATTTTCCCGTGACCGTGTCAGCGGCAGCTCCTCCTGCCTTGCTGAATATTTACCAAGACACCTTATATAATCCAGACGCACAGCCTCGACAGTGCGGAAATAAGCACCTGCTTCGGCAGGGGAATCACCTGCGGGTTTTTCCGGCGTTTTACGCAGTTCTTCTTCAACAGAATCAAGTTCCTTCAACTGTTCAGTTTTCAGTTGGATATCCTGCCTGATACGGGCAATATCACCGGCAAGAAGTTCTGCAAGCTCGCTTCTCATCTTGAGTGCATCAGTGATACGGCTTCTGGCTGCCCGGGTCCCGGCGACACGGCTGGAATCCGGTTCCGGAACAACAGCTGCTACCGGCTCCTTCCCAGTGTCCGGCTCCCGGACAACAGAGTCAGCAGCAATGTTTTCCTTTGAATAGTTTTTAAGACGTTCCCTGATGTTTACAAGATGATCACTGATAAAATCTTTATCGTTTCGCATTATATTCTCCGCAATATATACCGCAATATTTTTCTGCTGATACAGCCGGTGTTTTTCTGTTTCTCACACAAATACTCAATAATATAGCCCAGAAAGAGACCTTTTGCTATATCGGGTTGCAAAAAAAACAGAATTTTTAACGATAATCACGCTTTTTCTGTTTGCAAAATCCGTTTCAGGAAATAAATTATATCGAGAGGGTAATTTACCTAAGCCCAGAAAGAGACCCGTCAAAAGGTTCGAAAAATATATCCGGAGGAAAATCAAATTATGAAAATCACTGTCGCCAGAGATAGTTTCCAGAAAGCTCTTCAGCGTGTCATAAACACTGTAAGCAACCGTTCGCCCATTCCCGTTCTCGGCAACGTCCTTATTGAAGCAGTGGAAAACAAGCTGATCCTCACCACTACAGACCTTGAGATACGCATAACAACAGAAGTCGAAGCGGCTGTGGAGCAGGCAGGCAAAACAACCCTTCCCGCCAAAAAACTTCTCGCTCTTGTGGGCAAATTCATAGACCCGGAAGTATTGATCGAATCCGACGAGCGCCATCATGCCGTAATCGTCTGCGGTACAAGCAAATTCAAACTTCTGGGACTTGACCCGGCAGACTTCCCGGAACCGGCGGAGATCACCCCTGTGCGCGAACTCACCTTCAAAGGTGCTGATATCAAACGTATGCTTTCCCAGATCATTTACGCTGCCAGCCTTGATGATACACGTCAGGTGCTTCACGGTATTCTTGTCAGTCTGCAGGAACACATGGTGGCAATGGTGGCAACCGATGGCAAACGTCTTGCCCTTGTGGAAAAGGCACCGGAAGAATTCTCCGGCGGCGAAGGCAACGCCATTGTTCCCCTGCGGGCAGCCGGTGAATTGCGGAAGATGGCAGAAGCAGATGAAAATATAACTCTGGCATTCAGCGAAAAGCAGGCGGTCTTCCAGAGCGGTTCCACCACTCTTGTGACCAAACTTATTGACGGTAACTATCCCAACTACCGTCAGGTCATTCCTGCAAGTTTTGCAACTACCCTTCAGGTTCCAGCCATTCCCTTCCTGCAGAAGATCGAACTTGTATCGCAGGTACTTGCCGCCTCCTCCAATTACATCACCCTGGGATTTGAAAACAACCAGCTTATGCTTCAGGCAGAGTCAACAGATGTGGGCGAAGGTTCAGCGATACAGGAGATCAGCTATACCGGCGAAAGGATCGACACCAGCTTCAACCCGGCATTCCTGCTTGATCCCCTCCGCTGCAGCGAAGTGGAAGAAGTCACCATCAAGATCAATGATGGTTTCAGTCCCGTAGCCATTCAGGGCGGCGAAGGTTTCCTCTATATCATAATGCCCATGCGTAATCATTGATATACGCTGAAAAGCTGAAGACCACGCAACTCTCCCGGTCAACACCGGGAGAGTTTTTTATACATAAAAAAGAAATATTTATTCATTTATACAAACAGTGGTGTATTTGCAAAAAACAGTGTATATGCTATGTTAAAATATTGGTCGATGCCCAATAACAATCGTTTGCAATAAAAGATGAAAGGACTTGTTGTGAAGAAAAAAACTTTTCTGACAGCCGCTGCATTTGCCGCCGCTTTCCCGGTCATGGCTGCAGTCACCCCCGCCGCTGTTTTCAGCGATAACGGAATTCTCCAGAGGGGTTGCCCGGTTCCGGTCTGGGGTACTGCCGACGCCAATGAAAACGTAACTGTAGAATTTGCCGGGCAGAAAGTTTCCGGAGTTGCCGACGCCAACGGTTATTGGAGAGTTTATCTCTCCCCCATGGATGCTTCTGCAGAAAACCGCACCATGACGATCTCCGGAGAGGACAACACTGTTACGGTAAATAACATCCTTGTAGGTGACGTATGGCTCTGCAGCGGACAATCCAATATGGAAATGCCCATGTGGACAGACAACCCCGCATGGCGGGCAACTGACGGCGACAAGCACGTTGCTGAAGGCGTAAATCCCCTTATCCGTATAGCCACTGTCCCCCATATCTGGGATAATGTTCCTTCAACAGAAAACACCGTCCCGTGGGCTCCGCTTGATCTTGCCAACGGCTATGGTTTTTCCGCCACCGCATTTTATTTCGGTCAGGAGCTTTACCGCAACCTTGAGGTTCCGGTCGGTTTGCTCAATTCCTGCTGGAGCGGCACCAGGATCGAACCATGGATACCGCCGGTAGGTTTTGCATCCATGCCCTCACTGGCTGATATCTCATTTTCCGTGCAGTCCAAGATCCCCGGCACAAAAGAATTCAAAGCAGCAACAAACAAGGCAAACTCTCTCTATGCTCACTGGCTGATCGATTTCCAGAGTGCAGTGGATGCCGGTACCCTTCCGCCGCCGCCACCCGCATATCCGGCAGAACTTGCCCCCTTCCCCGACCTTCAGCACCCCACAGTTATCTATAACCGGCAGATATACCACCTGCTGCCCTTTGCTTTCAAGGGAGCGATCTGGTATCAGGGCTGCAGCAACCTCTGGGATGGAGCGATTTATCAGGACAAAATGCAGGCTCTTCTCAATGGCTGGCGCAAAGTTTTCGAAAATCCCGACATGCCCTTCTATTTCGTTCAGCTTGCCCCCTTCAATTACGGCAACAACGATCTGCTGCCCATAATCTGGGAAGCACAGGAAAATTTTGCCGAAGCTAACGGCGATGAAGTCGCTATGGCTGTTATCAATGATGTTGGTGACCTCAACGACATCCATCCCCATGACAAACTCACTGTCGGCAAACGCCTTGCAGCTCTTGCCCTCAAATACACCTACGGCATGGATATCAAGGCAGATTCTCCCATACTCAAGGAGTACCGCACAGAGGGTTCAGCTTTCGTGCTCTCTTTTGACCATGTGGAGGAATGGGTGGTCAATGGAACATCCGATGACTTCCAGATAGCCGGTCCCAATGGCCTCTTCTACCCTGCACAGGTGGAGATCAGAGGCAGAGAACTTGTTGTTTCCGCCCCCGAAGTTAAAGTTCCAGTAAGCCTCCGTTATCTGTGGAACGGTATCGGCGACGGTAATTATTTCAATGAAGCCGGTTTCCCGCTGGGTGCATTCCGCTGCGGCAGGGAAGTTACCATGGAAGAGGTGGAAAAGGACATCAGCGGCGATATGCAGTTGATCTACGAGTACGATTTGAAAGGTGTCCGTGCTCTTAACATTGACAATTCAGCCGCCTTCTCCGGCACATTCGGCAAAGTCGCTTACGTTGTCGAATTCACCCGTCCCACCGGTGCAAAGGAATGGGCAGTCATCTCCCTTGATGCTTTCACTGATGATATCGGCAAGATCGGTGTTCCCAAAGCCGCCTGCGGCGTTCTCTTCCGTCAGAAGGTGACAAATGTCAGCTTTACCACCAACGTTTCCGGCTGCCCCAGCCGGTTCCTGCCGGAAGGTTCTGTTGAATTCTGGTCAAACAACTATGATATCACCCCCACAGGCTATGTCCCCGGCGGTCAGTACAAGTTTGACTTTGACGACAAAACAGTGGAAACTGTGGCCGGTTACGGCTGTATGCAGATCCACGATTTTGCCGGCAATACCACACTCTTTGCCTATAACAATCTTGATGCCGGTCCGACTGCGGATATGGGTATCGGAAATGCTCCCGGCGAACATCCCGACTGGACATTTTCCAACAGCGGTGCAAATTACTCAAAAGCTCTTTTGCGTGTATATGTGAAATAAAGTTTACCCCGTCAGGGACAGCTTCTCCGGAATGATCAAAATGCTTGATTCTGTCGCGAGCATCCGGGAGTTGTCCCATATTTTTTTCTGAATACCCGGCAAAAATAGGTACTGTCAGCAAAGCCGCACCTTGCTGCGATTTCTTTAATGGACAAAGGAGTTGTTCGCAACATCAGCAAAGCTTTCTGTAATTTCATTTCCCCCAGCCACACACTTGGTGTGACTCCCATATATTTTTTGAAAATCGTTTCAAAATATACTTTGCTGTATCCAACCAGCTTTGCCATTGCTTCAGGAGTGATGCAGCAGTTATTACCGGCTGCAGCCACGGCATGCCTGACAGCCTCTGCCGCATGATCCCTGCCGGCATTCTGCCTCAAATCACGAGCCAGAGCACAAATCATACGGCAGGCATATTCGGTATTTGTATACGCATCCCAACCGCCGCATGCCACAAGCCTGAGTATCTCTCTGAATACAGCTGCACTCTCGCTTTTCCGGTCAAGTTTCAGCAGATTTTCACATTCTCTGCACATTTTCCGGAATATTTTCATGGCAAATTCTCCATCAAGCGTCATATATTGGAAATGCCATTGCCGTGAATGAGGCGGCAGAAAATAACAGTGATAATCAGGAATGGTCAACAACATACAATCCCCGGGCAAAACAGGAAATGTATTATCCCCGACTGTCAATGCTCCTTCACCCGCAACAGTATATTGCCAGATGCACATGGGCTGATTGCCGCGTTTCATCCCATTCCATGAGTAAGACTGACTGACGACCTTGTCTTCCCCGAGTGCAGAAATACGGATATCCGGCAAAATATCCGTATCACCCGGCAAAAACGCTTCGAAAAAAAAAGAGCTGCAATTACTCATATTCTTGTAATAATCCTGTAAATATTGTTTTTATACTATTGGTAGCCGCAAAAAATAATGTATATTTAATATATACCCAGTTTCACCCAAAAGAAAGGCAAGAGTATGAAAAATTTAATGTCGGCGTTCACAGAAATAGCACCCCGCATCCCATTCGACCAAGGTGCACCGGTAATCAACGGTCCCGCAGTTTTCGGGTTTTCACCCGGGAAACCGTGCCTTTTTACCTTTCCGGTATGCGGCGAAAGACCCCTTGAATTTACAGTAGAAGGAGACCTGCCGGGAAATATAACTCTTGACCCGTCAACCGGCAGCCTCTCCGGGACCTGTACAGCTCCGGGGAAATATTCTTTCCGGGTCAATGTATCCAATGCACTGGGCAGCGCAACAAAAGATTTTACCCTGTGCGTGGAAAAAGACAAGCTCTGCCTGACTCCCCTGTTGGGCTGGACCAGCTGGAACGCATTTGCCAATACAAAAGACATGAATCAGGAATCAATAGCCCGTACCGCAGATCTTATGGTATCAACAGGACTTGCAGCCCGCGGCTATTCCTATATCAATATCGATTCAAGCTGGCAGGGCAAACGCAGTACTGAAACCAGAGCACTGCAGTCCAACAGCCGTTTCCCCGACATGAAATCCCTGACTGACCATATTCACTCTCTGGGTTTGAAAGCCGGTATATACTCCACTCCGATGGCTGTTGCCTGGGGTTCAACAGACTTCGAATACTATATGGGTTCAACCGGTTATCCACTTGACCCGGATCATTATCACGAATACTTCGGAGGGTGCGGCAAAACCTCTTTCGTCGAACAGGATGCCAGACAGTGGGCACAATGGGGGTTTGATTATCTGAAATACGATTGGCCCAGTTGCGATCTCGTCCATACAGAAGAAATGAGCAGAGCTCTCCGGGCAACTGACCGTGATTTTGTTCTTTGCCTCTGCACATGGTGCAAATTGGAATCCATAAACCAGTATAAAAAGTATGCCAACCTGTACCGCAGCAATCATGATACTACTGACACCTGGAGCAGCATCAGCGGAAACTGTTTCACTGTAGACGTCTGGGCACAACACATAGAGCCTGGAGCGTGGTTCGACATGGACATGCTGGCTCTGGGCGACATGGCTCTCAACAACTACATTCCGACCACCGAACACGTTCCCAACAGACTCACCCGGGACGAACAGATAACACATGTTTCCGCATGGGCTCTTTTCCCCTCCCCCATACAAATAAGCTGCGATCTGGGGAAACTGGATGATTTCCTCCTTGATCTGCTTTCCAACGAAGAGATACTCGCGGTAAATCAGGATTATCCGGCAAAAGGTGCCGTTTGCATCCAAAAGAGTTCAACTGACCGTATTTACCGCCGGGAACTCTCTGACGGCACTGTTGTTTACGGCATATTCAATACAGGTGATACACCATGTCCTGTAACTCTGACATTGGACAGAGAGTATTCTTTGCGTGATCTCTGGGCACGCCGCGATCTTGGAACAGCAAAAGAGATCTCAATGGTCATTCCGGTTCACGGCGCAAGAATTATTGCCGCCGGAAATTGACATCCGTAAAAAAACATGTATAGTAAAACCGGAGAATAAAAGGGCTGTACCTGTTCTTTTATTCTCCGGAACATTTATCAGCGGCAAAGGGAGGACTTCAATAATGGCCCGGCATACGGAAAAAACAAATGCACTGCGATTGGCAGAAACTGCCGGTATCGCGTATGAACCTTGTGAATACACCATAGAAGACGGCAGAACAGATGCTGTTTCTGTTGCCGCAAAAATAGGCAGAACACCTGACGAAGTCTTCAAAACTCTTGTAACTGTCTCGCCAGACAGAGAGTACTTTGTTTTTGTTGTTCCCGCCGCCGCAGAATTGAATTTGAAGAAAGCTGCAAAGGCTGCAGGCACCAAAAGCATTTCCCTGATACCGCTTAAATCCCTTCTGCCCCTTACCGGTTATGTCCACGGCGGCTGTTCGCCGCTGGGGATGAAAAAACTTTTCCCCACCTTTATAGACGAGACAGCGTTGCTTTTTGACCGCATCTGGGTAAGCGGCGGCAGAGTGGGACTGAATATTGCAGTTGCCCCGGCGGCACTGGCAGAAATAATATCAGCCTCCTTCTGTGATCTTGCTGACTGAAAAAGGAATTTTATTATGGATCATCCGTCAGAAAATGCCGCTGCCGCAAAACTTTATCCGGGGAACTGGTTTTACTCCGATAAATTCCCTTTCGCCATACGTATAACCGAAAACAGCAGCGGCGAGTTCAACACAAACACACGTTTCCGCAGGGAATTCTGGAAAATCGTTCTCATTCTTGAGGGCAGCGGGAATTTTCTTATAGGTCAATGCAGCTACCCCATACGCAAGGGATCGCTTTTTGTTGTCCATCCCGATGCAGAAACAACTTACGATATCTGCGGTACGCATTTGAAACTCTGCAATATCGTTTTTGCCGGAAACTTTATTGCGGATGACTTCCCGCACCTCAAGTCGGATCGTAGCCATGTCGTTCTGTGAGCCAAGGAGTTGTAAAAGTTTA
>JAZSGI010000132.1:0-4672 GCA_045532655.1 Victivallaceae bacterium
TGATAAGGCGATGACCCACGCTTATGTGGGACGCAAACAGAAGAAGCATCAGTACCGTCAGCTCTGGACAGTGCGTATCAACGCCGCCTGCCGTATGCTGGGTACCAACTACAGCACTTTCATGCACGGTCTCAAGAATGCCGGCATTGAACTCAATCGCAAGGTGCTTGCCGATATGGCAGTAACCGATTTCAGCGAATTTAAGGCTTTGGTTGAAAAAGTCACCCAGGCCTGAGCAAGTAGTTCCGAATGATGCCCTTCGGGGCGCAAAACTGAAGAGCTTGTCAGTCAGCTTGTCGTGACTGAACAGGCTCTTTTGTTATTTTAGGAGAAAAGCAAAAATGAGTATGGTCGAAGAGATCAATAATGCCGTTGCCGATGCCCTGGGCAAACTGTCTGCATGTACTGATGCGGCTCAGGTGGAAGCTGTCCGTATTGAATTTCTCGGACGCAACGGTTTTTTTACTGTAATGGGTAAAAATATGGGTGGTCTGGCTCCGGAGGAGCGCAAGACTGCCGGAAAAGCGTTCAATCTGGGACGCAAAGAGGTTGAATCTGCTATTGCCGGAGCTGCGGCTGAATTGAAAAAAACAGCAAAAGATGCCGCTTTTTTTGATCCCACCCTGCCTCCGCGTCTGGCTGCAGTCGGTCATAAACATCCGGTGACCCAGGTAATGGATGAATGTGTTGCCATATTCCGCCGTATGGGATTTGTTGTTGCAGAGGGCCCCGAAATTGATGATTGTTATCACAATTTTGATGCCTTGAATACCGCAATGGATCATCCTTCAAGGGATGAAAAAGATACCTTTTATCTGCCCGACGGCAGATTGCTCCGTTCTCAAACTTCCACTGTGCAGATCCGTACTATGGAGAGCTGCAAGCCGCCCATAAGGATCGTTGCCCCCGGACGTTGTTTCCGGCGTGATACCCCGGATGCCACTCACGGCATGAACTTCCACCAGATCGAAGGACTCTATGTGGATGAGGGCGTTTCCATGGCTGACTTGAAGAGTGTTTTGCAGGGTTTTGCCAGAGATATGTTCGGCCCGGATGTGAAGATCCGTTTGCGTCCGCACTTCTTCCCTTTCACTGAACCCAGTGTCGAATATGATTTCAGTTGTATCATGTGCGGCGGCAAGGGCTGCAATGTCTGCAAAAATTCCGGCTGGCTGGAAATTGCCGGTGCCGGAATGGTCGATACCAATGTGTTCCGTAACGTGGGTTATGATCCTGAACGCTGGACAGGCTTTGCTTTCGGAATGGGGCTTGAGCGTATTGCCATGCTCCGTTACCGGATAGGCGATTTGCGCTGGCTCTATGAAAACGATGTCCGTATGCTGGAACAATTCTGAGGAGATTGATAAAATGATCATTTCATATAATTGGCTTCTGCAGTATGTAAAATGTGACCTTCCTCTGGAAGAACTCTGCAGCAAGGTGACCATGGCAGGTCTTGAGGTAGAAGGAATAACTCCTGTAAATCAGATTCCGCAGGGCGTTGTTGCGGCAAAGATCCTTGAACGTGTTCCGCATCCCAATTCTGACCACATGTCCATCTGCCGTGTTTTTGACGGCAAAGAAGAATTGCAGATAGTTTGCGGTGCTCCTAATTGTGATGCCGGTAAAACTGTTCCCTGCGCCCGTATCGGGACAGTTTTCTCCACTCCGGATGGTGACTTTACTATTAAAAAGGCGAAACTGCGCGGCGTTGAATCTTTCGGTATGTTGTGTGCCGCAGATGAGATCGGGGTGGGCAATGATCACGACGGTCTTCTTATTCTTCCCGACGATATCCTGCCCGGTTCAACTCTGGAAAAACTTTTCCCGCCGGACTGGATGATCGAAATGGAAGTTACCCCCAACCGTCCTGACTGGCTTTCTCACTGGGGCGTGGCAAGGGATATTGCAGCTTTGACCGGTGCGCCTGCTGCATTGCCGACTGTTGTTGTGCCTGCAGACAACTCCATGGAGCAGATCAAAGGTTTGGTAACTGTCGAGGCAGATGATTTGTGCAGACGTTATATCGGCAAAGTCATTGAAAATGTTAAGATCGCAGAAAGTCCGGATTGGCTCAAAGAACGTCTCCGGGCAGTTGGTCTGCGTCCCATCAACAATGTTGTTGACGTTACAAATTTTGTTCTGATGGAACTGGGGCAGCCGCTTCATGCTTTTGATCGTGATTTGCTGGCAGAGGGCAGGGTAGTTGTCCGACGGGCAAAAGACGGCGAAAAAATCAGGACTCTTGACGGCAGCGAAGTTGAACTTGCCTCAAAGCATCTGGTTATCGCCGATGCTGAAAAGCCCATGGCGCTTGCCGGGATAATGGGTGGTGAATATTCCGGTGTACGGGATACAACCACCACAGTGCTATTGGAGAGTGCCGTTTTTGATCCGTCAAATATTCGTGCCACCAGCCGTGAATTGGGCATTTCCAGTGATTCCAGCTACCGTTTTGAGCGTGGTGTGGATTTTGAAGGTGCATGGCTTGCTCTTGAACGTGCTGTTCAGTTGATTTGTGAACTTTCCGGCGGAACCCCGGCTGCACCGGCAGTGGATATTTTGGCCAGCCGTCCGGAACAGCCGGAAATCCTCTGCCGTTTTGACCGCATCCGTTCCCTGCTTGGTATTACCATTGATAACAATGGTATTATGAAGATCCTTACTTCTCTGGGATGCCGCATTAACGGGACAGGGGCAGATGCCTGTACTGTTGTACCGCCTTCATACCGCGACGATCTTTACCGCGAGGTTGATCTTGCTGAGGAAGTTTTGCGAATTTACGGTCTTGACAAGATCGAAGACAAACCTGTTTCCTCCAAGAGCTGCGCCCCCATTGCCAGTGACCGCTATATGGCGATCCAGCAGTGGCGCGACAGTTTGATAGCATTGGGATTTGATGAGTGTCTGCACTATACTCTGGTGAAAGATAATTCAGCCCGCCGTGATCCCCGCTTTGATTTAGAGCGTGATCTTGTGATGCTGAAAAATCCGTTGAGTAATGATCAGGCCCGCCTCAAACCCAGTTTGTGGGGTGAAATGCTTGAGACAGCCGAGCGCAACATTTCCCGCCGCAACCTTGATTTGCGTCTTTTTGAGATCGGCAGGGCTTTTTGTGCCAATCCTGAACTTTTCCCTGAAGAACGTCTTGCGGCAATCATTCTTCTTACCGGCTCCCGTTATCCGGAACGTTTCGGTAAGGAACGGGAAGAGCTTTATACTCTTGAGGATCTTGCCGGTACTGTCGCAGCCTGGTTTGCCAGCCGCCGCATTGCTGATTGGAGCTTTGAGCCTTGCGATGATCCCCGTTTCCGCAAGAATCACGCTCTTGCTGTAAAAGTTGATGGCAAAATTATCGGTAACATGGGTGAAGTTGCAGAGGAATTTGTTGAGTCCTGGCGCACGACCAGCCCGGTTTTTGTAGCGGAAGTTGAAATGGCTCCGCTTTTCGGTGCCAAACTCAAGGAAAAGGTCTTCGTGCCCTTCTCTGAATTTCCTGCTGTTACCCGTGACGTGGCTATGCTGGTTGATTCTTCAATTACCAATGCCCGTGTTGTGGAATTCATAACTTCACTCCGTCTGCCTGATTTTGAGAGTGTGGAGCTTTTCGACCTCTATGCAGACGAAAAGGTTCTTGGGGCTGGACGCCGCAGTCTTGCTTACAGAGTTACCTTCCGCAACAACAGCAAAACTCTTACCGATGCTGCTGTTAATCAGGCTGCAGATAAACTGCGTAAAGAGTTGGTCAATAAACTTGGTGTGGAATTGCGATGAAAAAACTGCCGCCTCTTGAAGAACGTGAAAATTCCGTTTTGATATTGAAAATATTTTGCGGAGTGATTGTCCTTTGCGGGGCGGTATTGCCTGCACTGAATGGATTTCTGCTGTTTTTTGCCACAGATACCGAAGTACTTCAAGTTACTTTAAAAGGTTCTGTTATTGTTGATCTGACCAGGCCGGGTACAAATCCGGTCTGGGTACAGATGCTCTTTCAGCTTGTTCTGGTATTTTGCATGGGTTCGTTTGGTTTATGGTCGATCATACCATGTATGAAAATCCTGAAACAACGTAAAAAAAACAATATATGAGGTAGTTATGACCCCTGTCAGACAACAGCGGAAAAGTGTTAATATAAATATTTTGCATGTTATATTTGTTGTTGTGCTTCTGGCTGCAGGCGGATGGGCTGCGTGGAAATGGCTGAAGCCTGTCGATGACCGTGATTTGATCACCGGACGTCTTGATGAAATCAGGGCAAGTGTGGCAAAAGAAGGTAAAGAAGGCATTGCGGTGACAGCGGCCCAGAGCAAAGCTCTTTCCAAGATCGCATGGGAGAGTATTAATGTTGAATTGAGTGAGTTCCGTTTCCGGGATACTCTGGATCGTGATGAGATAGTCAAACTCTTTTCAATTGTGCGTCAGCAGATAAATACTTTGCATATCTCTTTTTATGATCTGACAATAACTCTTGATGGTGCAGATGCGGCTTCTGTTAAAGGTACTTTGGTAATAACAGTTACCGGCGGCGCAGAGGCTGGGGAAGAAACCTGTGATGTAATGATGCGATGGCTGAAATCGCCGGATGACGGCCAATGGTATATTACAGATATTACCATCCGTCCGGTTCTTGGGCATAGTTTTAATAAGTGAGGCAATTTCAAAATTCCTCAAA
>JAZSGI010000013.1:0-7657 GCA_045532655.1 Victivallaceae bacterium
TTATTTGGGTCGGTCACGAAATAGATTCCCATTTCGGGGTTTTCGTAACAGATGCAGCCCATTTCGGCGTGGCGTTTGTGGGCGCCTTCGTAATCATCTACTTTGAAAGCAAGGTGAAATTCGTTGTCGCCGAGGTCGTAGGGGCGATCCATTTCCCGCAGCCATGTCAACTCAAGCTGATGACTCGAATTGCCGTCTTCAAGGTAAACGATGATGAAGCTGCCGTCTTTGGCGTTGATGCGTCTGACTTCGTGCATATCAAAGGCATCCTGATAAAATTTGATGCTCTTGTCGAGGTCAAAAACGTTCAGATTGTTGTGGACCATACGGAATTTCATGGCAATATCCTCCTGTTGTAAAATGTTTGTTTTTTACTATAGCACAGAAATTTAATTTTACCACCAAATATCCAAACAGAAATCTCTTCTTCGCAACTTAAGGGTGCATCCATTTTGCAAACACAGTAGAATTCTTCAAATATTAGTCAAAACTAATTTGCATTTTCCCCAAAACCACCTATATTATACAAGACCACAAGAGACAAGCTGTTTTATTGCAATTCTAAATTAGACAAAACTAACAAAAAAATGAACATTACAGAACCACAGGAAGATGGCCTTGAAAAAGCCAGGATGCGCCTTATGAAATCTTTTGAATATCTGATTTCCCACTCCGGCTCCGGACATCTTGAAGTCAATACAAAAATTCTGAAACGGGGGCAGAAAGAAATAACTGTACAATGCAGCCGCTGTTACCGTTTTGTAGCAGATTTCACAGAAAAAAAAGAGGAGGAATAAGCAGAATTTTTTCTCTATCCGGGTGCGCCGGAAGAAAATTATTTTTTTGCTCTTGGGGAGCATAAACCCATATTTCAGGCAGTCATTATTGACACTCAAAGTATCTTACAGAAAGGGTTACAATGTTTAAGAAAAAATTCACACTTATAGAACTCCTTGTCGTTATAGCAATTATAGCGATCCTTGCCTCCATGCTTCTCCCCGCTTTGTCGGCAGCACGAGCAAAAGCCATCGGCGTAAGCTGCATAAACACCCTGAAGCAATACGCCCTCTCCAATATCCTCTATACAAATGATTATGAAGTTTTCTGCCCTGTTGCAAGCGGAAACGTCTTCTTTTACGGCGTGCGCGGCGGTTCACACGGCAGCTTCACCTATGATCTTACAAAAGGCGGATTTCTCCATGAATACATGGGCAACAATGCCAAAGCCATGATGTGCCCGGCCTTTGGAGCAGCGGCAGGTATCAGCGATCCAACACAAGCCAAAGGCGTAGGCGGTATCGGTTACAACCGCCTCACATGGAGTTCAACCATCGGCAGTTCTGATCTTTCCATAAGTAATGGGGTCACATCCCCCGGCAGCATCACCCGACCGTCAGAACTGCTTATGTTCGGCGATGCCGGTCTCTATGCCAGCGGTACAGTTTCCGGCACAGGGTATCTTGTTCCCAACGGGGTTGGTATGCAGAACAAAAGCGGCAGTGCGCATTTCCGTCACGGCAAAATGGCAAATTTCGCCTGGACCGACGGACACGTTTCTGCAGAACATTTTCTGGCTGGCACGGATCAGAAAACCGGACACTTTGAACCATCATACCGGCACTTCTGGAACAACTGGAGTTCAAGCACTCCTGTTCCTACCGGTAATTAACGGTTGAATATCTCCGGAAGACCATGCTGTTGCCTCCCTGTTACAGCCAGCCTTCCGGAATATTTTATAAGATTACACACATGGATTTTACTCTCCCATGACTATTTATATTATAACAGTTCTTCTTCTGGCATGCGGGCAAAGTTTTTGTAAATTGTCACTGCTCCCGCGCCGTTGGAGCTTTGCGGCTGCACTTATATGCGGGATGCTGCCATTTGCGTTTGAAAACCGTATTGCACATTCCAGTATGCAGGAACTTCATCAAGTCATAACCAGTCCTGCCGTACTCAACAACTGGTGTGCGCTCATTGTAATACAGGAAATACTTTCTCTGGCTGCCGGATTCTCTCTGCTCGCAGACAGAGCCGGCGATAAAACAGGAGAAAGAAAAATTTTTGTCAAATATCTGCACAAGCTGAAATATGCTGTTTTTCTGCCGTCAATACTGCTGCCGGGTGGTATATTTTATTGTCAAATGTACCTTTTCAATTACTTTCCGCAACTGGATTTCAAATGGCTGACAGCAATTACTGCCTTTGGTACCGCAGGCATACTGCTGATCACAGTTTTCGGCTGCAGACTCCTTTATCCGCAACTCCAACGGCGCATACTTGCCGTCTTCCATACAGAATACCTTCTGCTGCTGCCGGCAGTATTTCTCCCGGTAGCGGCTCATGCTGAATTTGTTCCGGCAAAAGAAACGCTTGACATAATACAGCCGGTATTGCTTTTGCTCGTCACCGGTACCGCAGTTCTCATATCAACAATATTTTTTTATACAGTAAGCAAAAAAAGGAAAGGAAAATCCAATGTCTACAGTCACCCAAATCCTTAATTGGATATCAACAAGTCTGCTGCTGCCGGTTATTGTACTGCTTTTGGCATCCCTCGGTGCAGCTTTGATCTCTCTCGGCGGATTTTGTGCAACATGTATTACTCTGCTTCAGGAAAAGAAAAAACAGATTTCATTATTAAAAAAGATACGGACAAGTGCGGAATTCACACAAGATGACATTAATGAAAACGGAATTTTTTCCAATCATCTGCAAGTGATGTTCGACCTTGAATTTGATGAACTTGAGTGCGAAAAATTTATTTCAGAAGTGGCGCAAAATTACGAAAAAGAGCTGGAACGCAGCCGTTTTCTCACAAAAACCGCCCCGATGCTCGGGTTGATGGGAACCCTTATCCCCATGGGCCCTGCCCTCGCCGGACTGGCATCAGGTGATATTGAAAATATGGCATACAATATGCAGATCGCCTTTGCCACTACTGTTGTCGGTTGTACCGTTGCCGGAATTGCATTGCTGATCTATTCAGCAAAAAAGCATTGGTATGCTGAAGAAATTTCCAATTTGCGTTATGTACTTGACCGCAAACTTGCCGGGAGGTAAAATGAAACACCGTTACCGTTACACCTCTTTCACTGACACTGAAGAGGTGGATCCCATGGGAAGCCTCGTCAATCTTTTTGACGTGGCTATGGTTTTCGCCGTTGCTTTGATGGTGGCTTTTGTCATTCAAAGCAGAATGACAGAGTTTCTGACAGCAGAAGATGCAACTTTTGTAAAAAATGCAGGTCAGGAAGATATGGAAATAATTATAAAGAAAGATAACAAGGTTACCCGATATAAATCTGAAAAAAGTTCAGGTACCGGCAAAGGCCGCCGGGTCGGTATTGCTTATCAGCTTGAGAATGGTGAAGTTATTTATATTCCGGAGGATGAACAATGAAAATATTGCACAAATACAAAAAATACTTCATTTACGCACTTGCTGCTGTATTGTTTGCAGTCGCAGTTGCAGCAATATATTTTAAATACGCCTCGCCTACACGCATATACCTGGCAAACTATCCGGAATATATCCTTGCCCCGTTACTGGATCAGCAGTTGAATCCGGCTCTGGAAATCAAACATCTGCCCTGGGATGAAACAAAGGGCGGCGAATTGACAGATGCTGATTGTGTAATATTTTTCGGTATGGGACTGAATTTTACAGAACAGCAGCAGCAATTTTTACAGAAATTGGATTGTCCCGTTTATACGACCGCATCCACCAGACAGGAAACAGCACTCGCCACAATGTCTCCGGAACAGCAGGAACAGCTGGCTGCATATCTGCAGGCAGGCGGCAAGGAAAATTTCAAAAGAATGTTGGATTACATAAGGTATGAACTGGACGGGAAACGTTTCTTCGCTCCATCCCCTCTGCCGCCGGAAGAACAGGAATACAAACCTTTTTTTCATATCGACGAAAAAGACAAATTCAAAACCGTCGGAGAATATTTTGGTTTTTATCAGCAAAATGGATTTTATAAAGCCGGTGAACCGGTGATCTGTATTCTCGGCGGTAACGGCGGCGGCAGTCTGGAAGGCCTGATCAAAGCTCTTGAATCAGAAAATTGCAATGTTATTGCCGTATCAGGGTTATGGCCCGGTGAAGCTGTAATGCAGGAAATCTCCCCGGATCTGGTAATTTATCAGCCCCACGGCAGATTGGGCGAAGAAGCTGTTGCTTATCTTAAACAACAGAATGTTCCACTCTTCTGCCCAATCAAGGTCACACAGGAATATGAAGATTTCCTGAAAGATCAGCAGGGAATGACCGGAGGCATGCTCAGCCAGAGTATAACAATGCCGGAACTTGACGGCGGTACAGTTCCTTTTGTGCTTTCAGCCCTTTTCAGAAATGAAAGAGGGTTGCTGGAATTCCGGATGCTCCCTGACCGTCTTGAACGTTTTGCCGGAATGGTAAGAAAAACTGTGGATTTGAAACGCAAAAATAATGCAGATAAAAAAATCGCCCTTATTTATTACGGTTCTATCGGTAAGGAATCAGCCACTGCCGGTCTCGGAACTTCCCAAAGCGTATTGAATATCCTTTACCGCCTGAAACAGGAGGGGTATACCACCGGTCCACTGCCGGAATCTGTAGAGGATCTTGACCGGGAAATCAAAGCCAATACTGCAGTTTTCGGAAAAATTGGCGGTACAATGGCTGCAACGCCGCAAAATATACGTACAGTAACAATAACCCCGGAAGAATACAATGATTGGGTAAAAAAGAGTATGCCGGAAGATTTGTATTCAGATGTAATAACCCGTTACGGCGAGTTCCCAGGAAACTCTTTCCGTACCCCCGAAGGCAATATGGCGATTGGCTGTATACAATTCGGCAACATCATACTGATGCCGCAATCCCTTCCCGGCGAAGAGGGCGATGAAAACAAACTTATTCACGGGGTAAAGGCTTCTCCGCCGCACACTTACATTGCCACTTATCTTTACCTGCGCCACGGTTTTCATGCAGATGCCATGATGCATATCGGTACTCACGGCAGTCTGGAATTCACCCCGTGGAAACAGGTTGCTCTTTCCAGTTACGACTGGCCGGATGTCCTTGTTGGCGAAATGCCGCACTACTATCTTTATATCATAAACAATATCGGCGAAGCTCAAATCGCCAAGCGCCGCAGCTATGCAACAATGATCAGCCACCTGACACCGCCATTTATGAATTCAGAAAGTTGCGGTCCCATTGCATTGCTCCAGGAAAAACTCCATCTCTTTGAAACTGCTGACAATGCAAAACTCAAAGCTGAATACGGTAAAGCAATCATTGAAACAGTTCAGGCAGAAAATATCCACCGTGATCTCAAACTTTCTGATAATCTTGCCAATGGAGTACTTACAGATGAAGATCTGCTGAAACTGCAGGAATATCTCCATGATATCAGCGCTGCCAAAGTCAACCGGGGAGTCTATATAATCGGACGCCCCTACAGTAAAGAGGAGGTAGACGAAACTGCAATTTTGATGAGTGTCGATTCTATTGCCGGAATTCTTTTTGATTCAGATTTGCAGGCGGGAACTGTAAAAGAAGAACAACGGAATGATAAAACTTTTTACCGCAATAATTATTATCTTAAAGCCAAAGAGCTTGCAGAAAAAATTCTGGCAGATCCGGCAAATGTAAAACTTGCTGCCCAGCAGCAGGCAAAAAATGTAATGATGCAGAATGCAGATGCTGAAACTGTTGCGCATATCCTGCAGAGCGGCAAACTGCCTGACGGCCGACCTGTTCCTCCGGCAATGCAGCAGGCGATGAAGATGATGCAGAAGCAGGAAACCGCCAATACCCCTCCGCCGACGCTCACTCCGGAAGAAATATTATTAAAAGCCAGACAGGATCTTCTGGCATCCACCGATGCAGAACTTGATGCCATTGTCAATGCTTTTGCCGGGGGGTACATTTCTGCCACTGCAGGGGGTGACCCGATCCTGAACCCTGACGTGGTTCCAACCGGCAAAAACCTTTACGGAACCGATCCGGAACGTACCCCGACACGGGAAAGTTATGAAATCGGAAAACAGCTGGCAGAAGAATTGATTGCTCAAAAAATGAAATCCACCGGTAAATATCCGCAAAAAGTTGCCTTTTCCCTCTGGGGAGGTGAATTTATCAGGACACAAGGTGTAAATATAGGTGAAATATTTTACCTCCTCGGGCTGGAACCGGTTTGGGATTCCCGGGGCAGAGTTCAGGATGTCCGCCTCATACCGGCCAGTGAACTGCAGAGACCAAGAATAGATGTGGTCATTCAAACATCCGGACAATTCCGGGGAGCAGCAACAAGCAGAATGCGCCTGATCGACAAAGCTGTAATGCTGGCTGCCGCTGATCCGGAAGGGGAATTCGGAAATTATGTACGGCAAGGCAGCCTGGCTATTGTCAATGCCATGATCGCGCAGGGATTATCCCCGCAGGAAGCAAAAGATTTGGGACATGTCCGTATTTTCGGAGGCGTAAACGGCAACTTCGGCACCGGAGCCATGGGCATGGCACAGGATACCGGCAACTGGGAAGATACCGCAGATATTGCAGATTTGTACCTTAATAACATGGGTGCAATATATACGGAAGGACATTGGGGAGAACACAGAACCGAACTCTTCCGCACTGCAATAAAAAACACTGATTCAGTTGTACAGTCACGCTCCAGCAACAGTTGGGGGCCGCTGTCTCTCGACCATGTTTATGAATTTACCGGAGGGATGAGTCTGGCGGCACGTCACATCAACGGCAGTGATCCTGAAGCATATTTCAATGACTTGCGCACTCCCGGCAAAGCTAAAGTGCAAAACGCAACCGAAGCAGCAATGATCGAGGCCCGCAGTACAGTACTTAATCCTGAATATATCAGCGAAATGATGGAGGAAGGAGCCGCATCTACCGGACACTTTACCGAAGTATTCCGCAATACTATGGGCTGGGAAATCATGAAACCGGATATGCTGGAAGATCATATATGGCAGGAATACAAAGAAGTTTATGTGGACGATAAACTCGCTCTCGGAACACAAAAATATTTTGAAGAAAACAACCCTGAAGCTCTTCACGAAATGACCGGCATCATGCTGGAATCGATCCGGAAAGGTTTTTGGGAGGCAGATCAGCAAACGATTGAAGATATTGCCGTAAATCACGCTGAACTCATGGAAAAATTTGATCTTCCTCCTATCGACAATACCAAATTGCAGGAGATGATAAAAAATAACTTGCAGGATGCTGAACTGCGTAAGAGTTTTGAGAAACAAACAAAAAAATCACTGGATCTGAAAGAGGCTCACAGGAAGAAAATGCAGCAGATCAAAGAAGAAGTCTCCGGGATGAAACTGGTACAACAGCAAGATATCACGGAGGAAGGTAACGCTGCATCTGCCTTGAAGCTCATCGGAGTTATTATTGCCGGAGCTGTGATTGCAATATTTTCCGGAAACATGATCCGGAAAAGGCAAAACATGAAATAAAAACTTTCAGGTTTTGTCTTTTGAGGTAATTTCAAAAGTCATTCAAAAAATGGCAAAGATGCCATTCGCAAAAGCTGCAAAGGGTAGTTTGAGGTTGCTGCCTGTAAGGTAACAGCCGAAAACGCTCCCTTTGTCAGATCGAAGCGAGGGCGCTTTGACAAATTTGAGAAGTTTT
>JAZSGI010000220.1:0-14808 GCA_045532655.1 Victivallaceae bacterium
ATCTTTGATCTTTTTTGAATGACTTTTGCAATCACCTCTGATATTATTTTAAAGTTAACCACAGGAGCCGGTTATCCTCCAACCGGAACCTTTTTTCAAGGAGAAAAACAGCAAATGAAGAAATTATCCGGAGCCGGGATATTCCCTTTTATCACCCTTTTACCGGTGCTGACGATGTTGTCTTTCAACGCTGCCGCTGTCACTGTTGCAGAAGTCGTTTTCGAGCAGACCTCAGAGCCGAAGTTGATAACTGATCTTTTCAAACATCAGGTCAGTGTCCGGGCAGGGCAGGAACTTGATCAGAAAAAAATCAATGCAGATTTGAAGAATCTCTTTGATACCGGCGTTATCAATCCGCCGGATGTACGTATAGAACCTGTTGACGGCGAAAATGTCAAAGTCGTGTATATGATCTCCGCCCGTCCTGTTGTCGCCTTCCTTACCTTTGAGGGCAACAACAAATTTGATGATCAGGAGATCCGCAAACGGTTGGAGGTGAGCCAGGGACAGCCCCTTAACAACAAAGCTCTTGAAAACAGTGTCGCCGCAATCAGGGAATTTTACCATGAAAAAGGCTATACCGATGCCACTGTTGTTCCGCAGATCTTTACCGACGATGCGGGGAATATGCATGTCAATATCGTTATAGACGAGAAACTCCGTCAGCAGATCGATGAAGTGATTTTTTCCGGTACAAATGGCGAATTTTCTGATTTTACGCTCAAAGGCACTGTTGCCAACCGTTGGGATTTTATGGGCTGGCTGCTGCCCAGAGGTTTTATACAGCGTGATGAATTTGAAAATGACAAAGTCCGTTTGCGGGATCTGTACTGGAGCAAAGGATATCTGGATTTTGAGGTGGAGGATATTGTTGTAACCACCCATGCCGATGATGCCGAAAAGGTGGATATCGAGTTCAAAATACACACCGGTGAGCCATATACCGTCGGCGAAGTGACATTCAGCGGCAACTCCTTCCTGGATACGGAAACCCTTGCCGGACTCAGTGCTTTTGCAACCGGCGAAGTTTATGATATAGCCAACGAAAATGCAACTGTCCGTGCAATAACGACTATGTACGGCAGAAGCGGTTATGCTGACTGTATGGTAAATGTGGAACGTGATGCAGATTACAGCAATCATGTCGTCAATATGAATATTTCCATCATGGAAGGCAGACCTTTCACTGTGGCGGAGGTGATCCTTACCGGAAATGAGTCCACAAAGCAGAAAGTCATTCTCCGGGAACTGGTTATACACGACGGTGATGACCTTGATGCTGAACGTATTGAAATCAGCCGTCAGCGTTTGCTGAATATGGGGTATTTCAACCGGGTCGATACATTTGTCACCGATTCTGATGATCCTGCCAAACGTAATGTACACTTTGATGTGGAAGAACGCCGTGCATACGATATAAGCGTCGGTGCGGAGTTTTCCGATGTCAACTCTCTTGCCGGTATGGCATCTGTTTCCAACAACAACTTTGATCTTTTCAATCCCTGGAACGGATTTGTCGGCGGCGGGCAGCGTCTGCGCCTTGCCGGTGCCGCAGGTTTTCACGGCGGCGGGGCAAATTTGAATTTCATGGAACCATGGCTTTTTGATCTGCCTTTGCGTTTTGAACTGAATGGTTACTGGGATAATAATATTCTGCCGGATTGGGAAGAGGAAAGACTGGGAGTCTCCACAAATCTCTCCCATAAGATTTTTGATGATTTCACCTCCTTTACTTACGGCTACAAATTTGAGTCTGTAAAGGTTCATGATATGGAAATATGGAGTTTGATGGATGAGGAAGACAGGGATCTGGTCAGCGAATTCTCCTTTATCGCCAGCCGTGACACCCGGGACAACCCCATGAATCCAACTGAGGGTTACAGTATCAACTTCAAGGGTGCCGTTTCTCCGAAATTTCTCGGCAGCAGCGAAGATTTCTACCGCCTTGAAGCATCCGGTTCATATTATTTGAATTTCTTTGACAAGGCCATTGTCTGGGGTACCAGAGCGAAAGTCGGCGTTGTCAGCGGATTCAACCGGAATGAAGCTGTGCCCCTTTATGAACGGTATTTCCTCGGCGGCGGTGACTCCATACGCGGTTTTGAATGGCGCACTGTTTCTCCTGTTGACAGAGCAGGTGATCCTGTCGGCGGTCAGACAATGTTTATTGTCAGCAGCGAGATCAGCCACCCCATCTGGCAGTTTATCCGGGGAGCGGCATTTGTTGATATCGGCAGTGCTTACAGCGATGCATACAGTTTCGGCCCCGGCGGTATCAATATCGGTGCAGGTTACGGGCTGCGTATCATGATCCCGCAGATCAACCTGCCCCTGCGTCTCGATCTTGCCTATCCTGTTCTCTCTGAACAGTGCAGCGAGTCCGATAAACTGCGTTTCCACTTCAATCTCGGTTACAGCTATACCTGGTAAAGCTTTACAGGAGGTATGTTATGGATGATATGATAGCCCGTATACGCGAGGCTGCGGCAAAACACAATACCCTGATCCTTGCTCATAATTATACCGAAGCAGTGATCCAGGAAGCCGCAGATTTTACAGGGGATTCACTGGAGCTTGCTTCCAAAGCCAAGGCTTCCGGGGCAAAACGGGTGGTCGTTTGCGGCGTCCGTTTCATGGCGGAGACTGCCAAATTGCTTATGCCCGATGCGGAGGTGCTTCATCCCGCTCCTGAATCAGGCTGCCCCATGGCAGACACTGCTGACGGCGAAGCAGTCAGGCAGCTGCGTCTGCAGCATCCCGATGCTGTGGCTGTATGTTATGTCAATTCCACCGCCGAGGTCAAGGCGCAGGTGGATATCTGCTGTACCTCCGGCAATGTGGATAAAATCATTGCTTCCATACCGGAAGATAAGGAGATCATTTTCCTGCCAGATGCGAATCTCGGTGCAAATATGGCCAAAAAAACCGGCAGAAAGTTCATTTTGTGGGAGGGATGCTGCCCCATCCATGATGCCCTTACCTGCAATGATATTCTGGCGGCACGGAAACTTCATCCAGGCTGGCCCGTTCTGGTACATCCGGAATGTCGTCCGGAGGTTGTGGATATCTGCGATGAAGCACTTTCTACCGCCGGAATTCTCAAAAGAGTTAAAGAGATCGATGCTCCCGGCTTTATAATTGCCACTGAATGTGGTATTCTGCCGAGACTGGTAAGAGAAAATCCGGGCAAAGGTTTTGCCGCAGCCAGCGGATGTATGTTGTGCCGTGATATGAAACTTTTTACTCCTGAAATGCTTATCAGATGCATCGAAACCGGGGAATATCCTGTGGAACTCCCGCAGGAGCTTGCAGAACGGGCACGGCTGCCCATTGAGCGCATGCTCGCTGTAAAATAAAGGTTTCCGTTATGCCGGGGAAAAAAGTTTTTGTGGCTCTTTCCGGCGGGGTGGACAGCACAGTTACCGCCCTGCTGCTGAGGGAACATGGATATACCGTTGAGGGAGTAACCATGTGTCTGTGTCCCGGTGATGACGGGTCAAAGGCGGTTGCGGCTGCAGAAAAAATCGGTATTCCGTGTCATATCCTTGATCTGCGTTCCCGCTTCCGGGAGGATATTCTGCATACCTGCCGCCGGGAATATCTTTCCGGCAGAACGCCCAATCCATGTGCCCGCTGCAACAGAGAATTCAAGTTCGGTATCCTTTCAGAATTTGCCCGTGAACACGGCGGCGAAGCTCTTGCCACGGGGCATTATGCTTTGCTGGAAAAGGATCATCGGGGCGGTGTTGCGGTACGCTGCGGCAGGGATGCGGAGAAGAATCAGGCTTATTTTCTCGCTCTGGTCAGAAAAAGTGCATTGGCAGATGCTCTCATGCCTCTTGGGGCATTAAGAAAAGAGGAGGTGCGGCAGCTGGCTGAAAAATACGGTCTGGAAAGTTATGCTGTGCAGAAAGAAAGTCAGGATGTGTGTGTGGAGGCCGACGGGATCTCTTTTCCCCGCACTCTCGCCGGATTGTTCCCGGGTGAATCCGGCACGCCGGGCAGGATAGTTGATCCTTCCGGAAAATATCTCGGGACTCATCCGGGGCTGGAATACTTTACCATAGGACAGCGCAAGGGGCTGGGAGTGGCAATGGGCAAACCGGCTTATGTTACCAGACTGGATGTGGAAAAGAATCAGGTTGTACTTTCCACAGATAAAAATGATCTGCTGGCCGGAGTCATATATACCGGCAACGTAAATATACTTTCCCCGGAAAAGTTTGATGCCGGATGTGGAACCGTCCAGTTCCGTTACCGTCAGAAGCCGGTACCGGCAAAATGGGAAAAATCCCCATCTGGCGGCGTCAGAATAGAATTTGAGAAACCACTTTCCCGGCCGGCAGCAGGGCAGGTGGCTGCTTTTTTTGACGGCGATACCCTGCTTGCAGGCGGTATAATCGAAAAGTAAATTTTATTTCTGGCACTCCGGACAGTAAACAGAGCTGCGGCCGCTCAGACGGACAGAAAGAAGTTCTGTGCCGCAACGGGGACACTTTTCCCCTTCTCTTCCGTAAATCACCAGTTCTTTGGCAAACTCTCCCGCACTGCCGTCCACATGACGGTAGTCCCGTATGGTGCTGCCTCCGCCGGCAATGGCACGGGTAAGTATTTTTACTATTTCATTATATAGAAGAGTACATTCTTCCATTGTTACCTCACATGCCGGACGCAAGGGCGATAATCCGGCAGCAAAAAGGGACTCGGCGGCATAAATGTTCCCAACACCAACGACAACGGTATTGTCCATCACCGCTGTTTTCAGAGGGGATTTTTTCTTTTGCAGGGACCGGAAAAGTACTTCCGGGGTAAAGTCTGCGGAAAGGGGTTCCGGCCCCAGAGATGCAAGTTCCACCGGCATTCCTCCCGGTTCAGGCAGCTGTACAGCCTCAAAAAGACTGAAGCGGCGGGGACATTCAAAACGCAGTGTACTGCCGTTGTCCATTGACAGAATAACATGTTCATGTTTACGTTCAGGTTCTTCTCCGGTATTCCCTGCCACTCTGATAGAGCCTGACATCCCGAAATGTACAAGCAGGGCGTCCCTGCCGCTCAGGTCAACTATCATATATTTACCTCTGCGCCGCACTCCGGAAACAGGTTTATGCAGGATCGGTGCAGTGAGTAAAGGGGCAAGAGGTGTTCGCAGTTTGGGGGTGAATATCTCCACCCTGACAAAACTTCTGCCGTGTATAAGCGGGCGCAAAGCATTGCAGATATTCTCTACTTCAGGTAATTCAGGCATTTCAATTTCTCCGGTTACAGCTGTCAGGAAAGGTCACAAAATCCTCCCATTGCGGATGCAGGAGATAAAATATAGCATAAAAACATATAATTTTCCAATGATTATGTTGAAAAAATGCCAATTGGGTATTATATTATCGAAGTGTCAAAAATTGGAAGCCTTTTTTTCGGCAGGTGCCGGAGAAAATATAATTGAAAGGGATACAGAGAAATGGTTTACAATTTCAGTGCCGGACCGGCTATGCTGCCGGTGGAAGTGATGCAGAAGGCTCAGGCGGAATTTTGCGATTTCCGCAACTCAGGGCGCGGTGTCATGGAACTTTCCCATCGCGGCAAGATCTTCTCTGAAGTCTTTGATAAGACCATTGCAGATGTCCGCGAACTCATGAACATCTCTGATGACTATGCCGTGACATTTGTACAGGGCGGCGCAAGCATGCAGTTCGCACTTATTCCCATGAACATCCTCAACGGCGGAACCGCAGATTATGCTGATACCGGTGTGTGGAGTGCCAAGGCCGCAAAAGAAGCCAAACTTTTCGGTAAGGTCAACATGGTTTGCTCCAGCAAAGAATCAAAGTACGATCACATTCCGGCCTTTGAGGAATGGAAGCGCAGCGAAGATGCCGCATATCTGCACATTACCAGCAACAACACAGTTGCCGGTACACAGTACAGAGTTTTTCCCAAAGCCCTTAACAATATCCCCCTGATCGCTGATATGTCCAGCGATATCATGAGCCGTGAAATCAATGTCAACGACTTCGGTCTGATCTATGCCGGTGCCCAGAAGAACCTCGGTCCTTCCGGTATGGCTATTGTGATCATCCGCAAGGATCTTGCAGAAAAAGTCGCTGATACTGTCCCGACTATGATGCGCTATTCAACCTATGTGGAAAATAATTCACTTTACAATACTCCTCCCACATTCGGTATTTACATGCTCGGTCTGGTTGCTGAATGGATCAAGGCCCAGGGCGGTATCGCTGCCGTTGAAAAGATCAATGATGCCAAAGCTGCAAAACTTTATGATTATCTGGATTCTTCTGACTTCTACGGTACTCCCGTGGCAAAAGACAGCCGTTCCCGCATGAACGTTGTCTTCCGTACTCCCGGCGAAGAATTGGATGCACTTTTTGTCAAGGAAGCTGCAGCCAATGGCCTGACCGACCTCAAGGGACACCGTCTGGTTGGCGGTCTCCGTGCCAGCATCTACAACGCCATGCCCATGGCCGGTATCGATGCTCTCATCTCCTTTATGCAGGAGTTTGCACGCAAGAACGGCTGATATTCCAGTTTGCCTTTGCAGAGAAGACCGTAAAAAGTCTTCTCTGTTTTTTTTTTTTTTTTTTTTTTTGCACAAAAAAAGAGCTTCCGTTGAACGGAAGCTCTGAATAAAAGTTTTCTTACCACTGACCTTTTTTGCGGAAATATTCTGCAACGTTGGGGATCACCGGCTCGATAAGTTCTTTGATCGCTCTGGCGTATTCCCTTATTTCCCACTGGGCGTGGGGGCTGTCGCGCAATTCAAGGAAATGCAGCAGATTGCTCAGATCAACTGTACCCCAGAAAGTGACCATCATATTCTGCGGCAGCACACCACGGGCCTGTTCACGGCAAACGCCGGAAGCAAGGAGTTTTTCGTAAAGAGCAAGCGAAGCCGTGTTATGGGAGCTGATCTCTTTGCGGAGTACTTCGCTTCCTGCAAAATCTTCATCCTCTATTGATGCCTGCCGGTTGTTTTCTGCCTGTTTACGCAGCGCCGGAGGAGTATAAAATTCCATGTCGATTTCAGTATAACGGCGGGAGATCTCGTTGTAGCTCCAGGTGCGGTGGCGGTGCCACTGACCGCGGATAAAAAGCGGACAGTGGATGCTGAATGTGAAAACAAGATGCTCAAGGGGGCTGGTATGTCTGTTGGAAATAAGGTATTCCAGAAGCTTTACATCTTTATCAGTCATTTCTGTTGAAAGTTTTCCGAAGGAAACCCTTGCGGCATTGACGATAGTTGATTCCGAGCCAAGGTGGTCAATAAGTCCCACCCAGCCCTGACCGTCAAGGACTTTTACATGATTGGTGGGCGGTACGTTGAGGTGTTCCATTTTTGCTCTCCTTATTAGTATTTTTACATACATATATAATACAACTGAAACCTCTCAAAAGCAAGCCGCAAAAGCAAAAAATCAGTCAAATTAAATAAAAATCATAAAAAATAAAAAAAAGAATGGGAAAAATGGCATTGTCTCTTTGCAAAAATACGAAAAATATGCTAATTTAAAGAATGTGTAATGTAAAATACAAAAACTTGAAAAAAGGAGATATTATGTCCAGAGCACTCGTAATCGCCGGAAATTGGAAGATGAACAAGACTGCCGCTGAAGGCCGTGAACTTGTCAATGCCCTCAAACCCCTTGTCGCCGATGCGTCAAAGGCTGTCGTTGTTGTCTGCCCGCCCTTCACCACCATCTCTGCTGTAGTGGAAGCTGCTGCCGGAAGCAATATCAAGGTCGGTGCCCAGAATATCCATTGGGCCGAATCCGGTGCCTTTACCGGTGAAATCTCCGCAGCAATGCTCAAAGAAGCCGGTGTTGAATATGTTATTATCGGTCACAGTGAACGCCGTCAGTATTTCGGCGAAACCGATGAAACCGTGAACAAACGCCTCAATGCTGCTCTTGCCGCCGGTCTCAAACCCATCGTCTGTATCGGTGAAACTCTTGAAGAACGTGAAGGCGGACGCATGGAAGATGTTCTGGCTGAACAGATCGCAGGCGGTTTTGCCGGTCTTACTGCTGAAGAAATGGCAAAGGTCATCATCGCCTATGAACCCGTCTGGGCAATCGGTACAGGTAAAACTGCAACTCCCGAAATTGCACAGGCCACTCATGCTTATATCCGCAGCAAGGTTGCAGAACTTTTCGGCAAAGCTGTTGCTGATGATCTTGTTATCCAGTATGGCGGAAGCATGAATGCCGGCAATGCGGCAAACCTTGTTGCATGTCCTGATATCGATGGCGGTCTTATCGGTGGTGCAGCTTTGAAACCTGATACTTTTTCTCAGTTGATAGCCAATGCCATCGGCTGATTAAAAAAACGCTTAAAATTGCAAATACAGGCATATAAGACCATTAAAGACAACTTTTTTTGAAAAAAATTGCGCTTTTTTGACTGAAAAGACAAAAAAGCGTTTGACTTATTGTGAAAATGGCGGTATATGTATGTTGCATGTTTCCGTTTTGTTTTGGACACAGGTTCTGTCAACGGTTCGGAAACAGTGTTGGAATGTACAAAATTAAAGAGATAGAAATATGGAAACCTGGACAAGTATTCTTTATGTGTTGGTTGCGGCAGTCAGTATCGCTCTGATCTGTCTGGTGTTGATCCAGCCCAGTAAATCCGGCGGTTTTTCTGCCGGAGGTGCCTCCATGGGCGAATCCGTTTTCGGTGCCTATGCCGGCAGTCATCTTACAAAACTTACCGTCATTTTTACAACGGTTTTGTTCGTGCTGACGCTGCTTCTCGCAGCGTTGGTTGGTCGTGCTCATCAAACGGACAGTCTTGCAGAAGGAGCGGCAGCTGTTGCTGCTCAGGGAGATACAGCTTCCGCCAGTGAGATGGTTGTTGTTGAAAATATTGATGAAGCTGTGAAAACAGAGAGCAGTGTTGAGTGATCAACAGTGTTGAAAGAACAGGAAGAGTACAGGGAATATGGCAAAGATCAACTCAGTCTTGACAATTGATATCGGCGGCTGCAGCCTCAAGGTTGCAGAGTTCGTCTTCCCGGAGAACGGCGGGATGGAATTGTCTCAGTACGAATTTATGGAGTATCCCATAGCGGATTCCGATACTGACTTTCTCCAGAATTTTACTGATGCCATAACGGCAGTTTTTGCTTCTGGCAAGTTTCAGTCCAAACAGGCGCGTCTGTCTATTTCCGGACAGAATTTCTTCACACGCCTCAGCAGTCTGCCGCCTGTGACGGAAAAACGTTCACACGTTGATCAGATCGTGGAATTTGAAGCCCGTCAGACAGTTCCTTATCCTATGGATGAGGTTGTCTGGGATTACCAGCTTATCCGTCACTCAACAGGGGCAGAGGATGAAGGTTTGGGCCTGGCTGACGAAATGGAAGCCCTTTTCGTTGCTGTCAAGGACGACCTCCTTTCGGCAATAACCGACGTTATTGAGGATTTCAGCAAGGAAATCATCTCTGTCGAAATCTCTCCCACATCTTTCTTTAACGCAGCTCGTGCAAACGGTATCGGGCAGGAACAGTGCGAAATCATCCTCAATATCGGCGGCAGATGTTCAAATCTGGTTTTCGTCGACCACGGCCGTATTTTCGCCCGTACCATTCCCATTGCAGGACACTCTATCACACAGCAGATAGCCAAAGAATTCAACATCTCCTTTGAAGATGCTGAAGAACTTAAACGCCGCCATTGCTTTGTGGCTCTGGGCGGTGCTTACGAAGAACCTGATTCACAGGTCGCTGCAACTATCTCCAAGATCGCCCGTAACGTTATGACCCGTCTCCACGGCGAAGTCAACCGTTCTATCAATGTATGGCGTTCACAGCATGGCGGCAACCGTCCGGGACGCATGCTGCTTTGCGGCGGCAGTTCCATTATTCCTTATTCGCCCCACTTCTTCAATGAAAAACTCCACATCCCCGTGGAATATCTCAACGCTTTCCAGGTCGTGGCTCTCAATCCCCAGCTTGACCGTGAACAGGTTCTTGCCGATGCTCCGCTCCTGCCGGATATCATCGGCTTGGGTTTGCGCCATATCATAACATGTCCCGTTGAGATCTCCCTGCTGCCGAAGAGTGTACGTTTCCAGCAGACTTTCAAGCACAAACGTCTTTATTTCTACTTTGCAATCATCCTTGTCTTCCTTTGCCTTTTCGTTATCTATCAGGTGGCAGGAATCCATATGAACCGCGCCCATAAGCAGGTGGATAACGTCCGCAGCAGTGTTGAAACTGCTCAGGCTGACGCTGCAGAGGTAAGCAAGGTGAATAATCAACTCAAGTCTGTCAGTGCATCACATGATCGTGTCCACGAACTTATCGCCAAACGTGATCAGTGGTTGAAAATCATGGCAGAGCTTGAAAAGATCAAGCCGGAAAATGCCTGGTTCTCCTCTGTTCTTCCCGGTGATGCCGATCTGGTATCCCAGCTGGAAGTCGAGGAAAATATGGGTTACGGAATGCCAGGTATGCCCGGTATGCCGGGGATGATGCCCGGGGCCGCCGGTGTACCTCCCGTCGGCGGCGGAGCCGGTGTGGGTGATCTGGACAGTGGTTCTTCCGGTCCCATCGTCGGTCCCGGTATGGGTGGATACGGTATGGGGGATTATGAAGAAATCGATCCCAATGTCGTTCCTGGCGAAAAGGAATTGCTTACAGAGGTCGCTTATATTGAAGTTATAGGTCACTGGGTATACGAAGATCTTGCGGATGACCAGACGATCAATAACCTCAAGAATAATATCAAAAGATCCAAAATTTTTGAAATTGAAGATCAGGAACTGCATTTGAGTGAACTCAGCGGTGCTGACAAAGCAAACGTTGGTGAATTCCGTGTCTTCCTGCATCTCGTTGAACCTATAACCCTGTAAGAGTATACCTATGAACAGATTTATAAAACGCAATATTTTGTTGGTAACGTTCTTTGTCGTGGCATTGATCGGTATGCTTGTGATGATGGGACTTACCATTTGGCAGTATGTCGATATGAGAACTGCAACTGTCAAAGCAGAGGAACTTGGCAAAACCATTGATTCTCTCTCTGCCCAGACCCCTGCTCCTTCAAAGGAAAATATCCGTCTGATCAAAGAGGATCTGGACAGATTCCAGATGCGTCTTGATGATGTCCGTGTCGTATTCGGTCAGCCAATGGAACCTGCGGTGAGTGTCGCTTACCGTGAATTGGGTCTTTACAAGCAGGCTGAAGGATTCTTTATCCGCGATCTTCTTACTGCACTCGCCGATGAGCGTGATATGGTTTTTGAGGATGACAATGCCAAGGTCGATCAGGCTGACAGGGCTGCACTTAATGCCATGGCGCTGGAAATCGATCCTGCAGAACAGGAGATCGAAGCAGAAAAATTGCTTGTTGCCCAGCGTTTGCAGGATGCTCTTGCCGAAATGAGCATCCTTATGGAAGAACCCGTTGAGGCGGCAACAGTCAAAGAAGCAGTCACTATTGCCTTTGAAAAGACTTATTTCCCTGAAGAAACAATGGATGCTGTCCAGCGCAAACTCCTGAAAAATATTGTTGACAAAGCTGTAAAAAACTGCGGAACTGTTTTTGCTGATGATTCCAGTATCGCCGATGCCGTTGCTGCTGCAATGGATCTTCAACTTGAAGCAGATATCGCTGCCGGAACCATCGATGAATTTGTCGTAAGAGCAGAGGCTGCAGAAGATCAGCTCCTTGATGTCGCAAAAGGCAAAGTTCTCCGTGACGCTTTCCGCAGTGCAATGGAAGATGAACTTGAAAAAGTTGATGCTGCTGTTTTGAAAAATACCTGCAGGAACATTGAATTTGTTGCCCGTATGAATGCAGCAATTGAGAATGTCAGTCAGATCGCCGCTCTGCAGAACGAAGCGGAAAGGGCCGATAAGATCTCCATCAACAATTCTCTTAACCGCGCAAGACGTGATATCTCCATTGAAGAACGTGAACTGGCAATTGAGACTGCTCTCTTCCGTGCCCGTATCGCTGCCGGTATCTCTGCATTTCTCGGCGTAAGCGGTGATGCCGCTGCAGCTGTTGCCATTGCTGCCGAAAAAGTTGAAAACATCACTCCGGCAACATTGAAGGTTATTTATGCCGGAGCAGAAAAAGATTTCTATGACTGCTTCCTTGTATATTGGGAAAAGGGAAAAGCAGAGGGTGATGATAACCGTACCATCTTCCAGAACTTCAAAATCTCCCGTGAACTTCAGCGTGAAGCTGCCATGCGCAGAGCTGCAGCTCTGGCTGCTGAAGAAGCTCTCCTTGGGGATGATCTTACAGAAGAAGAGATCGAAGAACTCTATGAAGAGGAAGAAGCCCTCGATGAAGAAGAAGAGGAAGAAGAACTTGAAGATGACGGATATCCGTATTTCTGGTCACTTGCCGAATGGAACAAGGCAATGAGTGCCTTCCAGGAGGAAGCAAAGAAATATACCAGACTGCCCATACTCAACAGTGAAGAAATTTTCTTCTTTGCCATTGGCGTTCCCCGTGATTTTTCCGGTACCGACCAGGCCAAGAAAATGGTGGAAACTCTTCAGACCGGATTGCAGACCTATTATGAAAAGAACTATATCGGACTTGAAGACGATGCCATGTTCTTTGGTATGCCCGGCCCTGATGAACTCAAACTCACTAACGCCCAGCTGGGTTATGTCGGTGATGTCATCGAAATCATTTCCGACCTCGGTGTCCGTATCGCCGGACCCCAGCGGCCCCAGCCCGGTACTCCCGAAGCTGATTCTGACAGAGAACTTGAACATATTATTACCGCACTCTCTGAATTCTCCCGTATTGACGTTGAAGAAGAAGATGACGAGTACGACATTTACCGTTTCAGAGTCAAAGTCTACAGTAATATGTCCGGTGTGATGGGGATAATCAACCGCCTTAACAGTGCAGTGGGTGAACGCCGTTTCTACATGATCCGCCGTATGGATATCACTTCATATATCGACGAAGCCCACGAGATCCGCTATGAAGCCAATCTTGATGACGAAGATACTGCCAGTATCGTTCCCGAAGATGGTGTGACCATTGGCAGCGGTGTTACCGGTATCTCCCGCAGCAATCCCGGAATGCCCGGAAGTATGCCGGGATTGCCGAAACGCAATACCCGTTCCGCTTCATCTTCCCGTACTCCTGCTGCTCCGGTCATGCCCGGTGCTGCCGGAAGTCGTTCCGGCAGGGGAAGCGTTGCCGGTATCGGCGGCATGGGCGGTCCCAGCGGAATGGACAGCAGTGCTGTTACTTCTCGCCGCCGTGTCCGTGAAAGCGAACTTGAGGCCGATCAGGAGAATGGTTTCTTCCCCGGATCTAATCCTGCGCAGCCTTCCGCTCCCGGTATGATGCCTGGAATGATGCCCGGCTTCGGAGCGGAAACCCAGCAGATGAACGGATACTATGACGAATACGGTCAGTTCGTTTATGTGGAGGAAGAACGTGAAGAGGATAAACCTCTTGCGGAACGTGCAGAATATGCAAAGCCGGTTATTGGTGAATTTACCGAAATGGATGTGGAATTCATCATTGACTACTATATCGTAAAAAACTCAGATTTTGATAACGAATAACAGCAACAGGAGGCATAACCGTGAGTTTTTTCAGCAAACATTATGAGAAATTGCTTCTTGGAGGGCTTCTGCTGCTCTTCATCATGTTGCTTTTCGTTCTGGCAGCGCAGAAGCAGATCACTGAGTTGAAAATGAATGAGATACGCAAGGTTGACCACAAAAAGGTCGACTTCATGGATCGCCGTTTTGATATTACTGAATCTTCATGGCTCAAGGTCAATTCTGTTTGGAAGCCGGAGGTTCTTGAAGATGGTTTTGTTAAAGACTTTTCCATGCCTTTGACAATGAGCCGTTGTCCCTACTGCGATATTCTTCTTGAGCAGAAGTATTTTGTTGACGGCGGCAGATGTCATAATCCGGATTGCGGTGTCATGCTTGCAACCCCCGCCAATCCCTGGAAGCGTTCACGTTCCGATATTGAAGTCATCCCGCCGGAAGAACTTTATGACCAGGATATGGACGGTTTCAGCTACCGTTATGAAAAGATTGCCGGAACTGATCCGGCAGATCCCAAAGATCACCCTCCGCTGTGGCATTTGCTTTCCACCGGCGAACCGCGTCGTACCGAGCTCGGTCCAGGACTCCGTCTTGTGGAATGTAATGAGGACAGCATTATCCGTGACAACTCCTTTGCCCAGTTCCAGATCGATGACCCCTCCCGTCCCGGCGAGAGAAAACAGATCCAGATCTGGATCGGCGAGAGCATGCGTGACGGCGGCAAAAATATTGTCAACGGAATTCCCTGCCGTATGACCAACGTTATCGGAAGTGATAAAGAGAGTGATGCCCAGTCCGTGGTAGATGCCAAGGACCGCCGTGCAACACTTACTTTCTCTCCTGAAGATGGCAGCGAGAGTTACTCTATTGATATTTACAAACAGACTCCTGCATATTTTGCAGAAAAACGTATTCCCATCAACGGTCTTGTCGGCGAAGACGGCAGAGCGGTCAAAGTCGGTGACCGTATCACTATGGGCAACAATCTTATCGGTTTGATCCAGTATAAGGTTGTTGAATGCGTTGTGGAATATGATGATGACTTTGAAGCGGAAGTCGGCAGAGTTTTCCTCCGTGAACTTACTCTCGACGGTAAAGAACGCAACAAAGCCGATGCTGAGATCGGGCCGCGTGCCCAGGTTCCTGAATCCATGAAGGTGCAGGAAGATTACAACAGTCAGTTTTATATGAACGGCAGTTATGGCGGTAACCCCATGATGCCGGGCATGTATTTGTAATAAATATTAATA
>JAZSGI010000226.1:0-22296 GCA_045532655.1 Victivallaceae bacterium
TTACCCTCATAGAATTGCTGGTAGTTATCGCAATTATCGCAATTCTCGCTTCCATGCTTCTGCCGGCATTGAGCAAGGCACGCGCAGCCGCCCAGGCGATCAAATGCGTCAGCAACCTCAAACAGCTTGGTTTGGCGGAACATATGTACGCTCATGACAACGATCAGTATATCGCTCCGTGTATGAATGTGCATAATGATGCCAACATCTCCAACGGCTGGGTTGGCTTCCTTGCCATTTATGCCGGCGGCTCGGAATCCGCAGTCCAATCCAATGATGCCTATCAGATGCCGGATATTTTCTTCTGCCCCTCCGAAAGCCTTTCCAGACCTTCCGGCGGTGCCAGTAACTACAGCTGCAACATTTACTGCGGTCAGTATGAAGGAAATGACGGCGGTGCATATTCCAACTATGTCGCTCCTCTTGATGCCTTCAAGCGGCCCTCCCAGTACCGTATCATCCTTGACGGTATGCCCAATGCCGGTAAGCACTCATATTTCCTCTATGTCCCCGGCAACCTCTGGACAAGCCAGGCCGATCAGCGTCACAACAACGGCGCAAATGAACTTTTTGTTGACGGTCATGTTGCTCATCAGAAAACTGCCGCCGGTAATGCCCTTACCCAGACCTACGACTGCAACTGGTCATACGGAAGCGATTGGCGATGAAATTTTTTGCCTTCCTGTTTTCGCTGATGTTCATTCTGTCAGGTTCAGCCGCCTGCAGTGCGCAGAAGCAGGAAATGCCTCTCGGCGTATACCTGAGCTGGGAACTTGCCCACGCTTATTCAAATCTTAACGGTATCCCCCTTGAGGAGTTCCTTGACAATGCACTGCAGGAGTGTCACAAGCGCAATTTCAATACCCTGTGGGTAACGAATATCGATGCCGGGGATTTGAGTATTCTGCAGAAGCCCTGCGAAAAATACGGTATCACTCTCCTTGCCAATTCATGCGAGGGGAAGGCCGATGTTTATTACGCCGACAATGCCGCCCTGCTCCGCGGTACAGTCAAACGCATGCAGGATGCCGCTTTTGACAAACTTGCATACTGGGTCATCAGCGATGAACCGGAAAAATCTCATGTTGAAAATCTGAATCTTTATGCCGGGATACTTCGTGAAAGCGGTATGGAACAGGGTACCGCCCTTGTTGTCACCGCCGCCATGATCGACAATATCATCGGTCATGTTCCGCTTTCCATGGCAGCAGTGGATCCGTATCCGTTTTTCGGTCCGGATGACCCCAACGGGCCGCATACACGCATGGCAAGTCAGGCACATTTCCGCAACAACAGCATGCGTTTTGTGGAAGCCTGCCGGAAAGCAGGTACAGAACCATGGCTCATGCCGCAATCATTTGCCGAAGTATGGGGTCCTTATGAATACACTGCACAGGGTGAACTTATTGCTCTGCCGGGTGCATACCTGCACTGGATAACACCGACCGTAACAGAGACCCGCTGGCAGTTGTTTGAATCCATCAGGCTTGGTGCGCAGGGTGTGGTTTTCTTTCAGCTCTTCCCGACAATGCTGCCGCAAAACGGTTCCCTGCCGATGCCGGATGTACCGTGGAAGGATGTGCTGATGCAAACTCCCGTTTCTGCCGGTTATGCTGCATTGCTCACCATTCACGGCAAACCAGCTCCGCAGATGGATGAACTTGGCAAGTGGTATCCCCTGCTGCAGAAAAATGCGGATATCCTCTGTGATTCAGTGCCGCATCCGGCAGCGGAATGGACAAAAAACCTGCCGGCAAATGTATCTTTTTCCACATTCAAGGCCGAAAACAATACTGTTTACACTGTTGTTGTAAACGATGATTTCGATATTCAGGCAGAATTGAATATTGCCGGATACGGTCTTTACGACCTGTTGCAGGGGCTGCCTGTAACAGAACCATGTCTCCTGCCGCCCGGCGGCGGGTGCATCCTTGCAGAGGCTCATAAATGAGCAAAGCAGGATGCCGGTCTGTTTCCGGCGGATACTTTCCGCCGGAAGTCTTTCTGCATAATGATCCTGCCGGAAGTGTCCTTGATATAACCAGACCCCCGTTTGGTGCCAAAGGCGACGGTATCAGCGATGATACCGCCGCCTTTTGTGCCGCTATGACCTTCATCAGGGAACATCAGGAACCGGTAACAGTAAACGGCAAAACCATGTGCAGTCCGAGATTCGGCAGGAACTGGATAATATATCTTCCGGCCGGAACATATCTTGTAAGCGGTACAGTTTCCCAGCAATGGCCCGCTGTTGCCATGAATGTGCTTGACGGATGGGACAGAATCAAATACCTGCCGGTACAATCTCCTGAAGACGAAATGGCTCTTTATAATGCTTCAGCGGCGGAAGCTCCCGTTCTCCATGGAGATAAACGTTTCATAGCAACTGACAACAACAACGGCATATACAACCGCGGTCAGTACAACAATGCTCATGTATATGCAGAAATAAACTGGAACATCCGTATTTTCGGGGAAGATCCTGAACATGTTGTGATAAAACTTGCTGATAATACTCCCGGCTTCGGTGCAGGCTGCTGCCGTCCGGTTCTTTCCTATTCCCTGCTGGAACGCGGATCAAATGTCAATCAGGGGAATTTTCTTGAAAACGTCACAATAAATACCGGTTGCGGCAATCCCGGTGCAATCGCCCTGCAATGGAACTCCTCCAATTGGGGGGCGCTCCGCAATGTCAGGCTGATTTCCGGTGACGGCTGCGGTCATACAGCATTGCAGCTGACCCGCAACAACGTTATGGGATATTGCCGGGACCTGCTGCTTGATGGTTTTGATACCGGAATTGATCTTGCTGCAGGCAGGGAAAGTATGCTTACTGTTGAATACTCCACTATCCGTAATATGCACAAGTGTGCAGTACATACCGGTGATGCGGCAAGCGGAGGCGGAGGAGATAATTTCTGTGCCAGAAAAATACTTATCGCCAATACTCCGTTGGGAATATCCGGAGGCCGTGCCGGGCAGGTGATTATACACGATTCAGAATTCAAAACAACTGACCGGATATGGGAAACTCTTCCCGGCGGATTCTGTATTATGCAATCAGTAACTTCAGATGATCAACCGCTTCCCGACATATCTTCACACTCCATCCCCGGCTATTTTGCCGCAGCATCTGACCTGCCCCATGCCGCCGACGTTCCGGCATTACCGGCGGCTGCCGCCGGGTACAGTGTTTGCGTGGAAGATTTCGGAGCAGCAGGTGACGGCAGAACAGATGATACAGCAGCGATCCAGCGGGCAATGGATTCCGGAGCAGCAGTAATTTACTTCAGCAGATCAAATTATGTGATCAATGGTTCCGTGCATATCCCGCCGGCAGTCCGGGAAATAACCTGTTTTTTTGCCACGATCCAGCGTTCTGCCGCAGGTGAAGCGGAGACTCTTTCCGGCAATGGGATTTTCCATGCCACGGGCTGCGGGACAGAACCTTTGCTGTTGAGGCAGATCATTACAGCAGGGGGAATTCTGCTTACTTCAGACACCACCCGGTCTGTTGTACTGGAAGATATACAGGTGTGGTTCAATCATGCCAAAGATTATGCGGCACTTGACAATATGCTTTTCCCAAGTGCGGCACCGCAGGATGTTCCTGTGTGGAGTTTGTACGGCAACCGTTCAACAGCAGGTCTCCGGCAGCAGGTTTTTGTGACAGATTGTCTGGGGTTCGCCGGTGATGACGGTACATCCGGCGGCGGGATTGCCGATTGCGATATCTGGGCAAGAAATGTGGATACGGAACATATTTCTCCGGCTTTGTATTCATTCCGCAACTGCGCTCTGTGGATGATGGGTTTCAAATCAGAAAACTCGCCAGTTTTATTCAAAGCCGCAGAAAATTCACGTCTTGATATTCTTGGAGGCAGTTTTCTCAACTTCTGCAATTACCCCGACCCGGTACTGCAAAGCAGTGACTCACTTCTGCGGGCATGTTTCTTTTTCTTTCAGGAGCAATGCGCACCGCAGATTTTCCGCAGGGACATGGCAAATGGAGCAGTAACAGAAAAAATGCTGCATGATGTCGAAATCATTTCAGAAAATGACGGCGCAGTGATCTGCTCTTATTAAAAAAACAGATTTTTTTCTGAAACCAGTTTGCATTTACTTTTTTCCGGTGTATGTTCACGACAGAGGAGGTTCCGGACTTTTTTTGTCCGGAAAAGTTTTTTTCACGAAACATAAGAAGAGGAGTAAATCATGAACAAAGACGATTCCTGCTGCCATCATGACAGCACCTGTACCAACGATGCCCCCTGCAATCACACTTTTGCCGCCGGGAAATGGTTGCCGCGCGACCAGAAAACTCTGGCAGAATGGCTGAAAAACATCGCAGGCAAAGCCGACAGCGATACCGGGGAGCTGCTGCCGTCTGTAGCCCGTCTCAAGCATTTCATCGAAACAGATGCAAAAGCGTATATGTTTTTCACCCAGATGTTTGACGAAGTCCCCCATAATAAGACCCGTACAAGTGCAGGCTGGCCCCAAATCCGGGATTATCAGCATATGCTGAAGATGTTCAATGTGATCCTGACCCATGCGCCGAGTTTCAACGAAACAGGTTTTGTCGGTTTTCCCTTCAACGCAATTCTGGACTGGTCAATGGCAACAGCCGGCGGATGGGCATCGTTCATAACCGGCAAAGTAAACCGTTACCTCAAAGATATTCTTGACGAATGGGGGCGTTTTCTGCGTTCACCGGAAAGTGCATACGTTCTGAATGACGATCCATGTACCGGATGGTTTGGCGAAAAAGCCCAAAAAGCCCTGCCGGATTTTGAAAAAACCTTCATTTGCGATCCCTCGCAGCCCCATTACGGTTTCAAGTCATGGGATGATTTCTTTGTCCGGCAATTCCGGCCCGGCGTACGTCCTGTGGCATCACCTGATGATGATTCTATAGTGGTCAACGCATGTGAATCAGCACCGTTTGCATTGGCAAGAGGAATAAAATTACTGGATAAATTCTGGATCAAGAGCCAGCCTTACGCAGTACGCTTCATTCTGGACAACGATCCTTTGTGCGAACACTTCAAAGGCGGAACACTTTATCAGGCCTTTTTAAGTGCATTGAGTTATCACCGCTGGCATGCTCCGGTTTCCGGTACAGTAATAAAAACGGTACTTATTCCCGGAACCTATTATTCAGAAGCCCGGAGCATGGGCTATGACCCTTACGGCCCCAATGATTCACAGGGATACCTTGCGGAAGTGGCGACACGTGCCGTTATCTACATTCAAGCAGACAACCCCGATATCGGACTTATGGCATTTGTTGCTATCGGTATGGCAGAGGTATCGACCTGTGAAATCACTGTTTTTGAGGGTCAGCATGTGGAAAAAGGACAGGAAACGGGCATGTTCCATTTTGGCGGCTCAACTCACTGTCTGCTTTTCCGTCCCCAGACGCAGCTCGAATTTGGTCTGCACGGTCAAACTCCCGGTCTTGAATCCCGGAATATAAATATCAATGACCGTCTGGCTGTGGTCAAAGGTTCAACTGAATAACCCTTTGCAGTCAACGGGTAAAAAATTCAACAGCCTGCGCCGCTTTCAAATAAGCGGCGTATTTTTTATTATAAGCAGTGACATTTTCCAAAATGGGCATATATCCGGCATCAAAACCGGAATTCATATTATCGACAGCCTCTGCGATATTGCTGTAATACCCTGTTGCCTCCGCTCCGAACATTGCTGCGCCGAGAGCGCATGCCTGATCCGAAGTCACGATCTTTATGGGTTTCTGCATAATATCAGCAAGCGACTGCATAACAAATGGCGACTTGCGGGCAATACCGCCGAGAGCAAGTATCTCATCCACCTTTACCCCCTCTGCGGCAAAGTGTTCTGCGATGCGTCTAGCTCCGAAACACGCCGCCTCCACAAGACTGCGGTAAAGTTCCGGAGCAGAAGACCCCAGATTCAACCCGAAAACAGCCCCCTGCAGGTGAGGGTCAACAAACGGTGTCCGGCGACCGTTCATCCAATCCACAGCCACAGTACCGTCAATTGGAAGTTTGACCGCTTCGGCCTCAAGTTGAGACAGTTCCACCTGATTTCCACCAAAAGAAAGAAGACTTTTGAACCAGGCAAAAATATCGCCGAAGGCAGATTGTCCGGCTTCAAGTCCGGTCATTCCCGGAATAACAGAACCATCCACCTGACCGCAGATACCTTTGATACATTCTTCCACATTTTCTGCAACGATAACATCAGTGGTTGATGTGCCGATAATTTTCACCATCTGATTTGCTTTTATCCCTGCCCCTACTGCTCCGGCATGCCCGTCAAGCACACCACATGCAACAACTGTACTGGCAGGCAGCCCCAATTTATCCGCCCATTCCGCAGTAAGTGTACCGGCAGGGGTATCAGCAGTAAAAGTTTCTTTATACAATCTCCCGACTCTGCCGGAAAGCAGCGGATCGACTTCGCACCAGAACTCTTCCGGCGGCAGGCCGCCCCAGGAGGCGTGCCACATGGCCTTGTGTCCGGCAGGGCAGCGTGCCGCTTTCACCGGAGTACCGGTCAGAAGCGATGCCATCCAGTCGCAATGCTCAACAAAACCGTTACATTCTTTGCGGAGTTTTTCATTATTGCGCAGTATATGAAGATATTTTGCCCAGAACCATTCCGAAGAATATACCCCGCCGGAATAAGCAGTATAATCGGTATGCCACTTTTTACACACTTCATTTATGCGGTCAGCTTCGTCAATAGCAGTATGATCTTTCCATAATACAAACATGGCATCAGGATCATCGGCAAAATCCTCTTTCAATGCCAGCGGTACCCCCACTGAATCAACCGCACACGGGGTCGATCCGGTAGTATCTATACCTATCCCCTTTACCAGAGAAACATCCACGGCGGCAACTGCTTCTTTGACTGCGGCAGTAAATGCTTCCAGATAATCCAGAGGATGCTGCCGGAACTGACTTACTGACGGATTGGAATAAAGACCTTTTTTCCAGCGGGGATATTCTTTTACTGCAGTACTGCGGAATTCTCCATTTTCGTCAACAACTATGGCTCTGACACTGTCAGAACCGAAATCAAGCCCGATAAATAATGCTTTCCCATTCATTGTACATTAATCCTTATTTTGTAAGAGCCGCTTCTGCAGCAAGACGTCCGCTTGCTATGGCAAACTGGATATTGAATCCGCCGCATGGTCCGGTCAGGTCAACGATTTCTCCGGCAAAATATAATCCGCTGACTATCCTGCTCTCCATTGTCGCCGGGTTTATTTCCTTGAGGCTCACGCCGCCGTCTGCCGCCATAGCTTGTTTGAATCCTCCATGCCGTGAAACGGTCAGAGGAACAGCACTTAAATACTGTGCGATCATTGCGATCCTGTTTTGGGAAAGATCCCTGTTCCGGAAATCACTCCCCACGGTGTTACGGCAGAAAATATCCGCAACAGAGTGGGGAAAGTATGCAGCAAGCGAACTCCGCAAAAATCTGCCATGTTCTTTTTCCCTTGCATTACCGAGAACTCTTTCCCATTCACCACGGTTCATTTCCGGGGCAGGGTTCAATTTTATACTGATACTCCCGCCGTTTTCTTCCAGCAGGCGGTGTATGTATCCGGAAATATTCAATGCGGCAGATCCGGAAATTCCTTCCTTTGTAAAAAGCAGTACATTACGGGAACTTTTTTTCCTGCGCCCCTCCCCTGCCGTAACAACAGCATCAGCAAGAGAAACTCCTGCCAATTCTCCGGACCACTTTTCATCTGTTATCAGAGGCGCAAGTGCAGGAACCATTTTTACTATCCTGTGACCGGCCTCTGCCGCCAGTTTCAAACCTGAATCGGAACCACCCAACGCCGGAGCGGCAGCCCCGCCGCATGCCAGGATCAGAGTACGGCAATTCAACTTTTCCCCATTGGCAAGTTTCACCCCGGCAACCCGTCCGTCACCGGTAATTATTCCGGCAACGGCACTTCCGCACCGTATGACGGCACCGGCAGCAAGAGCAGGTTTACGGAAAGCCTCTATCACATCGTCGGCTCTGCCGGAGGCAGGGAAATAGAATTTTTCCTCAGCGACAACAGATTTCACACCTTGTTTTTTCATATATTCAAGCAGCCAATCCCTGCCGCCGACAGCAAGAGCGTTACTCATAAATCTGCCGTTTCTGCCGAAAGCCTCCATAAAATCCGGTTCCGGCAGATTGTTTGTAAAGTTGCAGCGATTTCCTCCTGAAGCACGCATTTTTACAGCATACTGCGGCATTTTTTCCAACAAAAGCACTTTTGCCCCATTTCCGGCGGCACAAGCTGCAGCAGAAAGTCCCGCCGGGCCGCTCCCGGCAATAATTATATCCCATTGGAAATTATTCACGGCAGACATATTTTCTCTGTTCCGGGAAAGACCTCTGCGTGCCATCCCCTCTGCGTTGCAGCCTCTATAAGTACGGATCTGTCATCAAGGTAAAGATCAGGAACTCCCCATTCTGCTTCAAATGCAGCAAACATTTTTTCTGCCGGTTTACTGCTGCCTGTCACATAACTGTAAACGCCTCCGGCAACAGCATCACATGCGGGGAAAATGCGCCTGACAGCTTCAAGATGCCGCACGGAAGTATCCGAAAAAAAGACCGCTCTCCATCCTTTACTCTGCAGAGAACGGACAAATTCTGTCATTCCCGGCACCGGTTCTCCCACCATAGCATCAAATGCCTCCCAGAAGTCCTTTTCTGTAACCTTGCACGGGCAAAAATCAAGAGCGCGGCAGTAAAATTCCTCCGGAGTAATTATCCCGTGTTCAAAATCCCCATAGAGCATTGCCAATATCTCCGGCGCAGCAGCAAAGCCCAGTTTACGGGAAAAATTCTCCGGGTGGATGGCAACACAGACATTGCCAATATCAAGTGCAAGTGTTTTCATAAAATGGCAACATTTCCTTTTTTGCCATTTACTATAGCACAAAGAAGTTTTTTTGCAAGTCACAACTCCTGCAGCGTTCCCAATTCCAGGAACAACTCCGGGTCGCAACAGCTGTCTACCGGCACATACGACCGGTTTTCGTGCCGGGCAACCGGAAGCATAACAGCCGGTTCCAGATCTGCAAAAAAACGGTAAACAAATTCCGTACAATAAAGAGAGTCCGCTGTTTCCAGAGAAAACTTGAGATCAAAGGGGATTCCTGCGTAATCTTTCAATTTCCTGTTTACCGTTTCCTGCTGCTGCAAATCCCGGTGTTCATCTTTCAACCGGAAACACCAAACCCCGTTGCCATGTGCTTGAAAATCCTGAAGCGGCTCAATATAAACCCCTCCCCTGCCGGTAAAATCATCCGCTTCGGAATGAACGACCCAAAGCGAACCGTCTGACTCCCGCAAAATTATCCCGGCATGGGAAAATCGTGTATCCCTTTGGGATATGCGGCGGAAGATATCCGACCATATCCCGTTGCCGACTCTGCAGACAACATCACCGCTTCGCAAAGAGGCGCAAAGTTCATTGCTCTCTTCCGCTGGTTCACAGCCGTAAAAAAAAGTGATAGCCCAAAAAACAGAAAGCATCAATAACCCGTAAGTTATACGATGCTCTCTGTTGTAAAACCAAAAGCTGATTTTATGCACAGCTCAACTCAGTTGAATGCGGCTTTGGTCACGGCAACTTTCCACTCTCCGTCAGCATCCTTTTCCACAGGAATGGAGTATTCCGCAGGTTCATCGCCAATAGTATCCAACACTACTGCAACGCCGCGGGTTTCAGAGAGCTTTTTCACCCGCACGGTATTGACTTTGGCATAAACCATTTCTTCAAGATTCTGCCCTTCAGCCAACACATCCATAAGCCCCAGAGAAGCCATAGAAATCAAATCGCGCATGGCAACATAGGTTTCATATCCGGTGGCGTTGCAGATCTCTTTCGCCATAGCATCATTCCCGGCATACATGGCAACCATGAATTTTTCACCGAGATCAGCAATAACTTCCTCATCAGACGGACCGCCGCATCCGCAGAAACTTCCGCAAATCAGAAGCGCACCGAAAAGAACAGCAAAAAACCGTTTCAACATTTTCTTTCCTTTCTTTATTCTTTGTTGTAAATCGTTGACGGTTCCATACAGTACACTGCAATTAAATCTTTGTCAAGTAAAAAATTGTATCGCAGATCAATTATACTTTATTTGAGCGTTATTAAAATCCACTGCTGTCTTGACAAAAAAGAAAATAATGCTATCTTAAGTACATGATGAAAAATTTTAAAATATTTTCGCCTTCACCGGCAGAAAACCGTCAGGAAACTGTTGTACTGGTACACGGTCTTTTTGAGCGGGGATTCTGGATGTACCCCATGGCACGATTCCTTGTCCGTCATGGATATACCGTTGCGGTCTACTCATACCGCACCACAAGAGCGCGACTGAAAGATCATGCCGAAACCTTCGCCGTGGAAATAGAGAAACTGCTTGCCGCCATGCCTGTGGGCCGGATCCACTTTGCCGGACACAGTATGGGCGGTCTTATGATCCGCAGGATGCTTCACCTTGTACAAATCCCGCATAACCGCCGGGGAATAATATACTTCATGGGAGTACCGCACAAAGGCAGTCCGGTTGCAAACAGGGTACGTAAATGGTTATTTTTTGCCGACAGCCTTGTAAAAGTCATACCGGATCTGGATTCTGTTCCGCCGGATGACCATGTATACCTTCCGGAAACTCCTCCGCTGCGATTTGCTTCTGCGGCGGCAAAATGGGATGAAGTTGTTCCACCATGGTCAAGTTCACTGCCGGGAGCCTTTTCCGCCGGGGTCATCAACACCGGACACATCGGTCTCATATTTCATAAAGACGTTTACAACAGGCTGCTATTCAGCCTGAATCATGAATAAAAAAATAATGTTCATATAAAGCAGGATATTTAAAATGAAAAAATTTCCATCCATTGCCCCCCTTTTCTGGATACGGGATGAAGAACTGCCGGTATTGAAAGACGGTTTGGCAAAACTCCGGGAAGCCGGAATCAATGAATGTATTATTGAAGCCAGACCATTTGAAGATTGGCTTGGGCAGCAATGGTTTGATACCCTGCGATCCCTTTTGGCAGAGGCAGAAGCCACAGGGATGCGTCTCTGGCTGTTTGATGATGTGCATTTTCCCAGCGGTTATGCCGGCGGCAGGATACCGGAACATTTACGCAAACAGCTGCTCCGTCACTTCTGGGCAGATATTGCAGGCGCCGGCGGTACATACAGTTTATATGTTCCCATCCGTGAAGGGGAAAAACTTTTCAAAATCGTTGCAGCTCCCTTTTGCGGCAGCGACGGCTTCGATTCAGAAGAGGCTTTTGAAGTGCATAAAGAAGCCCAAAACGGCAAACTGTTTCTGCATCTCCCGGCGGGACGTTACCGTGTTTTCTTCTTTTTCATCACCCGTGACGGCGGCGAACCGCATACAAGGGAATGGGCAAATATGCTTGACCCGGAAGCCACAGACTGTTTTATAGATACCGTGTTGGAAACCCATTACAGGGAACTGAAAAAATACTTTGATAACGGCGTCATGGCAGGATTCTTCTCCGATGAACCCCGCATGGGATCCGGCTGCAGTTATACCTCACTCCCCGGCAATGATATCAATGCCGTATATCCTTACTCAAATAAACTGGCAGAAGAATTATCTGACCAGCCGGCAGCCTTCTGGCCCTCGCTGTGGCACAACTGTACCAATGCGCCGGTATACAGAAGCATATATATGGATAAAGTAACACAGCTGTATTCTGCAAATTTCCCTCAAAAAATGGGGAAATGGTGCCGCTCACACGGAGTACAGTATATCGGTCATCTGATCGAAGACAACGGCGCCCATTGCCGCCTCGGTTATGGTGTCGGACACTTTTTCCGCGGACTTGCAGGGCAGGACTTCGCCATGATCGACAGTGTACTGCACCAGAATATACCGGGCATGGAAGCAGGAGTACATTCCAGCACCTTCAAACACAACGGAGAATTTTTCCACTGGGGGCTCGGCAAACTCTGTTCAAGTGCGGCACATCTTTACCCTGAGTTCAATGGACAGGCAGCAATGGAAAGTTTCGGAGCTTTCGGCTGGAGATTCAATCTGGATGCCATGAAACGTATGACCGATCATTTTGCGGCAAGAGGCATCAATTCTTTTGTACCGCATGCTTTTTCCAATGCAGAATTCCCTGATGAAGATTGTCCGCCACACTTTTATGCACGCGGCAAAAACCCGCAGTGGAAATATTTTCCAGCATGGAGCAAATACTGCCGTACATTGTGCGATATTCTGACCGGCGGCATCCATATTTCCGGAGCGGCGGTGCTCTATCATGCAGAAGCCGAATGGAGTTCACAACCGTTCACTCCCTTTGAAAAGGTCGGGGCAAAATTACAGAAACGCCATTTTGATTATGATACAGTGCCATTGGATATACTCCGGAAAGTCGTTGTACAGGACGGTCAGATGGTGATCAATGGCGAAGTATTTGATCTCCTTATTGTGCCGGATGGCTTTCTGCTCCCGGAATATGAGGCTGTGATCGACTTTTTGCAGGAATCCGGCTTGAAAGTATTCAGGGGAAACAATATCGATGCCGCCGCCAAATATCTTTTCACACCTGTGGAGTCAGGCGCACCGGAGTATCTGCGTACTTATTGCATCCGCAAAAACAATATCCTTTACGTTTTCATGACAAACGAAAGCATGTCGGAAAAGGCGGAGTTCCAAATGGCTGTCCCCGGAACATATTTTTACGATGCAATGACAGATACCAGCTACGCATGGCAGCAAAATATCAGCCTGCTGCCAGGGGAATCCATATTTGCAGTATGCGATCCGGATTGGCAGGAAGAAAACCTGCCGGAACTGCCGCATCCGGCAAAAGAACTTGCAGCATGGGAAATGACTGCAGATGATGATCTTACATATACTTTCACGCTGCCGGAAATCCCCGGCGGCAAAATTTATCTGGAGTGTCTGCAAACAGAAGGAGTGCTGGAAATAGACTGTAACGGGAAAAAATACCCCGGGCTCTTCGCCCCCCCCTACCGTGTTGATATAACAGACGCTGTAAAGCTGCAGAATAAACTTGATATCCATCTGGTGAGAACTCCAGACGTTGATAATATGCTTGAATGGGATATTCCAAGACAGTTGGGCATGTTCTTCCGGGTTACCATTCAGGATAAGTGAGCAATATTATGACCATTTTTGACAAACTCAAGGAAACTCTTTCAATTGTTCCTTTTGCCTATGAAGTACTTGTGATTATTGCGGTCATTCTGGCGGGAGCAGCTGCAGCCTATACGGTGAAAAAAATCATTATCCGCTCCCTGCAGCGTATCATCAACCGTCCGGATCTGCATGGAGCTGACGGAAATTCCATAATCATGGATATTTTTGCCCGCAGCTCATTTCTGATCCCTGCTGTCATGCTGTATCTGCTGCCGCCTGCAACGGGAAATCTGCATCCGGGTGTGGTTATCATTATCACCCGTTTGAGTGTGATAATGCTGACAGTAACTGCTGCCGGGGTCCTTGCCAGAAGCCTTGATCTGGTAAACTGCATCTACAACAGCAGATCCAATAACACAGAGCATCCCATCAAAGGATATTTGCAGCTGACCAAAATATTCATTTATGTTGTAACACTGATAATTTCCATTGCCATATTGCTGAATAAAAGTCCTGTCCTGCTGCTTTCCGGTATCGGGGCATTGGCGGCAGTACTTATGCTGATCTTTCAGGACACAATATTGTCTGTGGTGGCAAGTGTACAGCTGAACAGCAATAACATGCTTAAAGTAGGCGACTGGATCGCCATTCCCGGTGACAATGTTGACGGTGATGTGATAGAGATAGCACTCCATACAGTAAAAGTCCAGAACTGGGACAAAACCATTGTCATGCTGCCCACAAGATCACTTATCAGCAAACCATTTACCAACTGGCGGGGGATGTTTGAATCAGGCGGCAGGCGTATCAAACGCAGCATATACATAGACCAGCAAAGTATACGTTTCCTTACCACGGAAGAAATAAGCCGCCTCGAAGGGTTCATGATACTTGACAACTATCTGAACGACAAAAAAAGAGAACTTTCAAGCTGGAACAAAGCCCTTGAAGAACAGGGGGCAAAACCGGTAAACAGCCGCAGAATAACCAATATCGGAACATTCAGGATATATGTGGAAAAATATCTGCGCAGCCGCAAGGACATCAACCAGAATATGCTGCTTATTGTACGGCAGCTTGCTCCGGAAGCAACCGGACTGCCTCTGGAAATTTACTGTTTTACCGCTTCTACGGCATGGGTGGAATATGAATCCACACAGTCGGATATTTTTGACCACCTGCTGGCGATCCTGCCGCTTTTCGGCTTGAGGGTGTATCAGCGCAGCAGCGATGCCGGACAGATGCCTGCCGCCGCCGAAACCTTTACAGAGCAATAATCAAAAAAGGTCCGCAAAAAACAGTGAATTTGTTTTTTGCGGACTGCTGCTTCACAAATCAGTTAAAATCAACCGATTTCCGGCAGACTTGCTGCAATCACAGCCTGACCGTGGCGTTTGAACTGCTCATCCGGCACACGGAGTTCGATCTTTGCCGCCAGTTCCGGGAATTCGCTTTCCAGAACCTTGCGGCCCGTTTCAATAATAAGTTCACCACCGGCACCGGAGGTAACTCTGCCGAGGATAAGAAGTTTGCTGATATCATAGAATTCAGCATAATGGGCAATCGTGTAACCGAAATAAACCCCGATAGTCGCATAAATACTGCGGGCTCTGTCATCCCCCTTTTCCATTGCTTCCTGAACTGCTTCAAGACGCTTGGGGAAAGGCATATCCTGCGGGAAATCAAATCCGGCAGCCGGAGCAAGACGCGCCACAGCCTGTTGTGAGAAATATTGCGCACCGCAGCCGCCGTCCCCGGACCATTCATCCATGGGAGCATCGTCACGGTAATCAACGGGGCAGAAAGCAAGTTCATTGAGCCAGTCGGTGATATTCCCGGCCTGAGTCACATAACCGCCGGCTTCGCTGGTTCCCATAGACATGCCGAGTACGCCATTGGATTCCATGGAAACGGCACCGGCAAGTGCGGTTACTTCACCATCATTTGCCACAACAAAAGGCACGTTGAATTCAGCGGCAAGTTCGTCAAATACAGGGACGATATATTTTTTGAAGTCATCATCCGAAATCCCCCGGAAAAGTGAAGCAAGACGAGGCTGATTATTGACATACACCCCGGCAGCACTGCCGCCAATGCCGTCGACCCGGGGCAGATGGGCTGCGGCACGGAGAAGAGAATCCCGGATACCTTCTTTATGATATGCAGGATCTTTCTGGAAATAAGGATCCCATACAACTTCCTCCGTATGGACACATTTACCGTCAATAACGGCTGCACATTTACGGTCAGAACCGCCAAGATCGAAACCGATACGGCAGCCATTGAAATTACCGCCCAGCTTGACCTGAGGTTCAGCAGTCTCCGGAGCTTCAGCCAGAGCAACAGCTTTTACTTCAAATTCTTTACCGTAAATACGTTCTCCCATCATAGCAAAGTCAAATTTTCTGCTTCCGTCTGCAGAATATATTTTGCCGAGATCTTCTGCAAGGGCATCGCATCCGGCAACGGTAAGGGTACAGCCGCCTTTCATCCAAAGCAGGAATTTGACAGCACGCTCCACATACTTGATATTGAGTTCACGGTTTTCTGCACTGTCATGAGGCAGGATAGCTGTTTTCCATGCCGAAACAGCCCCGTTTGATCTGGTGAGAGCAACAACAATTTCCACCGGATTGCCGCAGGCCTTCACCTGATTACGGTAATTTTCGTTCCAGATAACTGCCGGCATAAAACCGGGATCAAGTTCGGCGGTGAATTTACACTGACGCATTTTCAACTCCTTTTTATAGTTATTTGCTTATTTTGAAGCTTTGCTGCTGAAATATTCCACTGTGGCTTTCATGCCGCTGGCAAAATCATACCGGGGCTTGAACCCGGTGGCAAGCAGTTTATCCGTAGCGGCCATGGAATGTTTGACATCACCGGCACGTTCCGGCATGTATATAACCTCGGAAGAGGAATTTGTAACTTCTTTAATAAGTTTGACCAGATCATTGATAGTTATTTTACCGCCGTAAGCAATATTATATACTCCGGTAAAATCATGTTCCGCCATAAACACGTTGGCTGCAACAATATCTTTAACATAAATGAAATCACGGGTCTGCTCGCCGTCACCATAGATGGTTATAGGCTCATTCGCAACCGCTTTGGCAGTAAAAATCGGAACAGCAGCCGCATAGGCACTGCGGGGATCCTGACGGGGGCCGAAAACATTGAAATACCGCAAACAGGCCGTCTGCAAGCGTCCGGTGGCAGTAAAAAGATTACAATAATATTCGCCGTCAAGTTTTGTAATAGCATAAGGCGAGAGAGGCTCCGGATACATGCTTTCACGCTTCGGCACAACCGGGTTGGTTCCGTAGATAGCGGCGGATGTGCTGAAACAGAGTTTTTTAACACCGGCAGCTGCAGCTTCTTCAAGAACAACGAGCAGGCCGTTGACATTCAAATCTACACATTCCCCGATTTTTTCCATGGATTCCGGAACACTGATCATAGCGGCGAGGTGAAAACAGTAATCAACACCTTCCATGGCTTTGCGGACAACGGCACGATCCCGGATATCACCTTCAATAAATTCAACATCCAGTCCGTCAAGATTGCTCAAGTGACCGCTCCGGAGATTATCCAGAATCCTTACTTCTGCATTTTTATGATAGTGTTCTGCAATGTGGCTGCCGATAAAACCGGCTCCTCCTGTGATAAGAATACGCATAACTGAATCCTTTTATATCGTTAAAAATTTCATACGGCAATTCCCCCTCCCGGAAAGCTGGGGAATATGGCTTGAGGTGACTGCAAAAGTCATTCAAAAAAGTCTGAAGATGTACTTTCAGATTTTTGAGAACTTTGGTAATTACCTCGCTTGACTTTTGTAATTACATCGCTTATATATTAAGATACATTTTTTTGTCAAAATTCACATGGATTTTTTCATATTTTTACTGGACTTTTCGGCATTTAATGGTATAATATTATAAAAATGACATTTTTAACAGCCGAAATGCAAGTTTATGGAAAAAATCAATCTGCAATTAATACTCAGCGAAAGAGCGCAGGAACTGCTTGATCATTTTGCAAGGATCATGGAGTTGCGTTATACTTTTATTGACCTGCAGGGAAACATGATAGGCAGAGGACTGCAAATGCGCAACTGCGATTATTGCCGGCTATTGCAGGAAGAATTCGGCAAAATGCCTCAATGCCTTGCTACGGATCAGATGATGCGTTCGCTGGTGCGTAAAAGTTCAAAGGTGGTTCATTACACATGTCACGCCGGTCTGGACGAGGTCATCGCCCCGGTCACGCTTGCCGGGGAAGCTGCCGGTTTTCTTATGATCGGGCAATTCAGAAAAATGAAGGCAGAAGTACCGGATTTTGCAGATCTGCCGCCGGAAAAAAAGAAACTACTGGTAAAAGCCTTCAAAAAAGTTCCGCAGCTTTCCGCCGATAAAGTCAACGCTGTCACAGAACTTATGCTTATGCTGCTTGATTATCTGACCGCCCGGGAACTGGCAACTGTTGCCGGGGACAACCTGCGGTACGAAGTGGAAAAGTACATAACCCACCACATCAACGAAGAGATCCGTCTCCCGGCAGTAGCAAAACGTCTCGGCAAAAGTATATCAAGCCTGACCCATGAGCTGAAAAACAGATATGGTGTAACTTTTTCACAACTGCTTACTACAGCGAGAATTTCACGGGCAGAAGAAATAATGACAGCCAAACCGGAAACCGGTATTGCAGAAATTGCCCTGGCTGTCGGTATAGATGACCCGTATTATTTCTCAAGGCTTTACCGCCGCATAAGGGGGTTCCCGCCCTCAGAATTCAAAAATCATCCGCAGGAGCCGAAATCCTGACCTCACCACTCTTCGTGGTGTATCCTGCTGCGATCAAATTTCTGCTTCGGAGGATTGTGAACTGCCGGATGCCCCAGCGGGACAATATTCAAAGGGATCGAATATTCAGGTAATTTAAGTATTTTTCTTGCTGTTTTCACTCTCTCATGAACCGGATATATCCCGACCCAGACTCCGCCCAGCCCCAGTGCATGAGCCGAAAGCAGCAGATTTTCTGTTGCCGCCGCCGCATCCTGTACCCAGAACATTGCGCTTTCCCCCGGCAGAGTTCTCCGTATATCGGCGCATACAGCTATAACAACGGGGGCGGCGGCAGCCATGGCAGCATAAGGCAGCTGTTCTGCAAGAGCTTCACGGATATCTCTGTTGCGGATAACAACAAACTCCCACGGCTGTCTGTTGCCTGCACTGGGGGCAGACATGGCGGAACGCAAAAGCTGTTCCACTGCCGCCTCAGCGATATCCTGCGGCAAAAATTCTCTTACACTGGTTCTGTTTAAAATATTTTCCATAAAAACCTCCTCTGTTACGGGCATTTGCCCTGTTCCCGGGGATAAATATATCACAAAAACGGCAAATACAAATAAATTTTGCGTTTTTTTGAGCATTTTGATTTGCAAAAACCGCTTTGAGGATATAAAGTTCTTATTGAGTACTTTTAAAAGTAATTTTACGAATATAAAAAAAGGGGCTTTGACCGAAATGGCAGACAATCCGAAATTAGTTGTATTATCAGAAAAATTACGCGGCAAAACTTTTACGCTTGAAGCCGATAGAATATCCATTGGACGCAGTGATCAGCGTGACATCTGTCTCAAAGACTCAAGTGTCAGTTCCTACCATTGCGACTTTATCCGTCAGGGCGATGATTATGTACTTGTAGACAATAACAGTACAAACGGTTCACGTGTCAACAATGTTCCCGTCACCACTGAACAGTTGCTGAAGAGCTCGGATATCATTCAGCTGGGAAGCGTGGAAATCCTCTATGACCGCTCCACTGATACCTTCACCACCGGTTCAAGAACCCGTACCGGCATCGAACTCAGTGATCCATCCACAGGGCTTGCCACTGTACCCAATGTGGCAAATCTCAGTCCTTACGCCCAGGCGGATCATATCCGCACACAGAAAACACAGCGTCTGCTTGTGACCGGATTGGCAATACTCGGTGTCATCCTTGCTGCAGCAGTGATCGCCATCCTGTGCAGTCTTTCCTGACCACGCCAGTCAAAGACCTGTCCCCGGAGTAACATTTGCATTATACCGGGCAGCATCTCCCCAATGGAGTTAATAATAAAATTCCCATCGGGAAGAGCGGCTGTCCCCGGATATATGTTTCATGAAGAAGAGGAATAAAGTATGTTCAAAAAAGAGAATCAAAAACCTAAAGATCCACTGCCGCCCAAACCCGGCAGACCCCGTATGCCGGGAGAGGAAAATCGTGCCAGAGCTCCCTTTATCTGGTTCATCATCCTCACCGGGCTTATTGTGCTTTTTATACTCAAGTCGCCTTCGGCAGACAGTATATCACAATTCACAGAAAGTGTTTTCAAAGAAAAGCTCGAAGCCGGACAAATCATTTCCATGACAGTAACTCCAGATGGGGAACAGCTGCTGTTGATAGAAGGCGAATACAACCGTGACGACAACAGCAAAGGCAAATATCAGACAAAAGTCATACGTTCAGAAGTCCTGATGAACAAACTTGATTCATTCAAAGGTGACTTGAATGTCGATACCCCAAGCGAATTCTGGAGTGTCGTTATCTCGCTGCTGCCGGTGCTGATCATTATCATCATCCTGTACATCATCTTCAACAGGCAGATGCGGTCTGCCGGGAAAAACGCTATGCAGTTCGGCAAAAGCCGGGCAAGGATGATCGCACCGGAGGATATCAAGGTGCATTTTGAAGACATAGCCGGTGCCGATGAAGCAAAAGAGGAAGTTCAGGAAATCGTTGAATACCTGAAAGATCCGCTGAAATTCAAACTCCTTGGCGGCAAAATCCCCAAGGGCTGCCTGCTTACAGGGCCTCCCGGAACAGGTAAAACATTGCTGGCAAAAGCTGTTGCCTGCGAAGCCGGTGTACCGTTTTTCTCAATTTCAGGTTCTGATTTTGTGGAAATGTTTGTCGGCGTGGGAGCAAGCCGTGTCAGAGATATGTTTGAACTTGCCAGAAAAAATGCCCCTTGTCTCATCTTTATAGACGAAATCGATGCCGTAGGCAGATCACGCTTTTCCGGTATGGGCGGCGGACATGACGAAAGGGAACAGACACTCAACGCCATGCTTGTGGAAATGGATGGTCTGGAAAGCCGTTCAGACGTTATCGTCCTTGCTGCAACCAACCGTCCGGATGTTCTGGACCCGGCTCTTCTGCGCCCCGGCCGTTTTGACAGGCAAGTGGTTCTTGACCTGCCGGATATTGCCGGACGCAAACAGATTCTTGATGTGCATATAAAAAATATCAAAGTCAGCGGCGATATCGATCTGGATACAGTTGCCCGCACAACACCGGGATTTTCCGGAGCGGATCTGGCAAGCCTCTGTAACGAAGCTGCCCTTCTTGCTGCCCGGGAAGAACGGGAGTCTGTGGTACAGAGCGATCTTGAGGAAGCCAGAGACAAAGTAAGCTGGGGGCGTGAACGCAAAAGCCGGAAAATCACAGAACGGGAACGCAAACTCACAAGTTATCATGAGGCTGGTCATACCATTGTCGCATTGAATTGCCAGTGTGCCACCCCTGTACACAAAGTCACTATCATTCCCAGAGGCAGAGCCTATCTCGGCGCAACATTCATGATGCCCAAGGAAGACTCCTATACCAAGACACGTCAGGAACTTCTTGATTCCATGGCCGTTGCCATGGGCGGACGTGTTGCGGAAGAAATATTTATCGGTGACATTTCCAGCGGTGCCAGCGGCGATATTGAGCAGGCAACCGGTACTGCCCGTATGATGGTTTGTTCTTTCGGCATGTCGGATGCAGTCGGCCCCATACAATACGGTGACAGACTTCATCCCATGCATGTGCGTGCCGACCTTATGCAGCAGGATGACTACAGTCAGGAAACGGCACGGGAACTTGATGTGGAGGTCAAGAAACTTGTTACCGGGGCTTTGGACAGAGCCAGGAAAATTCTGGCCCGGGAAAGACGCAGCGTTGAACTGCTTGCCGAAGCACTTCTGGAGAAGGAAACTCTCTCTATTGCAGAAATCGATCTTCTGTTGGGCAGAACCCAGGCAGCGGGGAGTACTGAACCCACAGAAGAACTTTCCACAAGCGCAGAAAAGAATGACCTGTAACGAACAGCAATGCCGCATAGTCTGCCGGGTACAGCCGCGTTCTTCCCGTAATGCCCTTGCGGGAAAGCTCGGTGACGCCTGGAAGATCGCATTGACTGCCCCGCCGGTGGAAGGCAAGGCCAATGCGGCACTTGTAGAATTTTTTGCAAAACTCTTCAATACTGCCAAGAGGAACATATCCATATCTTCTGGCGAACATTCAAAAAACAAAACAGTTATCATAAGCGGTTTCAGCAATGAAACCGCCGAAGCAATACTGAATAACAGCAATGGAGGTAAATAATGGCTGGCATATTCAAAGCTTATGACATCCGGGGTATTTATCCGGAACAGCTTGACGGCAAAATGGCGGAAAAGATCGGTCGCGCCTTTGCCGTATTCACCGGAGCCAAAAAAGTAGTCGTCGGCAGGGATATACGTCCTCATGGCGCAGAACTTTTCAATGGTCTTGTAGCCGGTCTTACGGCACAGGGCTGTGATGTTGTTGATATCGGACTTTGTTCGACCCCCCAGAGTTACTTTGCCAACGGCACCCTCGAAGCTGACGGCAGTATTATGATCACCGCCAGCCACAATCCTGCGGAATGGAACGGCTTCAAACTTTGTAAGGCCAGGGCTGTACCGATTTCCGGAGCAACAGGTATTGCTGACATAGAAAAACTTGTTATGGAAAACAACTTCACAGATGCCCCGGTGAAAGGCAAAGTATCCACCTGGTCAGCAGCAGAGGCATACGGTGAATTCCTCCGCAAACAGGTAACTTTTACAACCAAACCGAAGATCGTAGTTGACTATGCCAACGCCATGGGAAGTTTTGAAATTTCCGGTATAAAAGATCTTTTTGAAATAATTCCCCTGTATGAAGAGCTTGACGGCACATTCCCGAATCACGAAGCCAACCCCCTTAAAACAGAAACTCTTGATGATATCAGAGCCAAAGTAAAAGAAGTCGGGGCTGATTTCGGTGCCGCTTTTGACGGCGATGCCGA
>JAZSGI010000055.1:0-3508 GCA_045532655.1 Victivallaceae bacterium
CACAGAACGACATGGCTACGATCCGACTTGCCGGAGCGGATGTCAATGCCCGCAATTCTGCCGGCAGTACACCGCTGCATTTTGCGGCAAATTGCAATGATACAGAGTTTGTAAGACAGCTCCTTGCTTGCGGTGCAGAGAAAAATGTCAGGGATCACTGGAAAAAAGTGCCTGCAGACTATACATCTTTACAAGAATTGAAGACCGTTTTGACAGAAAAAAAGTAGTAAAAATGTAAAAAATGATGCTTTTGGCTTGAAAAATCACGATTTCAAGTGTATTGTACTGTATTATGTTTACAGGAATCAATTATTATTATAACCGTTATTATTATTATTATTACTGCTTCTGCGGGATGCGGTAAATGCGGTTATGCCATTGACAGTATACAGCACCCCGTTCAAAAGAGCAGGGTGCTTTTTTAATGGGACGCAGTCAATAAATTTTCAGGAGAAAAAATGAATATTTACGAGGAACTCAAAAGACGCGGTTTCATCTATCAGGAAACCGACAGTGCTGCTATCGAGAAGGCTCTTACTACAACTCAAGTGACCTTTTACTGCGGATTTGATCCCACCGGTTCGAGTTTGCATGTAGGTCATCTGCTGCCTGTAATGGCAATGCGTTTGCTGCAGAAAGCCGGACATATCCCTGTTGCACTTGTCGGCGGTGCTACCGGTATGATCGGTGACCCTTCCGGCAGATCCTCCGCCCGTGTAATGATGTCCATGGACGAGATCGCAGCCAATGCCGAAGCTCTCAAAGGACAGCTTTCGCATTTTATAACTCTTGAAAACGGCAAGGCGCATTTTGTCAACAACGCCGACTGGTTGTGCAAAATGTCCATGATTGAATTCCTCCGGGATGTGGGCAGCCGTTTTTCTGTCAACCGTATGCTGGCGCAGAAATCTGTGGAAAGCCGTTTGGAAAACGGTCTTTCATATCTGGAGTTTTCTTATTCTCTGCTGCAGGCCTACGATTTTTATTATCTCAACAAAACAGTTAATTGTACTTTGGAAATCGGTGGTCAGGATCAGTGGGGAAATATGGCTGCCGGTACTGAATTCATCCGCAGGATGTATCAGGATGAGACTAAAGATGTCCAGTTTATGACGATCCCGTTGTTGATGAATCCTGCAACAGGACAGAAATTCGGTAAATCTATCGGCGGAGCCAGTGTATGGCTTGATACCGAACGTACATCTCCGTTTGAATACTATCAATTCTGGCGCAACTGTGATGACAGTATGCTCCCGGATCTGCTCAAGCGTTTTGCTATTGAACTGCCTGTTGAAGAGTGCGAAGCTCTGGCGGAATGCGGCAATATCAACCGGGCAAAAGAGATTCTTGCCTTTGAAGCTACAGCAATGGCCCATGGCGAAAAAGCTGCCGCTGAAGCCTTTGCCACAGCCGGGGCGCAATTCGGTTTTGCCGATCCGGAAAAGACCGTACCCACGACCAGCAGGATACTTGCTGTTGATACTGCTGTTGTCAAAAGCTATCCTGAAGTCGTTATGGAAGCCTCTCTGCTTGAGGGGGAAGGTTGCTGGATCATTAAACTGCTTGTTGATTCCGGTTTGTGCAAAACCAATTCTGACGGCAGACGTTTGATCCAAGGCGGCGGAGTCAAGGTCAATGGCGAAAAAATAAGCGATGCTGCCAGAAAATATACCGCAGCAGATGTTGATGCAGGTGAACTGCTGCTGCAAGCCGGAAAAAAGAATTTCAGACTTGTAAAATTCCAATAAAAATCCAACGTGCCTCCGGAATATCTGCTCCGGCGTCACGGCGGCAGATTCCGGGTGGTGTCCATGCAGAGAATGTGTCAGAAGTTGAAACTTTCCAGTCTTCTTATGCCATCTCTGCTCAAAATAAGACGATACCGGGAAAAAGTATCTTTTTTACCTTTCGAAGACAACTTTATAACGATATTGACATGGTAATCCCTGTTTGCAGGTAACGGCAGCAGGGATTTGCCGTCAGAGGTATATACTGTACGTACCGGGTTGTCCATTTTATTCAGCCAGTGTTTGATATTCATCCTGCATATATTTACAACACCCTTGACATCAAACTCGTTGAAAAATGATGAACATGAGGAACTTTTCAGCTCAATTTTTTTGCGGTAGAGCATGATATTTTCCGACAGTGAACCTGTTTCTGTTCTGCTGAGTCTGGTTTTGTTCCGTACTTTTGCAATATCATCCGCAAGTTTTGCCGGATTTATATACCGGAACCCTTCCCGTAAAATACCGACTTCATTATTAAGGTTATCCATTATTTTTTGTTTGTAATCATAAGAGTAACGGCTGCGCTTGGTTGCAAAATAATTTTGCAGCAGGAATTTGATCCTGTCTTTGAACATGTAGGCTGCCACCCAGACGCAGAAGAAAGAAAAACTGAACTCCTGCAAATACAATCCCTGCCACAAAAAAGCGACAGCAGTGACAAATATCATGGCAACAGCAGCAGCAAGACCCATCAGAAAAGTTTCAACTATCAATCCGTCGCGCCTTGTTTCCATATTGAGAAACAGAATACTTGCCATGGTTTTCTTTAAAATGCTTTCCCTGTAGATAACCAGAGAATTGTCTGTTGCCGGCGATGGCACAGATGGGGAGCCGGCAGCAAGACGTCTGCTGTCTTCTTCATGAATGATTTTCACAAGATTTTCCTGCAGTTTCCTGCTGCAGGGATTTTCTTCCTGTTCCAATCTTTTGCAGATACGGCTGCAATGCCAGGAGAGGACAATACTTGCATATTCATCAGCCAGTGCGAAAAATTCGGCTATTTCCGGATTTGCTGCAAAATTCTGACGGCGGCACCGGAACAATTCAAGTATCTTGCAGGCGGCAGAGATATGAACGTGTAATTTTTCTGTGTTGAGCGGAAAGGTTTTCAAGAGTTTTTTTGATCCATCCCGTATTGCACTGCGGTAGACGGAACAGAAAAGTTTGATATATTTCCGGCACTCTTCCGGGGTGGTTTCTTTTGCCGCATCAAGTTTGCGCCAGAGAGCGTTCTCCGGTGATGCCAGTTCAGCGGGGGAAACTTCCGGGGTTTTAAAACGGATATATTCAGAGAAATCGTTATAGAACTCCTTTGAGTTATACGTAAGTTCATTTACTGCAAGATTGCGGGGCAGAAAAAAATAAACATCAACACTGTACTCATTTTGACGTACATTTCTGTCAACCTGATATTCCGCTTTTAATTCAAGCTGTAACTGATCATGTTTTGATATCTGTAACCTTGTCTGCATAGTTTTCTCCTGATACAATATAACACGGATACCATAAAAAGCCACAGATATCCCATAATTTTACAAAAAACAGGCATTCCCGCCAAATTTGAGCGGGAGAAGGTAGAGTTTTGAAAAAGTGATTTTGTCAGATTTTTGTTTTTGAGCAGAATTGTCATCAAAAGTCAAACAGGAGTTGCTCTTCGTTCCGTAACGGTGGAGGTTTATTATCGACAGGCAAAAGAGCAAGTCTCAATATTTCTGAAA
>JAZSGI010000102.1:0-3104 GCA_045532655.1 Victivallaceae bacterium
TGTGGGGGAGCAGGCGCTGGCGGCAGTGGGCGCTTCCTATTCTCTGACCAATAACTTCATCTGTGTGGCAATGGGGGGCGGCATGGGGGCTTCCGTTATTGTCAGCCGATACTTCGGTGCAAAGCAGTACAACAATATGAAACTGGCAATCTGCACTGCGTTGGTGACCTTTCTGGCAATGAGTGTCTTATTGGCGGGGTTTGGTCTGTTGCTCAGCCGTCGGATTATGATATGGCTGAACACCCCGGAGGATGTTCTCGGCATGGCCGCGGAATACTTAAGCATTTATTTTCTGGGCTTACCCTTTTTGTTTATGTACAATATTTTGTCCTCTATGTTTAACGCCATGGGGAAATCCGGAATTCCTCTGTGTTTCCTGATTTTTTCCTCCCTGTCAAACATCGGACTGGACATATTGCTGGTGACGGAATTTGGCTTGGGGGTTGCAGGTGTGGCATGGGCAACCCTGATTGCTCAAGGCCTCTCTGCGTTGCTCTCCTTTACTGTCTTTCTGCACACCATACGCAAGCTAAACTGCGGCTCCACACGCCTCTTTGACAAAAATGAACTGATTTCCATGACAAAAATTGCCCTGCCTTCCATCTTACAGCAATCCATTGTTTCCATCGGTATGATGCTGGTACAGTCCGTAGTCAACAGCTTCGGCTCTCAGGCGCTTGCCGGCTTCTCCGCAGCCATGCGCGTGGAATCCATTTGCGTGGTTCCCATGGCTGCCATTGGGAATTCCATTTCCTCCTATGTGGCGCAAAATATCGGTGCCGGAAGAAGCGAGCGCATCGTTCCCGGATATCGGGCAGCCAATAAAATGGTCATCTTTTTTGCCGTTATTATCTGTATTGCCCTGGAGCTGTTCTATCACCCAATCATCACCCTTTTCCTCGGCAGCGACGGCACGGAGCTTGCCATTGCCACAGGTGAAAGCTATCTGACCTTTATGGGCTGGTTTTTCTGCCTCATCGGCTTTAAAATGGCTGTGGACGGTCTGCTGCGTGGCGCAGGAGATATGAAAATGTTTACTATTGCTAATTTGACTAATCTGTTTATCCGGGTTGCTGTTTCCATGGTCTTTGCTCCCCGCTTAGGAATCGAAATGATTTGGGTTGCCGTACCCATCGGCTGGTTTGCCAACTGGCTCATCTCCTTCTGCCAGTATCGCACCGGGAAATGGAAAGCCTTAGCATCCAAAGCAAAACCCCAATTTTTTTCTTGACAAAAAACTATACCTATTGTTATAATCCAATTGATATTAAGCGAAACGCTTGATCCACGCTTGTTAGGGAAAATTTCCCTAACAGGCGTTTTTTTATTCATGGGAAGGACCTTGTTGTTTTGCAACCATAAAGTAAATTGTTCCCATGAATCAAAAACGCTCCGCGAGGATGCGCACGCCAAAGCAGTTGTAGATGTCGCTGATGCGACGCTTTGGCGGCGCGAGAGCTCGCAAGCGAACTCTTTATTATTTTCAGAAAGGAGAACAAAAATGGTTACAATCAGCAAATTCAGTTATGAAAACCCCAGATTCATCAATCTTCTCAAGCGGAGAAGCAGTATCCCGGAAGAGGTAGCAATTACCGTGAAGGAAGTACTGAAAAACGTCAAAGCCCACGGGGATGAAGCGTTACACGCCTACATGAAAAAATTTGATAATGTTGACATCAAGGAAATCGGACTGTTTGTGACAGAGGAGGAATTTGCAAACGCAAGAGAAAGCGTATCGGCAGAATTTAAGGAAGCAGTGAAAAAAGCCTGCGATAACCTGTTTCAATTTCACAAAAGGCAGTTTCCCACAGGCTTCTGTGAAACCTATGAGGACGGTGCGGTACTTGAAAGAAGGTATACTCCCATTAACAGTGTAGCCGTCATTGTGCCGGGCAATATGGCACCGCTGGTCTCCACCTTATGTATGAACCTGGTTCCCGCAATCGTAGCCGGCGTTCCCAATATATACATCTTAACCAAGCCAAGAATTGATGGTACGATAGACGAGCATTTACTCTATGTGGCCGACTATCTAAATGTGAAAAACTACTATAAGCTCTCCGGTTCACAGGGTCTGGCTGCCGTAGCATACGGAACCGAGACTGTGAAAAAAGTGGATGCCATAACAGGTCCGGGAAACAATTACACGCAAATGGCAAAGAAGCTGCTGTTTGGAGAAGTGAAAATCGATTCCATTGCCGGTCCTTCCGAAATTGCAATTATTGCCGACGAGAACGCAAATGCTACCTTTATCGCTGCAGATATGATGTCTCAGGCAGAACACGGAACCGGCTTTGAAGCCAGCACTACTTTCTGCTTATCCAATGAAAAAGCACAGGAAATCAAAAATGAAATCCTTCGGCTTTGCAAAGAAAATGGTCTTGTAAATGTGACCCAAAAATCCTTTGAAAATTATGGTGACATTTTTGTAGTGGATTCCATCCGGGAAGCTGTGGATGCGGTAAATGAAATTGCACCTGAGCATGCAGAATTGCTGTTGGATAATTATCAGGATGCATTAGCTGAATTGACCAATGCCGGAGCCGTATTTGTGGGAGCATACAGCACCGAGCCGGTAGGGGATTATTTTTGCGGAACCAATCATATCCTTCCCACCTGCGGAACCGCCAAGTTTTCTTCCGGTATGTCAGTGCAGGAGTTTATGAGGGGATATAGCGTCATTCAATATCCGGAGGCTGCCCTAAAGAAAAATGCCGATTACATTATCGAGCTTGCAGAAGCCGAGGGCATGAACGCCCACGCTTTGGCTGTAAAGGTGCGAAAATAACATTAAGCGCCACTCCAAAATGTTTCATAAAGTAATTCATAAGAGAAAGAACTCCTATCCCGTATCAGGTGTAATGCACCTTCAAAACAGATAAGAGTTCTTTTTATTTCTGTCCTAATTTTCTAAAAGCCTATGCTTCGCACCTAATCAGCAATTCTTCCCAACGTCTGTCAACCTCTGCCTGGAAAGCTTCAAGCAGATGCTCATTTCCGGGTGCAAAAAGATGCTTAAATCTACCCTGCTTCTTTAAGAAATCCTCCAAAGGCAATTTGTTCTTGGGCTTGTAGTTCAAAATCCACTTGCCCTCAACCACCTC
>JAZSGI010000041.1:0-10247 GCA_045532655.1 Victivallaceae bacterium
AGAATACATTTGCTATTTCAACAATGAAAGAGTATCTTTAACATTAAAAGGAATGAGTCCGGTAAAATACCGAACCCATTCCACATAATTTAACCCGTCCAAATTTTTGGGGTCACATCAAACCGCTTGGTGAGCAGCAGCCCTCTTACTTTTCTGATTCAACTCAAATGTCAAATGATTTATTGGGCAGCGGTGAACTTGCGCTCCATTTCGGCGTAGATGCCGTTCAGGTCAATAAGTTCCTGATAATTACCTATTTCTTTGAGTCTGCCATTTTCCATAACAGCTATGCGGTCGGCGTTGCGGATTGTGGAGAGCCTGTGGGCAATAACAAAGGTGGTTCTTCCTTTCACCAGACGGTCAAGAGCTTTTTTGATCTGGGTTTCGGATTCCACATCAAGGGCACTTGTAGCTTCGTCAAGGATAAGTATTTTTGGGTCACGAAGCAGGGCACGGGCAATAGCAATACGCTGTTTCTGACCGCCGGAAAGTCTGCCGCCATTTTCCCGGATACGGGTATTCAAGCCTTCTGGCAGTGAAGTAATAAGATCTGTGAGGTCGGCATCGGCAATAGCCTGCCGCAACTCCTGTTCTGTGGCATTGATGCCGTAACAGATGTTTTCATAGATAGTGCCGTCAAAAAGCAGAGTTTCCTGTGTCACCACAGATATTTTCTTTCTGTAACTGCGGAGGTCGATATCATTCATATCAACTCCATCGAGATAGATATGTCCGCTGGAGGGACGGGTGAACCCGATAACCAGATTGGCTATGGTCGATTTCCCGGCTCCGGAGTGACCGGCAAAGGCAATAGTTTCGCCGGGAGCAACCCGCAAGGAAAAATCCTCCAGTGCATGGGCATCGCTGCCGGGATATTTGAAATAAACATGATCGAAAACAAATTCGCCGTTGACTTTTTCCACTTTTGGTTTGCCTTCGTTAAGCTCAAGATCCTTACATTCCAATACCTCACCGATGGATTGAACTGATTCCAGTCCTTTGGTTATGGCGGGAAGACAGTTCATTGCCGCAAGCACGTTGCCGATTATCTGTCCGAAGTATCCGGTAAGCAGACCGATATCGCCAATGCCTATCTTGAGAATACCTTTCTGATATAATACGATAACGAGAATAAAAGTGGCAAGGTTGAGAAGCATCAGCATCGCCCAGTTGATGGAATTGAATACAGAGTTGATATAATCGACCTTCAATCCGGTGGAACGTATTTTTTCCAGCCGTTTATTTACGATATTGATTTCCACATCCTCTGCATTGTGCGCTCTGGTGATCGGTATCAGGCGGATCATTTCGGTGACTTTTCCTGACATTTCCTCTATACTGCGGCGGAAATCATGGTTGCGCTGTGTCAGCTGGTTGCGGATAAGAACAACAAAACAAACAGAAAGCGGCACTGCTGACAGATAAAAAATCACAAATCCGGGAGCTTTGATCAGAGTGACAGATATCGCTACAAGCAGGGAAAGAAGAATACCGGGAACAGTCTCCATAAGCATCCTTGTCATATTTTCCACGCTTTCCACATCACGGGTTATCTTGTTCTGCAATTCCCCGAGTTTATTGGCTGTATGGTAAGGGATGGAGAGATGCTGCAGTCGGGTACAGAGGGCAGAACGCAGATCACGTTCCACATTACGGCAGGGAACGCTCATTACATAGACAAACCACATGTGCATGGGGACATTCTGGGCGATCACAACAAAACCGGTGACCAGAAGCCAGATTATCTCTGTGTCGCCCAGGGTTCCTTCTGTAAGCATATTTATCGCAACAGCTGTCAATATCGGAATGATATAGACGGGAGAAAACTTGATGGCGAAAAGTATCCATACGGCAAGGAAACGCCATTTATAGCCGGAGTAAAAACCGATGTAGTTTTGAAATGCCTGACGGTTGCGGTACTGACGATGGAGCAGTTCTTTCATTTTTTTACCGGGGGTACAGTGTTGTTTTGTTGTGTTTTCAGACTTGAACAACCTTGCCTGTCGCTGTAAAAACAGGCACTTTTTTTATAACCTTCAGGAAATTTATCACTCCAATAAAGAAATGCAAATCTTTTTTGCAGAAAATCCGCAAAAAAGTTTATTCCTGCTGTGGAGTTTCCGGCCAGTCGTGTTTTGGATATGCCGCTTTCATTTCTTTCCGGACAAGAGCGTACGACCCGCACCAGAAACCGGGAAGGTCGCTTGTTACCTGTACCGGACGGCGGGCAGGCGAAAGTAATTCAATACGCAGACGTACAGGCGGATTGCCTATCACAGGATGACCTTTGACGGCAAAAAACTCCTGCAAACGGGCAGAAAGTGTAGGCGGGGTAGTGGAATAATCGATTTTTTCTTTCCTGCCGGATGGAAATTGATAATATACCGGAGCTGCCTTTCCGGGATCATAGCAGCCCAGTGCTGCAAGACGGGCAGTTATCGCTCCTGTGATATCACAATCAGCAAAAGAGTCTGAACGGATGAAATCCCGCAGCCATTCATTTGCACTGGCGGCAAGGACATCTTCATTGAAAGAATCTGCCGGGATTACTCCGGATGCGGCAATGAAACGTGCCCGTTCCAGATGGCGTTCTGCAGTACTGTCCATACCGAGCAGCTGCAGAGAACCGCTTGCGGTGATTTCCCGGCACAGACAATCACGGGCCTCTTCCGGTGTACAGCGGGCTCCCGGAGTGCGGTTCAACTCTATTGCTCCGAGTTTCCGTACAGAAGCAGTATGTATCCTGCCGTCACGGAAAAAAATCTCTTTTTCTTCAACAATATGCTTCTGTAATTTTTCTGCAACGAACTCCGGCGCTACCGGGGCTGCAAGAAGGATTTCACTGTCAGCTCCGGCTCCGGCGGAAGAAAGTACGGCAGCATATTCACAATGGGCAAGGGGGATATCTTCACGGAAAAAGAACCCGGAACCATTGAAACTCACAAAACGTTTTTCATCGGTTTTGCTGCTGCGTCTGCGGACAAGACGGTAAATATCTGCGCTTACTGCCAGTTCTCCGGCTCTGTATTCATTAGGCGCAAGGATTTTTGTCTGCACCCCGGAGCGTTCGGCAAAACGCCTTGCCAGTTCTTTTATCCGGCCCGGTGCGGCGGCGTAGCGTTCTGCAAAATCAACGCTTCCGCGGTTCTCTTCGCTTAATACTGCCGCCAGACATGCCGCTGTGGGATCACCTTTGCCGCGGCGCAATATCTCTGCAATTCCCGGTTCTGTTCCGAACCCGGCAAGTTCCCGTCCTCTTGCTGTCAGGTTCCCTGTTGCACCATCGAGTGCCCCGATGCGGATAAGTTTGCTCCGGGCGGCAGCCAATGCTCCGGCTGGCGGAGGCGTCAGCCATTGCAGCTGCAAGGGGTCTGAAACACCCCAGATGGCGGTTTCCAGCAGCATCCCCGCCAGATCCGTATCAAGGATCTCTGCTTTGCGGTTGCAGGCAAGTGAATTGTGAAATTCCCGGCTCCACAATCTGGTACACACTCCGGGGGCGGTACGTCCTGCCCGTCCTGCCCGCTGCTCAGCAGAAGATTTGCTGATAAAGGAAGTTGTTAATGTTGCCATATCCCTGCCGGGATCGTAACGCATGGTTCTTTCCAACCCGGAATCGATCACCACCCGGATGCCCATAATAGTGAGACTGCTTTCTGCAACATTTGTTGCCAGAACAACTTTCCGGCAGCCTGCAGGGGAGGGCAGTATAGCCGTTTCCTGTGCATTTTTGTCAAGCCTGCCGAACAGGGAATGTACGGCAACTTCCGCCGGCACGCCGGTTTGAGAGAGACTTTCGGCAACTGATTTTATTTCCCACTCTCCAGGCAGAAACACAAGTATATCGCCTTCATCATTCTCAAGTGACCACAGTATCGCATCCCGCACAGAATTAACAAGGGGACGTTTGATGTCATCGGCACGGTAACGGAGCGTAACCGGAAAACTTTTTCCGGTGGCTTCTATCACTGGTACTCCGCCCATCAGTTCAGCCGTTCCGGCTGCTTCGCCGGTGGCACTGGCAGGCAGCAGCAGCAAATCGGGGCGGAGAGCGGTACGCATATCCAGCACAAGAGTAAAAGTAAGATCGGAAATCAGAGAACGTTCGTGAAATTCATCAAAAATTATCATTCCCACATTTCGCAGTTCCGGATCGTGCTGCAGCATCCTCAAAAGCACCCCGTCCGTAACGACTTCAATGCGTGAACCGGGGATATTGTCAAAGCGGCTGCGGCACCCCACGCTTTTTCCGGGTGTTTCGCCCAACAGGGCGGCAAGACGGCGCGCCGCCGCTCCTGCAGCAAGACGGCGTGGTTCGGTAATAATGATCTTGCGTTCAGCCAACTGCGGCATATCAAGCAGTGCCAGAGGCAGAACGGTGGTTTTGCCGCTGGCTGTGGGGGCAGAAAGCACAGCGGCTCCTGAAGCTGCAAAAGCATGCTTCAGTTGCGGCAGTACTTCCAATACCGGTACGGGAGGGAGATTTATCATTTATTGATGTTTCTCCCGATTATCTGTATGGAATTCTGTTCTGCGCCGCCGAGAAACGCCCTTACCACGGGACATTTGGCACGGAAAAGAAAATATATGGGACGCGGATAATCTGTAAGTGTTTCAAAATTGCCCTGTCCTTTGGCAATGATCAGATCAGCATCATGCATTGCTTTCCGGAAAGTATCCGAAGAATCACATATACTGACACCAGGGGTGGAGTCCCCGGTATCCACAAGGGGATATTCGTCAAGTTGGCTGGGCACGATATCTTCCGGGGTCATGTCGTTGAAAATATGGTATCCCCGAACTCCTACGGTTACTTTGTTCTGCATTGTTTCCAGCAGCAATCTGTCAATGACTGCTTCGCCGCAATTATCCAGAATATACAAAATATTTTCTGCGCTGTTTATTGCCTCCCGGAACTGCTCTATCGTCCCCTCGGGCAGGGGGGCCTGTAAAGCCTCCATTACCTTTTCCCGGGTGGAGTCGAGGCAGTAATCAGGATTTACACCGTAGTCGATTATATTTCCGGCAGCAGCAAGTTTGACTTTGGCTTCAAAGGGGTCGGAAGCCTTTTCCGCAACTTCTCGCAGCATAGGCATGAGTTCCAGGGCTGTACGGGTGGAATTCGCTTTTATTTCAGCAAAAAAATCTTTTCCTCCGGAGTGTTTGTCGATAACTGAATAAAGTTTGGCGGCATATTCCGGCGGCGAAACTGCCCAGCTGACCTGTCCGGCGATCTCCAGCAGTTCCCGCATCAATGCTTCCCGCTGAATAACGTTGGTTATATTTGCTTTTGCAAGGTCAATTACATTATCAAGGACACACTTTACACAATCTATGGTGATCTTCATTTTTTTCTTACTCCATTGCTTTCCCGGCACCGAGAATATTTTTTCTGACAACAACCCAATTCCTGACGGCTGCTGATAATGACAATACAAAAACGACAATACTGAAAAACTGCATCCAGTTGCCGAAAAGTCTGAATAAACGTATTCCCGGATAGGGACCGCAGGTAACATGAAAAACTCCGGCAGCAGAAATATGTTCAAAGGGATCCAGACCGGGCAGGCTTTCCAGGTGACCATCCGGATGCACCACGACACTGCCGGAATTGCTGCCGCAGCGTACCATCGGCAGCCCTGTTTCCACACTGCGGAACACACTGTTGGCAAGATGCTGATACTGTTCAGCCCTGCCGGGATACCATGAGTCATTGGTAATGACAGCAAGTATCTCTGCCCCGTTCTGGGCAAATTCGCGGCTTATATAATCAAAAATATCTTCAAAGCATATATTTACCCCCATACGTACATTTTTACAGTGTACCGGAGTATTTATGCCGCCGGGTGCAAGGTCATCTCCCATGGATATTTGCCGGATGACCCATTCCGGCAATAATGCCCGGAACGGTACATATTCCCCAAAAGGCACAAGATGTTGTTTGTCGTATTTTGCCCGCATTTCCATCGTCTCCGTATTTTTATCCATGCCTATTAACAATGCCGTATTAGTTGTGCCGGGAACGGAAGTGTCGCCGGGAAGTTGTTCCTGCCAGTCGATTGTCCCTATAAGCAGTTCAACATCCGGCAATGCGGCGAGAAGTTCTGCCACAACTGCCCGGTAATGACTGCCGAGAGCGGAACCGGAACGGAACGGGATGCTGATACTGGTTTCCGGCCACAGGACAAGTTCCGGAGAAGCATGGGCGGCTATTTCCGCAGTCGCTTCGCTGTTGAATTTGATCGCCGAAATATTGAAACTGCGCCATTCGCTTTCTGTAAGCCCCAGGGTTCTCCGGGGAAGATCCGGTTGAATGACGCCCACAGATATCACTTTCCCGGCGGCCGGTTTGCCGGATACGACTGCAGGCAGTGAACCGGCAACTGCGGCAGTCAGCAGCAAAACAGCAGTAATAAATCCGGCAGAAGGCTTACAGTTTTTCCCTCCGGTACAGTAATTGTATATTTCAACAGCAACGGCGGCATTGAATCCGGCAAGAATAAAACTTATCCCGGAAACACCGGTTTGTGCCGCCAATCCCCGTATAAGCGGAGTTTGCCATTGGGTAACGCCGAAAGCGTTCCATGGCAGAATATGCCAGCGCATAAATTCTGTGAAGACAAAAAGTGAGGCCACGGCAAATATGAAAACTGTACTTTTACGCCATCCCGGAGGCGTTTGCGGCAAGGTACAGCTTTGCAGATGCTGTTCCGGCGGGGTGTAAAGATATCCCCAGAAAAAAGCGGTAAACCAGCTGAAGATCATCCAGTATGCCCCGAAGACCGGTCCGATAAGTATTCCGGCAGCAGGATGTATTTCGTGAAGCCAGAAAAATCCACCCCAGCCGTAGATACTTCCCCACAGCCAACCGTAGAGCGCGGCTGCAAATTTACCTGTTCCGTTCAGTGCCAGAATGAATGGCACAAGGGCAAACCAGGCGCACCAGCCGGGTAAACCATTGCCGGGAAGGGCGGCGGCAGTAATGATCCCGGAAACAATAATTGCACTGATTCGTATGATACGCAGACGTCTGCGCACCCTTTCCTGATTGAAAAATTCTGATAAAACCAACTTTTTATTCCTTTTTGCCTTGTAATTTTGATAATATAGTGTAATTTAACTTATATTTTCCACCTTTCAAGGTGAGATTGGAATTTTTTGCTATGAAAGATTGTTATGAATTCGACCATTTGGTCATCGGAAGCGGTTTGGCAGGGTTGTCAAGTGCATTGCATCTTGCCGGATCAGGACATAAAGTTGCCGTTATAACAAAACGGAAACTTGAAGATGCAAACACAAAATATGCCCAGGGCGGCGTGGCGTGCGTTATTGATGAACTTGACAGTTTTGATGACCACGTAAGGGATACGCTGGTCGCTGGAGCCGGGTTGTGCAATGAAAAGGCGGTCAGGACAATTGTTGAAAGCGGACCGGAAGTTATTCAGGAGCTTATTGACCGGGGGGCAAAATTCACCACGCGCGGCGATCTGGGCTTTGCTGACAATACCGGGGATTATGATCTCGGCAGGGAAGGGGGACATAACAAAAGACGTATTCTCCATTCCGGAGATGTCACCGGTGCTGAGATCGAACGGATCCTGATCGAAGAATGCCGCAGTAATCCTGATATTACCCTTTATGAAGATCACATGGCAATAGATCTGATCGTCACAGAACGTCTCGGTCTTCCCGGCGAAAACAGATGTATGGGGGCTTATGCTCTTGATATTCCCAGCAATACCATAAAGACTTTTCTCGCTGCATCCACCACCCTTGCAACAGGAGGTGCCGGGAAAGTTTATCTTTACACAAGTAATCCGGATGTTTCCTGCGGCGGTGGCATTGCCATGGCATACAGAGCAGGCGCAGTGATAGCAAATATGGAATTTATTCAGTTCCATCCGACTATCCTGTATCATCCCAACGAAAGAAGTTTCCTTATCAGTGAAGCTGTCAGAGGCGAAGGTGCAGTTTTGAAATGTCCCGAAACCACAGGCGGCGAACCGGTGGAGTTTATGCAGAACTATCATCATATGAAAAGTCTCGGCCCCAGAGATGTGGTGGCAAGAGCCATTGATGACAGAATGAAGCGTACCGGTGAACAGTGTGTCTATCTGGATATACGTCACAAAAGTGAAGAATTTTTGCGTATGCGTTTCCCGAATATTTTTGAAAAATGTCTTTCCATCGGGGTCAACATGGCAAAAGATCTTATTCCTGTTGTACCGGCGGCGCACTTTGTCTGCGGCGGCGTGAAAACTGATGTAGACGGATATACCGGAATACACGGTTTGTATGCGGCGGGTGAATGCGGATGTACCGGACTGCATGGTGCCAACCGGCTTGCCAGCAACAGTCTGCTGGAAGCTCTTGTTGTTGCAAAACATTCATCAAAACATATTCTTGCATCTTTTGACGAGTTGAAAAAACACCATCTTACCCTGACCAAACCGGTCTGGTGTGCCGGCAGTGCCACCAATTCCGATGAATTGGTTGTTATCAGTCATAACTGGGATGAAATCCGCAGATTCATGTGGGATTATGTCGGTATTTACCGTACCAACAAACGCCTGGAACGGGCTCTGGCAAGGATCAAACTCATCCGCAGGGAAATCGAGAAATATTACTGGGATTTTATTTTGACTGCAGACCTTGTGGAGTTGCGTAATATCGCCACGGTTGCAGAATTGATAATCGAGTCGTCCCTGGCAAGAAAAGAAAGCCGCGGGTTGCATTATAATGCCGATTATCCCTATACCGTGCCGGAACTTGCACAGGTGGATACATTGCTGCAGCGGAAGGATTGTTAAAGTGTCGCCAATAAAAAAACTGATCAAACTCCTGCGCTTCAACCGTGAACAGTCTGAAGACTGTCCTGTAATCCGCCGCAAAGACCTTGATGTTTCCGACAGATTGATGGGACTGCTCAAACGTTTGCAGGATGCCGGATACGAAGCCTATATTGTCGGCGGAGCTGTCAGGGATCTGCTGCTGCACAGAGAGCCAAAGGATTATGATGTGGCAACATCAGCAACCCCGGAACAGATCAGAAGTGTATTCGGGCGCAGACAGGCACGTATAATCGGCAAACGGTTCCGGTTGGTGCATGTATATCTCGGTCAATCGATAATCGAGGTAAGTACCTTCCGCCGGACTCCGTCATCGCCGGGAAAGATGCCTGCTCCGCTTAAAAAGCATTCAGCATCGCTGCCGGGAAAATTGATCTTTGATGATAATTCTTTCGGTACGGCAAAACAGGATGCATTCCGCCGCGACTTTACCGTAAACGCACTTTTTTATGATCCTTTTACTCAGGAAATAAAAGATTATACAGGGCAGGGGCTTGCTGATATCGAATCCGGAACGATCAGGGTGATAGGTGATGCTGCAGAGCGTTTTGAGGAAGACCCAGTCCGCCTGCTGCGGGCCTTGAAACTTGTCGGACAGTATGGTTTTAACTTTGAAGATGAAACAGGAAGAGTACTGCGGGAAAAAATCGCCATGATCGCTCATGCTTCAAATTCACGTCTTGCTCTTGAGCTTGAAAAAATATTGAAAGCGGCTTATTCGCATAAAATATTTGAGGCTTTTCATGAGTATGGCATGTTGGAATATTTCCTGCCGGAACTTGAACGCATTTACGAAAGGCGGGATGGACAACTTGTTATGGAACTGCTGGCCGTCCGTAATGAAAGAGTAGCAAAAGGTTGTTATAAAAGCAGTGTTTCCATTCCAATGGCTATTTTGGCATTGCCTGTGCTGGCACATAATGCGGGTGTGAAAGCCGGTGAATTGTGGGAGCAGAACATTTTTGAATATAATGAAGTTGCTGATATTGTAAGAAAGGCAGTTGCCCCTCATGCCATGATGCGCTGTTTAACGGAAATGGCTGCCGGAGCTTTGATGCTGCAGCCGGAGTTGGAAAAAGACGGCGGCCGCAGGCGCATGAATCCGGCATTGCGTCAACATGCAGTTGAAGTCTTCAATATCCTGAATGAAGGGATATTGAAAGATGACAAACTGGTCGCCGCATTGCTTACCGGGGAGACTGATGAGCGTTTTCCTGTAAGAAAACGCAGACGGAGATGCTGCCGTTCCCGGAAACGCTCAGCCGGGAAAACGGAAAATGTTGTTGCAGAGGTCAAAAGTGCGGCAGAGGTATGAAATATGAATGATACTATTTTTCTCGAAGGAGTTATGCTCTCCGCTGTTATCGGTGTTTATCCGGAGGAACGTTTGGCAAAACG
>JAZSGI010000008.1:0-7862 GCA_045532655.1 Victivallaceae bacterium
AAGGAATTTCTGCAAATGGGTCAAAATACTCTGTTCCAGCTGACTTTCGGTGAAATCACTGTTGTTAGTCAGTCCCAGAAACTCGGCAACCACAGGATTTTTGATAAACTCCAGCTTATCCGTCTGCATCGGGGAAGTGAGAGTTTTCATTTCAGTTTTTACGGCATCTTTGCTCTGACTTGCCAGTAAACGGTGATAATATTGTGACCCGATGTTGCGGTCAAGAGTGCGGGAGCTCCACGCTTCGGAAGCTGCTTCTTTCAAATACCACGCCCTTGCTTCAGTATCCGGCACCCGCAAAAGAGACCTGAAATGAGTCCATGTAAGATTTGGCACGCACGCGTGCCAAATCTCACCATCCGGAAAATAAAGATAAAACTGACGGTAATCCCGCAGCCTGCGGTGCCGTCTTGCTGTCAGATGAATTATTCCATGCCCGCAACGATGTGCCCCACCGTTACCATCTGGATGATGTGCTTGAGCAGATAAGCCGTGAACCGGGCAGAAACTGGGACTTCGCTCATTTGGCCAGTCAAGCCGGGGTGACCTTGCGCCACTGGAACAGACTTTTTGCCTCCGGGAAATTACAATATATCTCTGCCCCGCTGTATGAGCCAGCAGGGCCGGAGACACCATTAAGAAGTTGTTTACAAAGCAACTTTCCCTTCCTCAAAACTTCCGTCAAGAGCTGCGATCTGCGGCAGATACTTTTGGCTGTATACCCCAAAATCATATACCGGCATACCGGCAAGGAAGTGGTTGCAGCCTTTAACACCCTCTGCAGTTGTCCATTGGATAAGATAAACATCCCTGTTTGAAACCCAGTCTTCAAATCCCGGAAGCGATACAACACTCCCTGCTGCTGCAGAAAATGAGAATTCAGCCTTGATTTCACCACTTTCTGCACTGATTATACGGCACATCCCATCCTGTAATTGCTGACTGTCGTTGACAATCACAACCCCCCGCCGCCAGTTTACAACCTCACTGAGAGTTATCATAAGATCCTGCTGGGAACGGCGCAAATAATAATATGCCAGTTTGCGGCAGCCGTAATAATCAATACAACCTTCACCGAAAAGAGGCCAACCGTCACTGAGGTTCCATACCATAACACCCGTTCTTGCCGGATCAGTTCTGAAACTCTCCACAATACTTTTCAATGCTTCGGCCTGACATATCTGACTGGCAAGAGCAAAATCTTCAATATTTTCCGCCTCAAACCCGAAAAACATTTTTATATGTTTTGTCAGAAGTTTTATGCGGAAATCGTTGAAATGGTTGTCAGGATAAAAGACATTTGAGGCATGATATATCCACAACTCATTTTCCGGAGGCCACAAGGCATCATCGGGCAGAAATTTTTTCAAGCTGGAAACCGACGGGCATCCGGGATATCCCACTTCGCTGGAAAGAGATGCTTTGCTCATGCGGTAGAAATCGCTTTTGTAATAATCTCGTGCCCCCCACAAATGCTGATCGGCACAATTCAATTCCGGAAATCCGGGATTGAGGGCATAGGCAGCAGGAGTATATTCCGGAGAACTTTTAAGAAACGGCCTGCCGGGATCATGCCTGCTGCATATATCCGGCAACAGCTTGCGCGTAAGAGTATTGTTTGCCGGATCATCCCCGAGCATCAGAGCATAACTGCCGTCGCACTCGTTGTCCCCGGCCCAAACCACGATTGCAGGGTGGTGTCTCAAGCGGCGTACAGCAGCAACAGCCTCTGCAGCAAATTCACGCATGAATTCTTCATCTCTGGGATAAGCACCACAAGCCATCATGAAATCATGCCATATCATGATACCGGCCCGATCGCAGTAATCATAGAATTCATCACATTCGTAATTGCCGCCGCCCCATACTCTGACCATATTGCAGTTCATATCGGTCATGGCATGGAGCAAATCAGGCAGACGTTTGTAATTGCGGGAGAAGAGAGCATCGGCGGGAATATGATTTGTACCGTGGATACGGATATTTCTGTCATTTATCTGCAGTTGAAACGCAGGTTCATCACCTGTTGCAATCTCTTTACGCATAACTTTGACAAGGCGCATACCGAAAGAAAAATTCTTTTCGGCAATAACAATATCATCCTGCAATATCTTTACAGAAATATCATAAACATTGGCATCCCCATACCCACGCGGCCACCAGAGCTTGATATTTTCCGCCATTATGAATGTCCACCCCAAAGGAGCCCATATCGCATCCTCATGATGCCAGCGGGAATCCCCGCAGACAGCATCGATCACCAAACGCATATTGCGGCACTCGTGGTGACCGTTTGCAATCTTATACTGGTAAATAAGTTCTCCTGTATTGCCGGGATGTATGCGCAAAAGCTGCATGCGGTCCTCAACAATACGGCACTCCGGAACTTCTTCAATACAGATATTGCGGAATATACCGCCGAGGGGCAGACGCGGCAGTATGTCCCATCCCCATGAATGAGCAGGTTTGCGGAAACGTAATATGGCGTGATTCATGGGATAACCGCTTAACATCCCGCCTTCCATATCCATATCATGAAGTTTTTCCATGGGTGGCCATATTTCAATAACAATACTGTTTTCGCCTTCCCGCAGCAGATGTGCGGCAGCCAGACGGTGGATACGGCATGCATTTGCCGTCCTGCCGGCCTCCACGCCGTTAATAAAAATAACGGCAAGGCAGTCGATTCCTTCCATGACGAGATCTGCTGCTGCAGGTATTGCAGAACAGTGAAATTTTCTGGAATATGTCCATTTATAATATTCAAAATCACGGATTTTGCGGGCATTATCAGCAAAAAACAGATCTTCTGTGATTCCGTTATTCATCAGATCCAACTCTATATTACCCGGTACATCAGCAGTAATTTCCAGATGCTCCTGACGGTATGCTCCGGGACGGGAAGTTCCTTCCAGAGACCACTTGCCTGCAAGATCAATCGACCAAAGACTCATTAAACGGTCCTTTCTCCTTCGTTTGTAAAATAATTCCCCGACCGGCAGCATCCGGTCGGGGAATACGTTGACTTTTTTAATCAATGGGTAGTCAAAAGCCGCATGGAACGACCGGGCAGTGCAAATACAGCCGGATGTTCTTTGCCGTCAAGTGCATTGACAAGTTTCCCATTGACAGGGAGTTTTACCTCTACAGCCTCATAAGCCGTATTGTAAACTACAATGAATTTACCGCCGTTGCGTTCCCAGTGGGAAACGGCTGCGCCATCAGGATGGGCAGACATGGGATTGCGCCAATAGGGCACCCAGACTGAATCGTCTTCATCCACCCCGAATGCCTCCAGTGCATCCCATACCATCATATTCCCGGCGATTTCGCAACCGTTGACATTGTAAACAGAATCTCCGTGCAGCAGGGCAAAGCCGATGATTTCTTCCTGCGTGACCTTGCCGCGCTGCATAGTGGGATACTGCTGATAGATAAGTCCGGCAAAGTGACTGTGAGCAGTACCTGTCTGTGCGGTACAGCCGTATGCGAGCTGGAAAAGTTCGGGCGTGAGGGTGGAATAATCCGCAGCCACCGACCATTCTTCGCCGAACACATTGACATCCATCCAATTCATTGCCCATTCCATATTTGAACCGTGCTGCAGCAAAATGGCATCCGGGTTGTTACCCTTCACCATTTTCTGCATACGCAGATACATTTCACGGGTTTCAAGATATGGGATCACGCCATGGACATTGCCATCGGTATCGCGCCAGCCGCAACCGTGGAAACGGTTGGAACATGTACCGAGAGAACTCATATCCATGTAGAAACTTTCCGCACCATCCTCAATACGGGCAGCCAAGCCGGAGAGATAGAAATCCTGCCATGCCCCGGCGGCACAAACGCCTGTTGCAGGAGTTTCGACGGGATGATTGATAACGGGATAGCGGCGGAAATCTGCCAGATAATCATTCTGGGGATTGGGTGACAGTGTAGTGATAAGGGAATCATACCACAGGCACGGAGTTCCGCCGATACTGTTTTTGATACCGGCAGCGAGTTTGCGGAGTTCCGCGATCTGCTCTTCACGGGGTCTCGGATTGCCGGACTGACAGTCGCTCAACACCCAGCAGGGCATTTTCACACAGGTAAAATATCCGGCCGGGATCACTTTGGGAGTTTCCGGCTTCATGAATCTGCCGGGGAACTGGGCAAGATAATCCGGATGCACCTGATTATTTATAGTACCGTCTTCGTTCCAGTTGGGAATGCCGGTCCAAAACTGTCCGACCTTCCGCAATCTGCCTCTGCCGCCCATTTCTTTGGCGGGGGTGAAATTGATACCGAATTGATAATCGACCGCTCCATCCAGAATCACCGGGGTATCGATAAGCACGAAAGCAAGATCGAAAAATCCGTCCTTTTCTTCTGCAATGGAATAATCATTTTTTACAGCAACGTTACGCATGGATGGGATCACAAATCCCATACCGCGATCTTCGCCGCCGATCCAGTAACTATTTTTCCAAACCTTGCCGTATACCCAGCCGTTGCCGGAAATATTCATGGCAAAGGGCAATGCAGGTTGTACGATTGCTCTGTCTGTACGGGCTTCGCCGATAAAGGCATGGTTCGTACCGCCGGAACGCATATAGCGCAAACCGCAGGTATTCAGCGGACACTCTATTGCCAAACGGCGGATCTCCACCCCCTCACACAAAGGTTCCAGCACAATATTGTACCAGGCAAGAGTATCGAACTCCACTCTCACTTCCGCAGTCAGGGCGATTTCATCAGATGCCCCCTGCCAGAGCAGGGTCACACCACGATCATCCTGTGAAGTGATTTTCAGATCCTCCACGGTCTTGAGTACTTGTCTGCCGGAAGCTGTTTCCACAGCAAAGTTCCACTTGTCCGCGGAGAACTTTTCGCCGAAAAGCTCCACTGCAGCAGGCAGAGGAGAATTATCAAAGGTGATTTTGTGCTTGAATACTCCAAGTTCCACTTTGCTGCCATCTGCCGATACCGACATGGGTCGCCACGGTCCGAATGGCGCAGTGACTTTGCCATATTCTGCGGACATCCAATCTGTTCTGCCGAGATTTGTGAACGGAGTCTCTATACGGTACAATTCATTGCCGTCGCAATCAAAGAGTATGGCGAGCCCTGTTGCCGAACTGTTTATTGCCAGAGCCTCCAGCGGCAGACGTTCTTCGAACCAGTCAGCGGCGGCGGGCTGAATATCTTCACAAACGACATTTCCAGCTTCGTCCCGTATCTGAAAAACGATCGTTCCATCTGCAGGGAGTTCCTCCATGGTGATCTCTCCCAGCCAGACAAGTTCGCCACGGCTGTGGACAGGCTGCACATCGGCAAAAAACGGCTGACGGAGTTCTGCAAGACCGATGGTGCTGCTGACAATGCCGTATTTGTCGTTTACGGCATACGACCACATGGACATCTGCTGTCCGCGAAAATCAAGAGTACGGCTCCAGTCCAAACGTCTGCCATTGAATTCACCGCTTTCATCCACAAAAGTCTGACTCATATCAGCAATGTGCCAGACTCTGGCATGATAAGAAAGCCCATCACCGGTAGCTGTGCCCTGAAATGCTCCACGCCCTTTCCGGAATATCTCTACTGTTCCTTCGTGGCGGAAGACAGGTTTACCGGGAGCAAAGATTATGGTGCCGAAATAGTCAGGATCCGGCAGTGCCCATTGATGCGATGCCAATATCCAGCAGCTTATCCTTGTACCCACACTGGTAGTGGCGGCATTGCCGTGATAACGGGTGATCTGGGCGAGGATCTCCCGCTTATCCTGCGGTGCATCCATATCCAGAGCTTTCCACGGGATGGCGATTTCCCCTTCCCAGATATTTCCTTCAAAATAACGGTCGGGGAGTATTCTTGAGGCATACTCCCATTCAGGTGACCATTCGGCAAGGTTCTTCTTGTCCCAGCGGTGATACCGCCAGTCTGATTTTCCCCCTGCACGCTCAACCATGAAACTGTACCAGTAGTGTTCTGCCGGGTTGATAAAAGTGAACTGCATGGAGTCCACCGTATTCATGGCATCATCATCAAAAGCAAGCGGCACAATTGCCGGATCGAAATCCATTCTGCTGCGTATGGCAATATAGAGGTTGTCCTGATCAAATTTCATCAGGACAGTATTCTCCTCCGCCAAAGGTGCAGAAAATTCCTCCACCACCATAAAATTGGGGAAGCCCGAAGCATCTGCCCATTCGGCATCATCAACAATACCGTCTATAACAGGTTTGAAAGATGTATCTGCCACCCGCTGATGAACAAATGGATTCCCTGCCCCGTATGCGGAGAAACAGAGCACAGCAGCAATTGTGCAAAAATAATTACGCAACATTTAATCTATCTCACCATGTTTCAACAATGTAACCGATCTTGTTAACACCATCGCTGACCTCCTGCCAGGCTGCGGCCTGATTGGCTCTGGCAGTATTGACAACAAACTCTCTGGGGCTGAGAGCTGCTGCATGACCGTCAACAAAAGCCGCATTGACTTTGCCGTTATGATATGTGCAGAAAATAGCAAAAGGATCTGCATCTGCCATCTGACCGCCATATAAGTACTGATATCCATGACTGAATGGAGTACCGAACCAGCTCAAAGTATCGCCGACTAAAACATGACTGGAGGCATTGACCACGCTTCCAACGTTGAAAGTACCACCGGGAATCCATCTTCCGGAATCGTAATAATTGAAACCGAATACACTGCTTCCATCATCTTTGGAATAAACCTTGCCGACAGTACAGCGGAGCTGATCCCATGTACTCACATAACCGGCATCAGAAAGTTTGTATGACCATGGCCACACATAGATTGCACCGTCATGGTCGTTGGTATACATTGTCAGCTGCAGTGCAGTCTGCTTCTGATTGCTGATGCATTTGATTGCCTGAGCGGCAGCGCGTGCCTTGCTCAAAGCAGGCAGCAGCATAGATGCCAGAATTGCAATGATGGCGATCACAACGAGGAGTTCAATGAGTGTAAAATTCTTCTTCATTTCTTTTCCTTTCTTTAAATGAAGTACCTTATTTTGCGCGATCGTGCTGATCACGCGACTATACTCTAAAATTGTCGTACATTATAAATAAAATTTCAATATTTTACTGTCTTTTACCCGGCAACAAAGCATTTTTAAGCTCAAAATTTTTTTCATTATCCATGAAATATTTTCATGAATATTTTCACAGTTTCTGTCATTTGAGTGTCTTCACCGACTTTCTTTTTATTATATGACAAGGCAGCACATAGTGCATCACACCTCCCATCAACGGCGGTTTTTCTTTCAAATCACCGATCATTGCCACTGCCGCTTTCGCCAACTGGCCGGCATCCTGCGCCACAGCTGTATACCTCGGTCGCAAAACATCCATCAATCCCGGAACTTCCGCCGTTATTACGGAAATATCCCTGCCTGGATATAACCCGAGATCCTCCAGCAAAACATGCAACTGTACCATCCAATCCTCATGCAGACAGATTATCGCAGTCGGCCTGCATTCATAAATCAGAGTTTTGAATTTTTCAAGGTCGATTTTGTGCTCCCTGTCCCATACCTCAAGAAAACGTCCGTCCCAGGGAATACCTTCCTCCTCCATGCAATAACGGTAGCCTCTCCACCTTTCCGAACTGCCCCAGTTGACAAGAGGCGGCTCAATAAAGACGATTTTTCTATGCCCCTCCCGTACCAGATATTTCACTGCCATCATACTTTGTCCGGCATGATCATGACACACACAACTCATACCGGCAATGAAATTATTTATTCCAACTACCGGTATCTTGCCGTACAATACCTTTTTCAACTCTTTTCTCGCATTCCTCCAGTCGCACAATATACCTCCTGCGACGATGCGGGGATTGAGGG
>JAZSGI010000149.1:0-3832 GCA_045532655.1 Victivallaceae bacterium
CCCATGCATCATATTTTTCAACAATATCAGCGATAATTGCCAATTCCGCAGCACTGAAAACCTTGCCGCATGGATTGGAGGGATTGCACAATACAAGTGCCTTTGCCCCGTCACGAAATGCCTTTTCCAGTCTTTCCGGATCAAAATCAAAATCCGGAGGCTGCAATGGCACATAAACAGGTTGAGCTCCGGAAAGAATTGCATCCGCCCCGTAATTTTCATAAAACGGCGAAAAAACAGCTACCTTATCTCCGGGATTCACCAAACTCATCATAGCACACATCATGGCTTCTGTGCTGCCGCAAGTTACAACAATTTCGCGTTCCGGATCAACTTCCATACCGGTAAATGTACGGTGTTTGGCAGCAAGGGCATCCCGGAAATTTTTTGCACGCCAAGTTATTGAATACTGATGAGGTCCGGCAGATGCCGTTTGTGCCAATGCCGCAAGAAGTTCTGCCGGCGGATCAAAATCAGGAAACCCCTGTGAAAGGTTGACTGCATTGAATTTATTGGATATTCTGGTCATGCGTCTGATCACAGAATCAGAAAAAGTTGCAGTTCTGTCGGAAAGCTGATACATATTGAACAATTTCTCCTCATGTTCATGATTTTCAGATAATATACCACTATTTTTGTTCAAAATCAATTTTTTTTGGCAGAAGTTTTTTGACATGGAGTTTTTGTGTGATATATTGCAGCAGAAACAAAGGAGGTTTGTTATGAAGAAAAAATTTTTAGTTCTGGCTTGTGCCGCCGCTCTCTGTTCCGCTTGCGATGAGTCATCATCAAGTATCCCGGCAGTCACTGATTTTGATATTGACCGGTATATGGGCCAATGGTATGAAATAGCCAGGCTGCCCAATAATTTTGAAAAAAATATGACACATGTTTCCACCATATATACCGCAGAACCGGACGGTATGGTACATGTAAAAAATCAGGGATACCGTAATGGGGAAGCTGTCTCTATAGAAGGTACCGGCCGCTTCAAAGATTCTTCCGGCACAGGTGAACTTGAAGTAACTTTTTTCTGGCCTTTTTATTCCCCTTACCGTATCATCCACCTTGATCAGGAATACACGACAAGCGTAGTAACGGGTTCAAGCAAAAGCTATTTATGGATACTGTCCAGAACACCGGAATTAAGTTTGGAAACCGAAAATGACATCATGGAATTTCTCACAAACAATGGGTATCCGGTAGAGGAACTTATTTATTCGTGGGATGACAACGATCAGGACAATTGAAAAAAATACCATAGCACTTGTATAGCAGAGTATTTATTTTTTACACCAAAATCCCTTCTTCCAGTCTTGCAATGTATTTTTCGTATGTTATATTAACGAAAACTGCATGGTGCAGCATCTTACAAAAAACGCTAAGGAATATACCTATGAAAAAAGCAGATTGTTGTTACAGGATAGGTGAAACGCTATGGTTGGATAAAGAAAAATTTACGGCTTTACTGGATTTGCTTTCCGGTCAGGAACACAAAGTACAGGATATAGCCCTCTTTGTCAGTCCGACACATTCAATAAGGAAGCTGGAATGTACAGAAAAAGTCATTCCCCGCTTGAAATGCGCTTTGCAGGAAGTCAGAGAACACGGTTTTGGAAGTGGAATAAATGTTCTCCCCACTCTGGGACACCATTTTGAAAACGCCGCTGCTATTCCGGAAGAAATTTCACCCCTTATCGATTCCGCCGGTAATATTTGTCACGGTACCCTCTGTCCATCGGTGCCGGCAAACAGAGAATTTATGCGTAAAACATTTCTGCTGCTGACAAGAGCCGAACCGGATTTTATCTGGCTTGATGATGATATCAGATTCGCATTCCACGGCAGTGACAGGCTCGTATGTTTCTGCGACCAGTGTATCAGCGACTTCAACAGCAAACACGGCACATCATTATCCAGGGAGAACATTGTTGCTCTCTTTGATTCCGGCACAGAAGAGGAGAAGTTCCAATGGCGCCAGAAATGGCTGACTTTTTCAGGAGAAAGATTGTGTGAAGTTTTCAGATTTGCCGAGCATGTCATTCATGAAGCCGCTCCCTCTGTTGCTCTGGGAGCAATGGATGCCGGTATGCGGGTAGGCGACAATGCCACGATGACCGATCTGGCTCTCGCACTTGCCGGCGACAGCAAACGGCCCTTGCGCTGGCGGCCGGGAGGCGGAGCCTATAACGAAAATATGCCTGACGGTTTTCTGTACAAAGCCCACATGCTGGGCTGCGAAAGTGCCTGCCTTCCGGATATTGTGGACAATATTCAGGCTGAAATTGAAAACTTCAATTATCAACGTCTCAACAAATCAGTAACTGCCACCGCCTGCGAATCCACCCTTTATACTGCTGCAGGTCTCACCGGGGCAGCATGGAACTGCATTGACGGCGGCGATGAAAAATTATCGACTTATGCCAGTCTTATTAAAGGATTAAGTGACATAAAACCTTTTTTGGACAAACAGGCTTCCTGGTCCCGTATCCGCCCCGTCGGGGTATGGCATGGCTGGACATCCGGATTATCTGCGGCATGCGGTCTGGACACACAAAAGCCATGGGAATCTTCAATTTCATTCTGGCAGAATCCTCATTTCTCCCAGCTTTTTACAGGAGCTCTTTCTGCGGCATACCGCCTGCAGGATGCAAAAGCCACTATCCTTACAGCAGAGGCAGCAAGAACACTCTCCGAGGAAGAACTGATTGAAGTTTTCAGCCGCGGGGTATACTGCCCTGCCGCCGTGCTCCCGGTTCTGGAGGCGCGGGGTATGGCAGATCTTACCGGATTCCGTGTTACCGGCAAGACACAGTTTGATGCAGTAGAAGAGCTGTTGCCGCACCCGTTGAATGAGGACGCCGCAGGTTTTTTACGGGATTGCCGTCAAAGTTTCCCCTGGGGTCACGAATACGGTATGCACCTTGAAAGTATTGACGGCAAAGGCATCCCACTTGCCCGTCTGGTCAATTATCAGAACCGGGAACTTGCGTCATGCTCTCTGGGTATTTATGAAAACGCTCTTGGCGGCAGAGTTGCCGTTGCCGGATACTATCCTTTGCGTGATCTGCATTTTGAACACAAGATCACAACCATGAAGAAACTTTTCCGCTGGCTTACTAAAGACACCCTGCCTGCCGAACTGCTTTCTTACCACCGCATACCAATGTGGTGCAGAGAGTGCGGAGACAAAACAATTGTACAAATGTGCAATGCATATCTTGACCCGGCAGAAAATGTGACAATAAGAGTACGCTCTGCCGGAAACACTGCCGTTGTAACGGATTGGTCAATGGACTCACAGATTATTCATGGTCAGCCGGACGGAACCGGAAAAACAATTTTTACGTTGCCGGAGATCGCCCCCTGGCACAGTGTTATTATTGAAATCAACTGACCGGCATCAAAGTGCGAACCGGTACAGGCATAATCCAGCAGTACCGGTTTGCCTCATATATCCGCCCCTTTTCCCAGAGGGGTATTCCCCCAATCTATGGCTTTTTTGCGGCCGTTCTGATCTAAAGCTACAAAGGTACACGAAGCCTCAAAACGGCGGCAGCTGCATACCATAACAACTATATCAAAAGAAAAACTTGTAGTACCGCAAACAGGATTTTCCGCATAAAAATCAAGTATTTCACCGACTTTCACCGGCTGCTTGAATTCTACAGCAGAAAATCTTCGGGTTACAATACGGGCTTCACCTGTAGCCTTCCTTGCATAAATTGCCGCAGCCTCATCCATCAGCGAAAGCAGCTTGCCGCCATACATGTTCCCGGAAACGCCAATATCTCCGTACAAACACAAATGCGATGAAATTTTTTCCATAATT
>JAZSGI010000120.1:0-16520 GCA_045532655.1 Victivallaceae bacterium
CACGAAAAGCCCTTTGCAGGTATCAATGGTTCAGGTAAACACAACAACTGGGCAGTTTCCATAGGCGGCAAAAATCTTCTTTCGCCCGGCAGTGATCCCGGCAACAATATGCTCTTTCTGACAACTCTTGTGGCTGTTATCAGTGCTGTGGACAGACATGGTGACCTGCTCCGCAGTGCCGCCTGCGGCTGGAGCAATGATCTCCGTCTCGGTGCACAGGAAGCACCGCCGGCCATCATAAGCATATTCCTCGGCGATGAATTGACCGGCGTGATCGAAAGTCTCGAAAACGGTTCCAGTACAGCCAGACGCAGTTCCAAAGAGCTGACCCTCGGTGCCGGAGCAGTGCCTGCCCTGCCGAGAGATGCCACTGACCGTAACCGTACAAGTCCTTTTGCCTATACCGGCAATAAATTTGAATTCCGTACCCCCGGTGCATCCTCCTCCTGTGCCGGGCCGAATTATATAATCAATACTATTGTTGCCGAAGCATTTGATGAAATGGCGACGGTCTTGGAAGCTGCTCCGGCAGAAGAGTTTGAAAACACTCTTGCTTCCCTTCTTGCCGGAATGGTTCGCCGTCACAAGCGGATAATTTTCAACGGCGACAACTATTCCGAAGCGTGGTATGCCGAGGCAGCCCGCCGTGGACTTCCCTCTGCCTCGACCACTCCGCAGGCACTGGCATGTCTTAAAGATCCTGCCAATATTGCTCTTTTTGAAAAATACGGCGTCCTTACAGCCGGTGAACTTGATGCGAGATTTGAAGTTTTCAGCGAAGAATACCGCAAAAAAGTGCTCATTGAAGGTGAATTATCCGCTTCTCTTGCCCGTACAGTTATCTTTCCGGCAGTGATCGAGCATCTTGCCCGAGAGAGCAGTGCGGTAAGTGCCATGTCCAATGTTTTTCCCGAAGGTCATCCGGCTGTTGCTGAAGCAAAATCCTCCTGTACCCGTGCGGGAGATATTTACAGCGAGGCAGCTGCAGCGTGCCGTAAACTTGAATCTGAATTAACTTCCGGGGCTCCGGACAAGATAATTGCTGCAATGTTTGCCCTGCGCAAGTCTGTCGATGCTCTGGAACGTCTGATCACTGATGATCTCTGGCCGCTGCCAAAATACAGGGAAATGCTCTTTATTTATTAAAAAAGTCAGTCAGAAGCACCAGCTTTTGAAATCATAACAGCAAATAACAACCGTAAAAAGGAATCAGGAAAAATGAAAAAACGTCTGCGTAAGAAATTGGGTCTCAAAGAGTTTCAGGAACTTGGCTTTGCTATCTGCTGCAATGTTGCCGAAATGGATGAAGCCGCAGAAGATGCACTTTTTGACCAAATCATTGCCCTCTTTGAAAAATATGAAATGCATTGCGGCGGCTTTTTTGATGCCAATCATCTGGATCTGGAAGTCTGCACCGGTCTTGTAAACACCGACAATCAGGCCCGCTATGAAGCAGCAAAAGCTGAATTCATGAAATTGGAAGGCCTCAGCGATATCGAAATCACTGAACTTTGCTGAAGCAAGTATAATTGCCTCCTGATAGGGCTGTTGTAAACCTGTAAAAGGTTGCAACAGCTCTTTTTCATTTAAGAAAATTCATGGTATAAAAGCTGATATCCGGATCAGCTTATACGCAAAACTGCGTACTCATAGCACATCATGGATTTTGCTACGGTGATCGTTCCGTCCGCCGCAGTAAAGTTGAGCGGTTCCCATTGCCCGCTGTTGGCAAGGTTTTCCACCTTTTCAACGTTTCCGGCATATTTGATGCGGATTACGGCATCATAATCGAAACCTGTATTCACCACCACGGCAAGAGTACTGCCGTCATCTGCTTCCCTTGTAAGCATAAGATATTTCTGCTCATTGAGTACTGCACAGATATTTTCACCATCTGCCAGAATGGCAAGTATCTCCAGCAGCCATGCTTTGCGGGGTTCGTTCCAACGGCTCAACGCAAATTCATCCATGTGAAATGCCGTGACACAGATATGCCCACCGAGAGCGTTGCGGAAAAAGGTCGTGCCGGGGGCTGCCTTTTCTGTCAGCGGCGAGCCGGAATAAGGTGAATACTGGAGTTCAGTCATGACCTTCACTCCGGAATTTTTTACAGTAATAAACGGTGTATCTCCGTCTTTGGTAATAGGGTAATTCTGTCCGCTGATACAGTTTTTCTCGCCGTTGAAACGGAACTCCTTCTTTTCTGCCGAAATCCCCGTATATTCATCAAAACCGCGGCGGGAAAGTTCTGCGGATGCAGAGTCATGCAATAGAGAATAATTTCGTTGCCGGTACGTTCCACATATTCAATTGCCTCCTGCGCCAGAAGCTCCTCTTCGCCGGGGGAATAAGGGAAAATATTATAAAAATTCATCTTATCCGGTGAACATACTGAGGAATACATGATCCGCTCCTTGATTTTGATATTTGTCTGGAAATCTTTGAAAAATTTACATCCCTGTCAATGAAAAAGCAAATCATTTTCTCCGGCAGAATAACTTTTACTGCAAAATTATGTTATTTTTTAACATCAGCAGAAAGCGGGATGGTTTGAATATCTCCCCGACGCAAAAGATTGAGTTGTCAGTAAATTGTTCCTGCTGTGTGAATACAGTTTGCAATGAACCTTAACCCTCTGTCATAAATTCTTTATAGTCCTCAAGCACTTGGCCGTATTCTGCCATTTCTCCCCAGAAGTCCATCATGTGCAATCCAATTCTCCCTGCCGGAAATGTATGCTCAAATATGATGAAAGAACCATCTTCCTGTTTTCTGGCAAAAATCAAGGTTTTTTCTGTTTCTGCGGTTTCTGCCACAATATTGCGGCTGAAATCTCCCGTTGTCCAATCAACACCGGCAAAATTGAGGATAAGGTCCCCGGCTTGCACTCCTTTGGCGGCACCGGGGCTGTCAGACAAAACACTGGCCGCTTTGACAAGATTTTTCATCTTCAATACTTCAGTTCTGCCGTCTGCATAAAAATATTTATCAAGCCGTAATCCATTTTTTTTGTAACGGAATTTTTTTTCAGTGACACCGTTGTTGTCAGCTGCCGGAGTACCATCAGGAGCATAATATTCTTCACTGGTTACATTTCCGTTTTCCCATGTACGTTTAACGTGATGAACATTAGAATTACCCCATATACCGCCTTGGTCCGGCAGGGCAAAGAGTTCATCGGCAATCAAATTACCGTCAGAATCATATTCGTTGACAACTTTGTGAACTCCATTGTCATTAACAACTTTATTATCATCAATGCCCAAATAATATTCTTCTTTGATGTTGCCGTTTTCCCATGTACGTTTAACGTGATGAACATTTTCATATCCCCATATCCCGCCTTTGTCCGGCAGGGCAAAGAGTTCATCGGCAATCAAATTACCGTTGTCATCATAGGAATTCAACTCCCGGTGAATCCCGTCAGCAGCGACTTTATTACCATCAGAGTCAAAATAATATTCTTCTTTGATGTTGCCGTTTTCCCATGTACGTTTAACGTGATGAACATTAGAATTACCCCATATCCCGCCTTGGCCCGGCAGGGCAAAGAATTCATTGGCAATCAAATTGCCGTCAGAATCATATTCCTTGACAACTTTATGAACTCCATTGCCATCAGTGACTTTATTACCATCAGAGTCAAAATAATATTCTTCTTTGATGTTGCCGTTTTCCCATGTACGTTTAACGCAATGAACATTAGAATTACCCCATATCCCGCCTTTGTCCGGCAGGGCAAAGAGTTCATCGGCAATCAAATTGCCGTCATCATCATATTTATTGACAACTTTATGTATTCCATTACTGTCAGCTGCCGGAGTGCCATCATACTTTGTATAGGTTTCGGTAAGTAGTTTGCCGTATTCGTTATACTCCTGCAATTGCTTATATACGCCGGGGGCTCCGAAAAGAGCGGGATCATCTTTATCGCCAAATATGGCGACCTCTTTCAAATTACCACTGGCGGGATAATAATCATACTCTATTGAGACGATACCATTGGTGTTGGCAACAGGGTTTTTATCTAAATCAATATTGGTTTCTTTCCACAAATTGCCGTCCCGGTATTTTCTTGTTCCTCCAGCAGTTCCATAAATATCGTAACATGGATCTCCCTCTGTATCGGCAAAAGTAATTTCAGTAAGGTACCCGTCTTCATAAACCACATTGATTATTGCATATCCATCTGTTGACATCACCGGCTTCCAGGAACCGTCACTGTTTTTTTCGATACCGTGATAGGTCTGCTTGCGGATAAATCCTTTTTCATCAAGTTCCTGATAATAACCGGCATAACCTTTTTTGTTTACAAAGATGGTGCCATCCTGATTTTTATATACGCTGCCTGTACAGTTGCCTGTTGTTTCATCAAGTATATCCTCTGCTATCATCCAACCATGGGGACCGACAACTGCACCAGCCTTGTTGACATATTTTGCCAGGTACAAATAGTGTTTTTTATAACGGTATTCTTTACCGGCAACTCCTTTGCTGTTTTCTTGCCAATTGCCGTCATTATCAAGATAACTGACCGTTTCCACTCTGCCCAGATCATCAAGAACATATTTTTTGCCGTATATGCCATCAGCGTCCGGAGCGTGATTGCCGTTGGCATTTTTATTCCATACAGTTACCGCTCTGCCATCTTTGTTGCGTTTGATATATTCCCCGGTAACCTGACTTATTTTCTCGTTCCACGAAACTTCACTCTGAGATGATTTGTCAGTAGTGGCACTTTGGCGCACAGTTTTGTCGCCATCTTTTTCCATAAAGTTTTTACTGCCGTTGATAACCCCATCGTGATCGGCAAAGGTAATTCTGCCGGCAGAAACTCTGATATTGTTCCAGCTGCCGGGATTCTGGCAATATATTTCCCGGAGCTTGCGGGAGAAGAACGGTACGGCATCATAAGTAAAGACCTGGATTGCGGGACGCTCACTCAATTCGGTATGATTTACAGTTTCCGGAACACCGGCGGAGTTTTCGTGAACGACCTTCTGCAGAATACGCTGAAAATTAAAGATGTTGCACAGGTAAAATCCGGCAGAATCCCCATGTACCGCTTTTCCCCAGCGGTATCCCCTGTATTCAAACCGATAATGGTCGCTGCGCACCTGCAGTTCTTCCGGAGTCAATTCAAAGATCCCCTCCGGCAGTCCGTAGGAATCCACATAGTCGGCGTAATACATATTGACTGTACGGGTGGAATCCCAGTACAGAAATCCTGCCAGCATGGCAAGTATCAGCAGAGGCAGCAGGAAGAAAAACCGCAATTTCCGGCGTTTTTTCATTTCCTCCTGCGCATAACTGTAAAGCATATTGGCGTTCAGCCCCAGCAGTTTGGCAGCAAGGAAGTTAAGGATCTTTTCCCGGCTGTTTTCTTTGGAGGCGGCATCCAGTGCCAGAATATCGTACTTTTTAAGTGCCGGACAGAAACATTCCTCATCCCCGCCATTGACTTTTCCTGCTATTATTACCGGTATTATCCTGTCAATGCCGTGTTTTTCGGCAAAATATTCCACTTCCCTGTTGACCCAATGTATGTTGCTCAAGCCGGGTTTGGCAGAGTTTGGGGAACAGACTACAATAAGGAATTTTGATTCATCAAGTTTTTCTTTCAGCATCTCCCACAGAGGGCCGGGGGGCAGAGAGTGATTATCCTTGCAAATGGGGTCGATGCGGACATTGCGGTGAAGTTCTTTGCGGGCATAACTTGGCAGACGGTAAAAGGTCAGCTGCTTATGTATCCGGCTGGCAACCTTGCGATCCTGATGACTGTAGCTGATAAAAGCATAATAACGGAAATTTTCTCCAAGCATATTCATTCCCTTTTTGTTGCCATACGCAAACATTCCCGGCAGATTACAGTTATTTCATGATTTCTGCCGTTTATTCCCACAGACATTTTCAATGCCCGACGCAAAGGCTGTTCAGCCCCGGCAGCATCACCTGCCCCCAGAAGCGCCTGACCGTATCCGAGATAAAACAGCACAGTATCGCTGTTTTCGATTTCCAACCTGTCGTAAATATCGACTGCTTTGGCAAAATAAGTTGCAGCTGCAGCGTAATTCTCCTGTAATGAATATACAACAGCAATTTTGTTAAAACACCCGGCAATATGGGCAGATGGCTTTGCGGAAAGGAGCTGATATATTTCCATAGCGGCACGATAATTTTCCAGAGCGTCATAATATTGCTCTGTATCGGTATATACATCGCCGATATTTATAAAGATTGCAGCCCGGTCGGAATGTGTTTCCCCAACTATGTCGGTACACATTTTCAGGGCTTTGCTGTAATACTTCAATGCCCCTTGAGAATTTCCGAGATTTTTATACATAAGCCCCACTGAATTACAGGTGTATACTTTCTGCAAATCATTATCTGCAAGGACTTTTTCCTGTATTTTTAAAGCTCTGCGGAAATCCCGGAGAGCCTCTTGATAATCCCCCATGGCTGCTTTGACCATGGCTGTATCCGCAATGATCTCCGCGGCGACGGCAGTATTTGCGCCGCACAAAGAGATTTCTTCATCCAATGCTTTTTGAAATTCACGCAATGCTTCGGGATATTTTTTCTCTTTAAAATAGCGGACTCCTTCGCTTCTGCTGTCCGGAGTACTGTATAAATCATCAAGCAAGTCCCCAAGCCAGTCCTCTTCTGCGGCGGCAGTAAACGGCAGAGAGCAAAGGACACACAACAGCATCACCCCCATGCGCCCGCAAAGATCATACAAAACAGACATGAATTTCCCTTCCGGCATAAAAAAATTTAATTGAGGCAATTTCAAAACTCCTCAAAATTGTTAAAGCGCCCCCCGCTTTGATTTGCCAAATGAGCATCTTGCAACAGTCACCTTTCCACCTTCCAATAAAGGTAAGGCGGGACTGGCAGCTTTATCATTTTTTTGAATGACTTTTGAAACGACCCCGAATACATACAATAACATTGTTTTAAAAAAAATCAAACTGAATGAGGTAATTTGTTCTCCGGCAGGGAATACAGCAGGAGTCCCGTATCTTGCGGGACATCCTGCCGGGTAGAGAAAAGAGGTTGCTTCAGGCGCAGGGGTTTGCCGGATCAAAGGTGCCGATAACCTCAAATACCAGACGGTTGATACCGGTTTGTATGGTCAATTTGCCGGGATAACTGATCTTCAAATGCAGATCGCCGGTACGCCAGTCGTAAACGCTGTATTCGCCGACAAAGAGTGAATCATAATATTTGCCGTTCCACCAGAACCCGCCGATCTGCAGGTTTTTATCCAGTTTTGCAGAAATATATGATGCCCCTGCCGGTGCGCCGGTATTGGTAATGTAGATCTCGTATCTTTTACCTGTGCGCCGTGCCGGTTCCATAGTAATATACTGCGCCGGAAGATCGGATGAGAGTTCCACCAGATTGTTGCCTTTGCGCAGCTCAAGAGAAACTACGGCGGTATTGTATTCCGGAATCAGACGGATATCCTTCACGTTGTCAGAAGTGACGATGTCCTCTACTTTTATGTATTCCGGCAGATTTGTTTTCCACAAGACGAACTTGTAATTGGGGATGTCTTCTGCCGAGGTCAGGGGGAACCCGTTGGAATAGAGATTTGTCGCCTTCCATGAGCAACCTTCCGGAGTGATATTTATACCGAATGCGGGTCCGATCCATTCCTGAACTTTCAGTTCCACCTGCGGTGTCCACCTGGCGGGGAACTCCTGCGGAGCGGGAAGCCCTTCCGGTACATTGGTGTAATCGCAGAAATAAACAGGATTGAACCCGTTGGCTTTGTCAAAAACAAACTGTTCATAACCGCTGCAGTAAACAAGGGTATCCTCAAAAGTGCGGTCCTTGCCCCTGAATTCGACCCCCGGCAGCAGATCTTTACAATAGTGCATCATTACCGGGGTATGATTGAATTTTCCGCAGAACCATTCCCGGAATTTGCCGAACCCGGGGAACGTCGCCCCGAGACGGTAGGCAGTAAGTATTTCATGGAGGAAACGTTCTGTGGTGCGGGTATTGAAAAGGGGATGGTGCGCATAAAATGCCCCGCTTTCGTCCAGCCATACAGCTTCGCATTGCAGCGGTACATAAGAATATGGGTTCCAGCTTCTTTCGTCAGCAAAACGGGTCAATACATTTTCCACATATTCATTGTCCGGCACTGCCCCGGAACGGTTGGCAAGTTCGTGGGGATTCAGACACACATTGTTGATGCCGATACGGCTCTGTTTGGGCAGATTCCATGTATTGCTGAGGTCGGCAGTACCCCAGGGGACACCGATGACTCCGGTATCTCCGGGTTCAGCAGGAGCTTTGATATTTTTGCTGCTGATAAAGAAAGGATCCGGCGGTGCCCCGCGGCCGGTGGCATCCACGCCGTCGCCGTAAAGGTTCCAGTTATATCCCCATGCCACTCCGATACCGAGACGTTTAAGCACCCTGATCATGGCATCGCCGCCGTTGGCAGCATAAATGAATGTCGGAGCAAATCCGAGAGCGGAAGAATAAATATCTTTCAATCTGGAAATCGCTTTGAATGCTTCCTCTTCGGTGAGGTCGTGCCACGGGCGCAGCCCCTTTGCCGGACGCTTGAGGCCGCATTCCGGAACCCAGTTCTGGAGTTTGTCATCTTTGATGTATTCTTCGCCGAAAATACCACACTCGCAGATACCTGCCTCATCGCCGTACTTTTCCCGCCATTCCACAAGTTTTTCTTTCATAAGCGGCAGTGACTGCGGGCAGAGCATCCAGTTGATGGAAATACCCAGCCTTTCGTGGCAGAGGTCGTGGAGTTTCTGTACAGTATCCCATGGGAAAGCATCAACCGTCATACATTCAGTATTGGTATGAGCGGGATAGTTGAGCAAGGTAATGGTGATGGGTGTAAAAAATGGTTTTGCTGCAGACATATTTCCCTCCATGGTGCAGATTATTACGGTAAAACTTTCCTAATATACAACCTCAAACACAAAATTCCACATTTGGTATCACTGGAAATGACACAGAGATACAAGAAAACTACAAAAAGATATTTTACGGTTGCCGGGCCGGGATATTGCAAGAAATATGTTGACAAAATTTGAAATTACAGGGAAAGTGTATTATATTTATGCTATGTCCATTATACTGTTGAATTAATGAAAGGAAGAAAGATGTATTTTATCAACAAAAGAACGGTTGCTGAATGTATCGGCACTTTCTGGCTGGTACTCGGCGGTTGCGGAGCGGCAGTGCTTGCAGGAGATAAGATCGGTTATGCCGGGATAGCACTGGCTTTCGGTCTTACAGTCTTTACCGGGGCGTATGCTTTCGGGCATATTTCCGGAGGGCATTTCAATCCTGCAGTTACGTTTGGCTTGTGGGCGGCAGGGCGTTTTCCGGCTAAAAATATTCCGGCTTATATAATTGCACAGACCGTGGGCGGTATCCTTGCGGCTCTTTTTCTCTGGGCACTGCAGTGTCAAGGTACTGAAATGAGCTTTGCCAGCAACGGTTACGGGGAATTTTCTCCCGGTCACTACGGCTTTGGGGCTTGTGCAGCTGCAGAAATAATTTTCACCTTCATCTTTCTCATGGTAATATGCGGCGCAACCGATCAGCGGGCGCCAGGTGGTTTTGGTCCGGCAGCGATCGGGCTGTGCCTGACGCTGATCCACCTGATCGGTATCCCGGTCACAAATCTGTCGGTAAATCCTGCCCGCAGTTTGGGGCCGGCTCTGGTGCAAATGTTTGCCATGGATACAAATGCTATTTCCCAGGTCTGGTTCTTTATCGTATTTCCCATAGCCGGCGGTGTGATCGGGGGATTCCTCTATCAGAAATTCTTCAGTCCGGATTGATGCCATCCGGCTCTGTACAGAAAAAAACACTTTCCACTCAGGTAATGCAAAAGTGGAAAGTGTTTTTTGTTTCAAGGGGCAATCGGATAATTACCTGTCTTCATCAAAGACGTAATTTTCACCTGTGCCATAATTTTCAACAATGTAATCAACATCTTTGTCGCCTCTGCCGGAACAGCAGACAAGGATAGACCCCTGACGGCGTTCTTTGGCAAGACGGATGGCGTGTGCAATGGCATGTGAACTTTCGAGAGCTGGAATTATGCCCTCGTATCTTGAAAGTTTGAAGAAGGCATCGACAGCTTCGTCATCATCCGCAGTGACATATTTGACTCTGCCGATTTCGTTCCAGAAGGCGTGTTCGGGGCCGACTCCGGGATAGTCAAGACCGGAAGCAATGGAGTATACAGGCAGTGGTTCACCTTTTTCGTCCTGCAGGAGCATAGTTTCAAAGCCGTGGATCTTGCCGAAAGAACCGTATTGCATGGAAGCCGCATGCTGCCCGAGGGCAGAGCCTTTGCCGAGGGGTTCAACGCCATGCAGTTCAACAACTTCATCTTTCAGGAAGCCTGCGAACATGCCTGCCGAGTTACTGCCGCCGCCGACACAGGCGGTCACTACATCCGGCAGGTGTCCGGTCATTTCCAGAAACTGTTCTCTGGCCTCGATCCCGATACACATCTGGAAATCCCGGACCATAAGCGGGAAGGGATGCGGTCCGAGGGCGGAACCGATGCAGTAGATGGAATCTTTGTAATTGCGGGCGTAACTGTCAAAGGCAGAATCAACAGCTTCTTTGAGGGTTTTCAGACCGTGAGTGACCGGAACGATTTTTGCGCCGAGGATTTTCATGCGTGTAACATTGGGGGCCTGCTTGGCGATATCGACTTCGCCCATGTGAATTTCACATTCAAGGCCGAAGTAGGCGGCTGCAGTAGCCAGGGCGACCCCGTGCTGCCCTGCACCGGTTTCTGCGATAAGGCGTTTTTTGCCCATGAAGCTGGCGAGGAGAGCTTCGCCCATACAGTGATTGAGTTTGTGTGCTCCGGTATGGTTGAGATCTTCGCGTTTAAGGTAGATATGGCATCTGCCGAGTTTACGGGAGAGGCGGTTGCAGTGATAAACAGGGGTGGGTCTGCCCTGAAATTCACGCCTGATGCGCCTGAGTTCGTTAATAAAATGTGCAGAATGGCATATGGAGTGATATGCTTCATCGATTTCTGCGAAAGCCTGCTGGAGTTCGGGGGCGAGGAAAGAGCCGCCGTAAACACCGAATCTGCCGTTGGCATCGGGATAGTTATGGAAATATGACTCGTAGTTCATGATATAAAAGACTTTCGTTGGGTCCGGCAAACAAAAAAAGCTCCGAAACGGTGCTCCGGAGCTTTGATTACAAAAATGGAGCTGCAGCTCCAGAAACCGCGGATTATTTTGCGCGGCGGATACCCAGTTCATCAGTGAGGCTGAGGTAACGGTCGTGATCGACACGGGAGAGATAGCTCAAGAGACCGCGGCGACGGCTGACCATAGCGAGAAGACCGCGCTGGGTGCTGAAATCTTTGGGATTACGGCGGAGGTGAGCGGTGAGTTCTTTGATTTTGGCAGTAAGAACGGCGATCTGCACTTCGGGGGAACCGGTGTCGCCATCCTTGCGGGCGTACTTGGCAATGATGCCAGTCTTGGTGGTTTTGTCCATTTTGACATTTCCTTTTTTTTGTTGTTCGTTTCCCCCAGCAGGAACAGAGTGAAGCTCAAAGACAAACTGGCAACCTGCCCCAAACCACTTATAAGCAGCTGAACACCCAATATCGACGCCCAACTCACTTGCAGCAGCCGAAGACCAAATTGTTGTTGCAATTGACCTTTCAACGACGCCCAACCCGGGGAACGGATTTTTTCGAGCAGCATAGCTGGAAACTGTACTACCGTTTACGAATGGTATTAATATAGCAGTAAAATCAAAAAAGTCAAATAAAAAAGGGGTTTTGCTGAAAATCCGGAAACAGGCTCCGGATTTTCAGAAGTTTAATTTTTATTTCGGCAGATTGAAATCTGCGATGATATCATTTACCTGTTCCTGATTGATGGGCTTGAGTTCACCGAGTTTGCGGGCCAGAATGATACATTTTGCAGTAAATTCAGAGACCTCGAGACGGTCAAATGCTTCGAGAATGGTTTTCCCGGTGGTAAGTATACCACAGTTTTCGATCATAACAACGGGGACAGATGGTTTGAGGATAGCTGCAACGGAATCGACATCAGCGAAATAGTCAACGTCATTAAGGAGAGGGACATCACGCATCATGATATAGCTTTCCGGGATGGTACGGCTGTCGATGGGGGTACCGGTAACAGCAAAAGCCATGAGATATGGTGGTCTTGTCATCATAACAGCGTTGACCCACGGGCATTTATTGAATATGGAGCGGATAACAGCTGTGGCAGAACTGGGGATTTTGCCGGCTTCACGCATACCGTTTTTGACTCTGACAATACCGACGGAATCAAGGTACATGGGGTCGAAATTGGCAGGAGTGACGAGGAAATCGTCCTCACCGAGGCGAGCTGCCATAAATGCGCTGCCTGAAAAAAGAAGCCGCTGGCGGTATGAACGTGCGCGGAAGTTCATTATGGTATCCCGGAGTTCGCACTCATTTGCGCTGACCATGTTGGGGATGAATTCGGGCCATGAAACTTTTTTCAGGTGTCCATCCAGGTGGTGTTCGCCGCCGAAGCTGGTGGCGTTGATTTGTATGCGTGCAACATAGTCGAGAGCCTCGAAACGTGCAAAAGCCTGTTCGATGCTTGAACCAGCCATAACAGCACCGTGGTTTTCCATAACGACGGAATCAGCACCGTTGGCAAATTCAGCAGCGATGACCTTGCCGAGTTTTTCACTTCCGGGGATTTCATATCCTGCGAACGCAACTTTGCCGCAAATTTTTGCTGCGCTGGGAATAAGTGAAGCGTCCGGCATTCTTCCGGTAAGGCTGAAAGCCACCAGAGCCGGTGAATGAGCGTGGAGTACGGCCCGGACATCTTCCCGGAGGGAATAGACAGATTTATGGAAGGGCAGTTCGCAGCTTGGGCGGTGGATACCTTCAACTTTGCCATCCGGTGTGACTTTGACAATATCCTGCGGTCTGAGAGAACCTTTATCGATACCGCCGGGGGTGATCCAGATATTGCCGTCACCATCTTTAATGGAAAGATTTCCGCCGGAAGTAGTTGTCATGCCATAATCATAGAGACGCTGCAGAGTGGCAACAAGTATGTTGCGCGGATGGATGTAATTAAGTTCCATAAGATCACCTCAAGTAAAATTTCCGGATGGATATTTTTATATTGAATTATATAATAATATACACTGTCAAGCAGTGGAATTCAAATAAAAGGGGAAAGATTTTCCTATACCTCCAAGGATTTTACGAGCGCCAGTAAAAAATGGATAGATACCTTCATCAAGTACTTTCAAACAGGGGGAAGTTCTTGTGTTGATTATTACCGCAAAAATTATCTAATTTATTGTTTGCATTTCCCAAAAGTATGATATATATTATGAGGTGCTGTTTTATTACAGCGGCTAATTGATAACTGTTCGCATTTACGGCAAATTCGTCCGAAACCGACCAAGTAAAAAACGATTTTGTCAACCACACAGGTGAATTGTGTCCAGTGGGATTGTGCCTTTTTTTTGCACAGTCTTGCCGGATGCTTCTATTTGCATTGTGGTTGACAGGCTCTTGGTCGGGCCTCGGACGAAGTGCATTTGAGGAGTGTTCGGCATTTTTTTTGTACGATTTCTTTTCGGATTCACGTTATTCTTTGTAGACCGGTCTGTCTCTTGAATTCCTTTGCTTTTCTAGCGGCAGCAAACAACAAAGGAGAAGAAAAATGGCTTGGAAAATCACAGAGATCCCGGACGAAAAACCCAGTGGCAGCAGTTGCGGTACAATTATCGGCGGTATAATACTTGCGATTATTGTACTGATAATTCTGGCAAATTCATGATTTCAGCAAAGGGAGGGCTGCTATGTTTGTGCCTTGCGGGAAAAAATTTCTGACAGTTCTGCTTCTTTCTCTCTTCAGCCTGCCGTGTTTTGCAGCCAGATGCCTTGAATGCGGCAGAAATCTTATATTTGCAGAAACGAACAGAGTATGTAATATCTGTACTATCGGCGGTGAGCTTTGGCGACGGGGTGTGGTTGCCACCTGGGAAATAGATTATTCCTCAAACAGGGGGAAAGGTATTTCCTACTGTTTATACAGTGCCGGGACCACTTTTGACAACAGGGCTGCAGATCCGGTTTTCCTGAAGGATGAAGATGGCGATTTAATGCAGATCCAGGATTATAAATACGAAGTCGGCAAGTATATTTTCAATTTGCCGTTATCCAAAAATCCTGAACTGGTCAATGTGCTGTTTTTTTCCGAAAATGGCTCATGGACACTCAAGAATATGCCTTTGGCAACACGTTCATGGCGATATGTCAATATTTATGTTAAGGAGACTCCGGATAATGAACTTGCTGTAGTCATTTATGGCGGAGAAGACAAATATGGCGACAAGAAGAAACTTGGAAGCGGAACCATTCCTGCAGAAGGAACTTTGAATTGTGCATCTTTAGCAGAGGAATAACCCTTTTCATGTTTAAATGCATAGATTTCGGTTGCGGATTTCTGCTGGTTATATTTGGCTTGATAGCAGCGATCGTCCTGATAGAAATACTTGCCAAAGCTGGTTTTTAATACCGGGTCACGCAGAAATGTGAAGGAATTTTTTGACAACTTACAAATCAGGCGTGGAAGATTCTGTTTTCTTCCACGCCTGTTGCTTGTAAAAATCGGAAGTATTTTGAGGCATCCGGAGCAGAATTCAGGAATTTTACTGTTTCTGCAGTTTATTCACAAAACGCTGTCAGAAAGCGGCCGGTTAATCTTCTGCGGTGAGATCTGCGTTGCAGGTGTTCCATACATTTACTGCTGTTGATATGGTTACAAACGATCTTTCAAAGACAAAAATTCCCGGCGTAATACGCATCCCTATGTAAAAAATACTCAAACCGGCTATAATGCACTGGTTTGAGTATTTCCTATATTGCAGTGACAGAAAATTACAAGTAACTGTAACTTATGCTATAGTTGGTTGAATCCGCGCCGTCACGTTCAAGTTTAATGGTGTATTCGGTTCCGGCTGCAACATGATAAGAAGACCAATCCAAGCCGGAAATTTCAGTACCGTTGATGGTGATCTTGTCATACGTCTCATTCAACCCGCTGAATTCAAGCAAACCATCAAAGTCGGCTTTGAACTTGAGAATATCACACTCATCCTCAAAACCAGTTTCAGAATCACTCAGCCAGCCCTCAATTTCATAAGAGGAAACGTTCCACTCCCAATCAATGGCAACAGCCCTGTTGTTGTCGGCCAATTCTGTATCTGCCCCTCTGAATCCCTTTGCGGTATCACCAAGGTCAAGAAATTTGACCTGAGATTTTTCCAGAAGATGTGCATAATCATTTTGCAGGTTCCCGATAACTTCATGCTGTGCGGCAATATAACCATTTCCGGATATTGCCAATTTGTCTGCAGTAATTACATAAGGGTTGTTCACAAGAAGAGTTCCATTGATAACAAACTTGTCATTGCCGCCTTTAAAATTCATTCCTGAAGCGTTAACGCTCAAACAGCCGCCCTTCTCAATAGTGAAAGTGTCATCCTTGTCAGTACCAACATAACAAATATCACCAATATTTGTGATTCCAACATATTTTTTAATTGTAATTTTCTGGATGTTGGAAACCATTCCGGAAATATCAGTTGAATCAAAAGTTGCAGATCCGGCATCCATGATATCTGCTTTAATAGATGAATTGGTGATTGTTATGGTTGAAAATCCTGCAATGGAACGCTGTGCGTACTCATAAGACATATTTACATCATTAAAATCAAGTTTTCCGACATACTCATATTTGCCGTTGATTGTATTACCTCCAACGATGCTGCCGTCAAGAGAAATATTATTTTTGGCAGTAACATTAAGAAAGCCCCCGATATCATCCATGACAGTTACGTTGTCTGTTAACCTCAACGAACCGGCAGCCATACGCTTTTCTGTTGAATTATTCTGATAAGAGCTACCGCTGGAAATCCCACCAGTTACAGTAATCCCATACGAACTGTCACGACCGATAAAGCCGTTGATGTTGACATCTGCATATCCTCCGATTGCCCCGACTGTCATATAGCTGTTGGCTTTTTTATCAACTTTCAGCGTGACATTGCCGGAAGATTTGTACTCAATGGTTTCAGTTACTGTATCAGCAGTTTCTTTCCGTGTTTTCTTTGCCAGAGTATCTCTTATGATATTGCCAGCTGCTGTGTTTGTAAGTGATACAGTATTATAATTTGTTATGTCGCCATTGATCTTACTGTCAACAGCCGTCAGATTACCCGAGGCGTTATAAGTGGCATCATACGTTTCTGTGATTCCGTTTGCAGAATATGTTCTCTTGTTGTTTACAGTGTAATTCTGGCCGCGATCAATTGCCCCAACAGAACTTTCTTTGATGTCGACAGAACCGTAACCGAGGATGGAACCGCCAACAATTACATCATCAGCAGCCTTGAAAGAGCCGGCTGTCCTGACGGTTTCTTTGCTCTCCCAAGTCCCGGATACAGTTCCT